>NZ_JBQQCG010000053.1:0-80088 GCF_052245575.1 Streptomyces sp. 2A115 | reverse complement strand
CGAACGGCGCCACAGAGCACTCAACCCGCGCACAGAAGCCAACCACCCACCGGCCAAAAGCCGTTACGCGCCCCGGATTCTCATCCCGCTACGGTGCCGGCGCACAGCGCCGTCATGGGTACTTTTCACAGTTGGTGCCTCGCCAGAGAGGCTTGGCCGACAACGTCCCTAAAGGGCCGTCCCGAAAGTCGCCGCTCACGGCTTGTCGATTGGCTGAAGTCCTCGGGTCAGGAGCGCGAGCGCCTCAGGGACCCTGCGCACGGTCACGCTCTGTCGCAGGCAGCCGCAAGGCTTGCAGCGCCCGGCCAGTGACCTGGTCGGCCTCATCCAACACGAGGAGGCTGACCTCCTGTGATGTCTAAGGAGGTTATCCGTTGCTCGAGAGGAGCAGAGGAGTCCGCTCGTACGACAGACGCCTGCGTCGAGTTCAGGCTCATCCGATGCGGTGAATTCGGAATCCTCTCGTCATTCACCCGAACCTGAGTCGGCATGATGTAAGCCATGCACAGGGGGAATCCGCTCCCTCAGCGCGCGCTTTGGGCGCTGGGGGGACTTTCGGCAGTCGTTGGAGCATGGGGGCTGCTCTGGACCGTGGGCAAGGTCCGGGCTGGTGAGTTGGAGACTGATGAGCTGGCCGGAGTGCTCAGTTTCGGGTTCAGTGGGATCGGACTAGTGCTGGGTTCGGCCTCACTGATCGTTTCCTGGCACTCCTACCGGGCAGACCGTGCCGAGCACACCACTGGGATGATGCCGGGCGGTATTGCCGACGGATTGGTTTCGGCCGTCCGCACCCAGTGGGAAGCCGAGGCCCGGGTACGGCGGCTCAATGATCCCTACCCTTTGCCGGTGTCCTGGCGTCCTGCTGAAGCCGATCTGGTCGAGGACTGGGAGTTGCTGCGCAGGCAGGCTACCCGTGGCGGCGCCGCACCTGTCCCTGCCCGCAACCCGGCGGCTCTAGCCGGGACGAATGCGGATATCACCGAAGTCTTCACGCGGCGCGCTCCGGGACGACGGTTGCTGGTGCTCGGTGAGCCCGGCGCGGGTAAATCAATGCTCCTGCTCACCCTCCTGCTCGGGCTGCTCGACGAGAGGAAGCCCGGTGCCCCCGTACCGGTGATCTTTCCTCTCGCGTCCTTCAACCCGGCCCGTCATGACCTCTTGGCCTGGATGCACGAGCGTCTCGAAGCGGACTATCCGGGCCTGCGTGTGCCCGCTCCGCAGCCTCACAGCGACAGCAGCCTTGCCTCTATGTTGTTGCGTGAGAGGCTCGTCCTGCCACTGCTCGACGGCTTCGATGAACTTCCCGATGACCTACGCCCCCAGGCTCTCAATGCGATCAACGAAGCACTGCCACCAGCGCAGCCCTTCGTCCTCGCGAGCCGCGCCATCGTCGTGTCCGAGTCGCGCAGGATTCTGGTCACCAGATCGGCTTCGTCTTCGTCGCGGACGACGGCCAGCTCATGCAGGTAGCGGGCGAATCGCTGGTGCTCGTCCTCGGCGGAACAGTCATCGGCACCGTTGAGGCCATTCACACGGCGGCCTCCTCGGGACGCTCGACCAGGTGGCCGCGTTCGAAACAGGCGCCTGCCGGCACCAGCGCCACAAGATGGGGTGCGTTGACCGCGCACCAGCGGGCCTGAGCCGATTCGATCAGCTTGAAGGCCACGGCGAGGGCAGCTCCCGGCTGCCAGCACCCTTGGTGACCTTCGTCCGCAACGGGACCGTGGCGAAGGTCGACTCGATCGGATTTGCGGTGCGCAGATGGATCCAGTGCTCGGTGGGGAAGTCGAAGAACGCCAGCAACTCGCCCTCGTCGTCCGTGATCCGCTGGACGACTCTGGGGTAATTCATCTGGTAGGCGCGCTCGAAATCGCGGACGGCCCTGGCCGCGTGCCCCTTGTCCTCGGCATCGTAGATCTCCTGCATCGCGCTTGGCCGCGGGCTGGGCCGACTTCGGCAGCGCGTCCAAAACGTTGGCCGTTTTGTGAAGCCGTCAAGGATCAAACTGTTGCCTCGCGGTCAGCGGCTCGTTGGCCTGGTATGGCGATCAACGAGGAGATGCTGTCCCAAGTCGACCGCCGTTTCGCGGTGTTGCTGCCCCATCTGAACGCGGACAGCGGCGTCCGGCGGTGGGGTGGCGGCCGAGGCACTGCTGCTTGGCCACGGCGGGGTGCGCGCCGCAGCCCGGACAGCGGCCGTCAGCGAGACCACCGTGCGCCGGGGGATCACGGAACTGGAAGCTGGCACCGGGCCGCTGCCCGGCGGACGCATCCGCACCGAAGGCGGAGGCCGTAAACCGGCCTCAGGCCGAGGGCAGGTCCAGTTCGCCGACAACCTGGTCTCCGCTCGTTTCACCAGTGAGGCGGAATCCGAGCTTGAGGTAGAACGGCTCCGGTCCGCCCGCCCCCTGCGCCCAGGTCACCGTGACGCGCGACTGACCGCGCCGGCGGATCTCCTCGCACACGGACTCCACGGCGAAGCGGCCGTACCCACGTCCTTGGTGCCCGTCGGCGATGTTCAGCCGCCACAGGCCGGAGCGAGGACGGTCGTCCGGGTTCTCCGGGTCGAAGCGGACGTCGAAGAAGGCCATCACGAAGCCGACAAGGTCGTCGCCGTCGAAGATCAAGCGAGGCCAGGCGACGTCCGGCTGCGCATAGGCCTCGGCCAGCGACTTCATCACCGGAGCCACGAACCGCTCCTGGTCGGGCCGGACCGTCAGGTCGATCGCGGCCTCCACGTTGTCCGGGGTGATCTTTTCCAGGCGGAGTGAGAGTGAGGAGGACATCTCGGCGCGCTACTCGGCGGAGCCTGCCGCAGTGTCCGTCACCTGGTCCAGATCCCCCCGTTCGACACAGAATTCGTTGCCCTCGGGGTCGATCAGGGTGACCCAACCCTTGCCGTCGGGCCGTGTGCGGTCCGCGAGCCGGCGGGCGCCGAGGGCGAGCGCCCGGTCGACCTCTTCCGCTCGGGTGCGTCCCTTCGGCTGGAGATCGAAATGGATGCGGTTCTTGGCGGACTTGCCCTCCGGGACCCGTACGAAGAGAAGGCCCGGCCCGCCGTCGGGATCAGCGATCAATGCCTCCGGGTCACCGGGCTTGTCGTCCTCGGCCAGCGGCCGTCCGAGGAGCTCGCTCCAGAAGAGCCCGAGGTCGTACGGGTCTCCCGTGCAGTCGAAAGTGATGTGGCGGATCGTGGGATTCAACTGGCTGTCTCCTTTTCCCTGTTCCGGACGTCCTGTATGTCTTTTCCGGAGGCTCTAGACACCGGTGTGTCCGTCCACCAGTTCCCGTACGACGTCCAAGTGGCCGTTGTGGCGGGCGGTTTCCTCGATCAGGTGCAGGACGACCCAGCGCAGGTTCACGTGCCGGCCGTCGCGGATCGAGCGCTTCGCCGTCGTCTCCAGGTCGTGGGAGGCCACCAGTTCGCGGTAGCGGGCGCTCTGTGCCTCGTACTCCGCGAGGAGGTCCGCGAGCGGGATGTCGACCGCGATGCGCATCTCCCGGTCGGGGTCCTCGTCCGTCCAGGGACCGTCGTCCTCCTCACCGAGGAACACCACCTGGAACCACCAGTACTCCACCCAGCGCAGATGGCTGATCAGCCCGCACAGGGTCATCAGCGGGGAGCCGGGCAGCGGCGCCGCGCGGGCGTTCTCCGCGGAGAAGCCCTCGCACTTGGCCCGGGCGGTGTCGCGCGCGTAGTCGAGGAAGGTGGCCAGCTGTGTGCGCTCGTCCCACGTGGGAGGCGTATCGGTTCGAGTCATCGGGGTGAAGCATCCCGGCCGCCGGTTCCGCTGTCGAACGATTAAGCGGGCGGATCCGCTCTGGTGGCCGCTTAGGATCTGTCCGTGATCGCTGACCTGCAATGCGTGGTTCTGGACTGCTCTGATCCGGCTGAACTCGCCGAGTTCTACCAGTCGTTGCTCGGCGGAACCGTCAACCAACAGGACCGACGGTGGGCACTCAGCGACGACTGGGCGACCCTGCATACGCCGTCCGGCCTCGTCCTCGCCTTCCAGCGGGCAACGGACTATCTGCCGCCACGGTGGCCGGACCCCGCC
Source organism: Streptomyces sp. 2A115 (assembly GCF_052245575.1). NCBI lineage: Bacteria > Bacillati > Actinomycetota > Actinomycetes > Kitasatosporales > Streptomycetaceae > Streptomyces > Streptomyces sp. 2A115. The sequence goes on along the minus strand of NZ_JBQQCG010000053.1, from coordinate 76,031 downwards.
CGGCCTCAGCAGTTCCACCTGGACTTCGGTGTCCCGGACCTGGACCGGGCCCAGGAGGAGGTACTGGCTCGGGGAGCGACGGTACTCGACGACGGTTCCGCCGGCCGGAGCTGGCGCGTCTATGCCGATCCGGCGGGGCATCCGTTCTGTCTGGTGCGTCACTGAGAGCAGAGCCTCGTGCGTCACTGAGAGCGCATCAGGGGGTGCGGTCACGCACGTGAGAGTGCGCGAGCGGAGCCGTCCCGGGCGTCCGGGTCGGGGGTGCGGACCCGCCGCGATGAATCCACAGGAGGGCTCCTGCCAGCATCGCGGCGCCTCCCAGCAACCAGGGCAGCGGGCCGGGCGGAAGGACGCCCACGATCAAGCCTGCGAGAGCTCCCGCCAGTTGGAGGGCGAGGGACTGGACGGACAGCGCGGTTGCACGGCCGGAACTCGTCACACGGCGGTGCAGGAGGTCGTTCTTGTTCGGCCCCGCCGCGCCGAACCCGAGGTAGACCAGCCCGAAGCCGACGGCCGCGAGGACCAGGGACCCCACTCCTGTGGACACCTCGGTGGCGCCGAGCAGAAGCAGGCCGCTCGCGCTGATGCCGAGGCCCACCATGACCGCACGCTCGCCGCTGCCCGCGAGCCGTGCGGTGAGCGGTGCGAACTGGCTGCCGATACCGGAGCAGATGAATCCGGCACAGGCGAGTGCGGCGAAGAGCACCGCCCCCGACTCCGATGCGCCGGTGAGAGCCGCGGCACGTCCGGGCGTGAGCAGTTCGATCACGGCCAGGGCACCGCCGGCGGCGCCCGCGCTGAGGAGCACCCGGCGGACCAGCGCGTCGCGTGCGCCCAGACGCAGTCCGCCCACGACGGTTGCCGGGATGCCTCGGAGTACGTCGCGCAAGGTGGTCCTCGGCCGGGGCGGCTCGCGCAGGGCGGTCAGGACGTACAGCACGAAGGCGACCTCAACCGCCGCGCCCAGCAGCAGGGGGATGGAGAGCGGGAGCACCAGCCCGGACGTCGCGCCGCTCAGCCGGGCGCCGACGTCGGGACCGAGTCCGAGCAGCCAGGGAACGGCGCCGCCGAGCAGGGTGCCCGTTGCGAGCGCGGCCGATGTCGCCGAGCCGCCGCGGGCCAGTCCGGTGCGCAGTTCGGCGCCGGGGCCGGAGTGCGCCTGGACGGTGTCGACGTACCAGGCTTCGGCCGGCCCGCTGGACAGAGCGCGGCCCGCTCCCATCAGGGCCATTCCGAGGCCGAGCAGCCAGGGAACAGTGCCCAGGCCCACGAGAGTCAAGGCGGCCAGGTTCAGCAGACCGGCGGCGGCCAGGACAACGCGGCGTCCGAGGACGTCGGACAGTCCTCCAGTGGGCAGTTCCAGCACGGCGGCGGTGAGGGAGTGCGCGGCGAAGAAGCCCGCGATGGCCGCCAGGGTCATGCCGCGCTCGGTGAACAGCAGGACCAGGGGAGCGATGGTCAGTCCCAGCGGCAGCCAGAAGAGAAGGCAGACCGTGGCGTAGCGGCGGCGTGCGGTGCGTAAGTCCGACGTCGTCTTGGTCATGACGCGCCCTCGGCAGACGCGTCCTCGACAGGCGCGTCCCCGGCCTCTGTACCCACAGAGGCGGCCATGCCCGCCGGGGCATCGGTCTCCGGCTCCGCGTCGGGCTCGCGCGGTGCGAGAGGGAGCCCGGCGGTGAGGAACACGACCTGCGTCGCGCGCGGATCCTCCGCATCACGAGTGGTCAGTTCCTCCAGCTTGCGGCCGAGCACGTCCCAGAGTTCGGTGAGCGACTCGGGGGTCAGGCGGGGCATCAGGTCGTTGATCCCGGACGGCTCCCCCCACTCCTGGCCCAGCCGCCCGTCCGCGATGTCGGCCTCGTGCCGGACGAGAGAAGCCTCCAGGTGCTCGATCTGGCGCCTGCGCGACAAACTGACGAAGGCGCGGCTGCCCGGCGACGCTTCCATGGCCTTGTTGCTCCACGAGGTCACGGAGTGCGCCGCTTGCCAGCGACGCTCCCGTCCGTCCCGGTGCTCGGCCTCCGTGACGAACGCGTACTTCGCCAGAACCCGCAGGTGATAGCTGGTGGAAGCGGACGACTCACCGGTCCTGAGCGCGAGTTCACTCGCGGTGGCCGGGCCGTCCTGCCGCAGCAGCCCCAGCAGCCGGATACGCAGAGGGTGCGTCAGAGCCTTCAGGGCTGCCGCGTCCTGCTCCGGATCGAGAACGCGTTTCTGCTCTTCGCCGACCATGAAGGGAGGGTAGGGCGCCCGACAGACTTTCCAAAAGTATTTTTGCAGAATTTCTTTTGGAGTGCCGATCAGGAGGCGGCTGCCCCAGCGGAGGTCGACGCGGCCTACGTGGCCACCAGCTCCACCTCGAACCCGTCCGCGTTCTCCAGATACGCGGCACAGTGCTCGGGCCCGCCCGCGAACGGGTGCCGGTCCGGGAACAGCAGAGACCACCCGTGTTCCGGAGCGTCGGCGACCAGCGTGTCCAGAGCCGGTCGTGAAGGGACGTGGAAGGCGAGGTGGTTGAGGCCGGGGAGGAGGCGGTCGTGCTTGGCTCGGGTCAGGGCGGGGGACTGCTCGACCACCAGGTACGTCTCGCCGAGGCGCCAGCTCCGGCCGTCGGGCCAGTCCTGGTACGGGGTGTGGCCGAGCCGTTCCAGCAGCCACCCCCACGACTCCACCGCACGTCGCAGATCGGGCACCCACAGCTCGATGTGATGCAGCATCGTCCGCTCCCCTCACCGAAACGCTCTCCGCACGGAGCGCCGCACCCAGCCGCGCATAGCCGCACATATCGGAAAAGGCCGGCTCCCGGCATCAAGTGACAATGCCGGGAACCAGCCAGGTCGTACGAACCCGCGGATCACACATCAGACGGCGTGCACGACGTCCTTCTCCTCCGCGAAGTGGCACGCCGACTCGTGCGCCACCGGGGAGTCCAAGCCCTTGAAGCTCTCGGGAACCGCTAGGAGCGGGACCTCCTCGGCACACTTGTCCTGGGCCTTCCAGCAGCGAGTGCGGAAGCGGCAGCCGGACGGCGGGTTCGCCGGGGACGGCACATCGCCGGTGAGGATGATCCGCTCGCGGCCCTCGCGCGCGTCCGGGTCCGGCACCGGAACCGCCGACAGCAGCGCCTGGGTGTACGGGTGCGTCGGGTGATCGTAGATCTGCGTGTCCGTGCCGATCTCTGCGATCTTGCCGAGGTACATCACGCCGACCCGGTCGGAGATGTGCCGGACGATCGACAGGTCGTGGGCGATGAAGATGTAGGACAGGTTGAACTCGTCCTGGAGCTTCTCCATCAGGTTGATGACCTGCGCCTGGACGGAGACGTCCAGGGCCGACACCGGCTCGTCGCAGATGATGATCTCGGGGTTGAGCGCGAGGCCGCGGGCGATGCCGATGCGCTGGCGCTGACCGCCGGAGAACTGGTGCGGGTACCGGTTGATGTACTCCGGGTTGAGCCCGACGACGTCCAGCAGATCCTGCACCTTGCGGCGACGCTCGCCCTTCGGGGCCACCTCGGGGTGGATCTCGAAGGTCTCGCCGATGATGTCGCCGACCGTCATCCGGGGGTTCAGGGAGGTGTACGGGTCCTGGAACACCATCTGGATGTTGCGGCGTACGGCCTTCAGCGCGCGCCCGGACAGCTTGGTGATGTCCTGGCCCTTGTAGAAGACCTCGCCCGCGGTCGCGGTCTCCAAGGTCATCAGCAGCCTGGCCACGGTCGATTTGCCGCAGCCGGACTCACCGACGATGCCCAGAGTCTCGCCCTGGTGGAGGTCGAAGGAGACCCCGTCCACGGCCTTGACCGCGCCGATCTGCCGTTTGAACAGGATGCCCTGGGTCAGCGGGAAGTGCTTGACCAGGTTGCGCACCTGAAGGATCGGCTCACCGCGCTCGACGGGGGCCTCGATGGCGGCGACCGCTTCCGTCTCGGAGTGGGCGTCGACGACGTCCACCTCGGAGATCTGAGGAGTCGCGTCCGCGGCGTCCTGCGGCTCGTCGGTCTTCTTGAGCTCAGCCATGGATCGTCTCCTCCCAGAAGTGGCACGCGCTGCCGCGGCCGACCAGCTCGCCGCCGTCCCGCTCGGTGACCGAGAACAGCTGCGGAATGTCCGTACGGCAGATGTCCTGCGCCTTGGGGCAGCGCGGGTTGAAGGCACAACCGGACGGGATGCGGGTCAGGTTGGGCGGCAGACCCTTGATCGCATACAGCTCCTGGCCCTTCTGGTCCAGGCGCGGGATGGAGTCGAGCAGGCCGCGGGTGTAGGGGTGCGCGGGGCGCTTGTAGAGCTCGTGCACCGGGGCGGTCTCGACGATCCGGCCCGCGTACATCACGGCGATCTTGTCGGCGACGTCCGCGACGACACCCAGGTCGTGGGTGATCAGGATCAGGCCCATGTTGTACTCGCGCTGGAGTTCCGCGAGCAGGTCCATCACCTGGGCCTGGACCGTCACGTCCAGCGCGGTGGTCGGCTCGTCGGCGATGATCAGGTCCGGCTCCAGGGCCAGCGCCATGGCGATCATGATGCGCTGGCGCATACCGCCGGAGAACTGGTGGGGATAGTCGCCCACGCGTGCGGCCGCGGCCGGGATGCGTACCCGGTCCATCAGCTCGATCGCCTTCGCCTTGGCGTCCTTCTTGGACATCCCCTGGTGGGCGCGGAACATCTCGCCGAGCTGGTAGCCCACGGAGAGCACCGGGTTGAGGGAGGACAGCGCGTCCTGGAAGATCATCGCGATCTTCCGGCCGCGGATCTGCCGCCGCTCCTCCTCGTTCAGCTTCAGCATGTCCTCGCCGCGGAAGAGGATCTCCCCCTTGGGGATCCGCCCCGGCGGCATGTCGAGGATGCCCATGATCGCCTGCGCGGTCACGGACTTGCCGGAGCCGGACTCACCGAGCACGGCTAGGGTCTCGCCCGCGCTGACGGTGTAGTTCACGCCGTTGACGGCCTTGGCGACGCCGTCGCGGGTCTTGAACTCCACGTGCAGATCGCGGACTTCGAGGAGCGGGCCGTCGAAGTCGTCCGCCGGGCGCGGCGCGGGAACGTCGGCCGTCTTGTCGATGATGGTCATGTACGCCTCCCTCAGCGCAGCTTGGGGTCGAGGGCGTTGCGTACCGCATCGCCGAACATGAGGAATGCCAGGACGGTGACGCTCAGCATCGCGGCCGGGAAGAACAGGACGAACTGCGCGTTGCGCAGGTAGTCCTTGCCCGCCGAGATGTCCTGGCCCCACGAGATCTCGCCGGTGATACCGATACCCAGGAAGGCCAGCGTGGCCTCGGCGGTGATGTACCCGCCGAGCGCGATGGTGGCGACGACGATCACCGGGGCGACGGCGTTCGGCAGGATGTGCTTGAGCAGGATTCGCCAGGTGCCGGCGCCGAGCGCCCTGGCCGCGACCACATAGTCCGCCTGCTTGACGGTGATCACAGCGCCGCGCATGACGCGGGTGATCGTGGTCCAGGCGAGGAATGCCAGCGCCAGCGAGACCACCCACACCGTGCGGTTGGCGAAGGTGTTCAGGACGACCATGGCGCCGAGCAGGAACGGAATGCCGAAGAAGACATCGGTGATCCGGGAGATCACCGCGTCGATCCAGCCGCCGAAGTAGCCGGAGATGAGACCGAAGAGGCCGCCGAACAGGGTCGCCAGCACGGTGACCGCGATACCGACGATCAGCGAGGCGCGGGTGCCGTGCAGCATACGCGCGTAGATGCTGCGGCCCTGGTGGTCGTAGCCGAGCCACTCGGCGGAGAAAACCTGGCCGAGTTCGGGCTTCTGCAGGAAGTGCTTGGACAGATCTCCGTCGCGCGGCGAGACATTGCCCTGGATGAACAGGTCCGGCAGCACCGCGATCACCAGCAGCAGCAGGATCAGGCCCGACGAGATCAGGAACATCGGGCTGCGCCGCAGATCGTGCCAGGCGTCGGAGGCGAGACTGCGCGGCTTGCCGGTGGCGGCCCCGGCTTCGGTCGCGAGGACCGCGTCCGGGGTCGTGGCCGCCGCTGCCGCGACGGTGCTGTCGGTCTTGGAGGGTGCCAGCTCAGGCATAGCGAATCCTCGGGTCCAGGACCGCGTACAGCAGGTCGACGATCAGGTTCACGAACAGGTAGATGATCACCATCACCGTGACGATGCCCACCACCGTGGCGCCCTCGCGACGGCTGAGCGCCTGGTAGACGAGGTTGCCGACGCCCTGGACGTTGAAGATGCCCTCGGTGACGATCGCACCGGTCATCAGGTTGCCGATATCGATGCCCAGGAAGGTGACCACCGGGATCATCGAGTTGCGCATCAGGTGCATCGAGATGATGCGCCGGCGCGGCAGCCCCTTGGCGACGGCGGTGCGCATGTAGTCGGCGCGCATGTTCTCGGCGATCGACGTACGCGTCAGCCGGGCGACGTACGCGAGCGAGAGGGACGCCAGCACGGTGCCCGGCAGGATCAACTGGGACGGGTCCAGGGAGTCCTGGACGGTCGGGGTGGTCCAGCCGAGCGAGGTGGCGAAGATCTGCTGGAAGACGAAGCCGAGCACGAAGGACGGCACCGAGATCAGGGCCAGCGTCAGGACCAGGACGCCCGTGTCGGTCTTCTTGCCCGCCCGCATGCCCGCCACGATCCCGAGCGAGACACCCACGACGACGGTGAAGACGAAGGCGATGATGGTCAGCCGGATGGTGACCGGGAACGCCTCGCCGATGACATCGGCGACCGGTCTGCGGCTGGCGATCTGAGTGCCGAAGTCGCCCTGGAACACGCCCAGAAGGTAGTCCAGGTACTGCTTGATGATCGGCTGGTCGAGTCCGTAGTCCGCCTTGATCCTCGCGATCTGTGCGGGGTCGATCGACTGCTCGCCGTACAGCGCACGCACAGGATCACCGGGCAGCGCGTACATCATCAAAAAGATCAGCAAGGTCGTCCCGATGAACACCGGGATCATCTGGAGCAGTCGCCGCGCGACGTAGCGCCCCATGGTTCCTCCATGTCGGTCGCAGCGGGAGGCCGGCGGGCGCGCTCCGCAGTACGGAGTCGCATCCGCCGGCCCCCCGCCGGTACTGGTGACGGCCCCAGCCTGGGGCCCTCACCGGTGTGCGATCTGCTCGATTACTTCTTCTTGACCAGGACGTCCTGCAGGACCGGGTCACCGTTGTTGTCGATCTTCACGTCCGACACGTTGGTGGAGTAGCCCGCGTTGGCCTTGTAGTACCAGAGCGGGATGGCCGGCATCTCGTTGATGAGCTCCTTCTCCGCAGCCTGGTACGCCTTGATGACGGCGTCCAGGTCCTTCGCCGCGTCGCCCTGCTTGAACAGGTCGTCAATCTTCTTGCTGGCGAAGCCGGAGGTGTTGCCGTCGGCCTTGGAGCCGTACAGGTCGCGCATGAAGTTGACGTTCAGGGGATAGTCCTGCACCCAGCCACCGCGGTACATGGACTTGACCTCCTTGGCGTCACGCGCGTCCAGGTCGGTCTGGAAGTCGGGCTTGGAGTCGCCGACGCAGTCGACGCCGGTGGCCTGGCGGATGCTGTTGCAGACCGCCTCGACCCACTCCTTGTGACCGCCATCCGCGTTGAACTGGATGAAGATCTTGTTGCCCGGAACGCCGCCGCCCTCTTCGATGAGCGCCTTGGCCTTGGCCGCGTCGTACTTGAAGACGTCCCCGCCGATGTCGGGGTCGTAGCCGGCGACACCCTTGGCGACGAAGCCGGTCGCGGGCTCACGGGTGCCGTTGAGGACCGTCTTGGTGATGGTGTCGCGGTCGATCGCCATCGACAGGCCCTGCAGGACCTTGGGGTCGATGTCCTTCCACTGCTTGACGTAGCGGACCGGGACGATGGACTGGACGGCGTTGTAGTCCTGGTCGATCGCGCGGTCACCCAGGTCGGACTTGCGCTTGGGCAGGTCCTTCGGGCCGATCTGGCGGATGATGTCCAGGTTGTTGGAGAGCAGATCCTGGTAACCGGCCTCGACGGTGGTGTAGTTCTTGAAGATCACACCGCCGTTCTTGGGCTTGTCGTCGCCCTGGTAGTCGGCGTAGGTCTTGACCTCGATCTGCTTCTTGTGCTCCCACGAGACGAACTGGTAGGGGCCGTTGCCGACCGGCTTCTCGCCGTAGCCCTCGGGGTCCTTGAAGAAGCCGGAGGGGAGCGGGGACCAGACGTCATAGCCGAGCTTGTACTCGAAGTACGGAATCGACGAGGACAGCTCGATGGTGAAGGTCTTGTCGTCGACGACCTTCAGACCCGACATGGTCTCGGCCTTCGGGTCACCCTTTTCCGGGTGGACGTCCGCGAAGCCCTTGATGTCGGCGAACCAGAAGCTGTTCGTCTGGTTGTTCTTGATGTTGGCGGCCCAGTTCCAGGCGTCCACATAGGACTTGGCGGTCACGGCCTCGCCATTGTGGAACTTCCAGCCGTCCTTGAGCTTGACGGTCCAGGTCTTGTTGTCGGTGCTGTCGATCGACTCGGCGTTCTCGAGGATGACCTTGCCCTCGTCGTCGAAGTCGACGAGCTGGGAGAAGAGCGCACGGATCACCTTGGACCCGTTCGACTCCTTCGCGTTGGCCGGCTGCAGGGGGTTCTGCGGCTCGCCGACGTCGACCGAGAAGATTCCCTTCGGGTCGGTAGCGCCCGCACCGTCTTCGTTGCTGTCGTTGTCGCTGCCGCCGCAGGCAGTAGCAGCCAGCGCGACGACAATTGCCCCCGCGACCCACTTGGCGCTCTTGGCACCACGCATGGGTTCCTCCTCATGAGTCCACTGATTCACCATTGGGGGCATGAAGAACCCCACCGGCGCCATTGGCGCCGGAGAGAGTACCTGCCCTGAGTGTGCTCGTGAGTCGGCGCTCCCCAACGCGCATGACCCATTGACCCGAGCTCAACGGACCCAACTATTAAGTAACCCAGAGCTGTAAACCACACTTAAGGAGTCTCATTTTGGTCACATCATCCACCCGAGTAGACCCGAAATCTGGACAAAATCAGCCCAGACAGACACACCCGAAACGGACTGTTAACACAACTTGCGGTGATGGATAACCGATAACCGGACACCGAGATCAAATAACCGGGTTGACATAGGGTTATCCCTCGGTCCATCAGATTGGACCCCGGGAAACGCACCGGAGCCCGCCCCGATAAAACGGGGACGGGCTCCGCGTGAGACTAACCGTCGCGGCCCACGCCGACCAGAGGTCGTAAGCGGACCGCAACGTGACCGAAAGCCAAGGAACGCATGGACTGTTGAGGCCACTCCTTGAGCCAAGACGGACTAAGAGCCCACCGATCAGCCGTGCTTGGCGCGGCTCGCGGAGCGGGCGCGCTCGCGGGCGTCCAGGTTCACCTTGCGGATGCGCACGGCCTCCGGGGTCACCTCGACGCACTCGTCGTCGCGGCAGAACTCCAGGGACTGCTCCAGGGAGAGCTTGCGCGGCGGGACGATCGCCTCGAACGAGTCGGCCGCGGCCGACCGCATGTTGGTGAGCTTCTTCTCCTTGGTGATGTTCACGTCCATGTCGTCGGCGCGCGAGTTCTCGCCGACGATCATGCCCTCGTACACCTCGGTGCCCGGCTCGGTGAAGAGCACGCCGCGCTCCTGGAGATTCGTCATCGCGAACGCGGTGACGGAGCCGGAGCGGTCGGCGACCAGCGAGCCGTTGTTACGGGTCGTCAGCACGCCGAACCAGGGCTCGTGGCCCTCGTGGATCGAGTGCGCGATGCCGGTGCCACGGGTGCCGGTGAGGAACTCGGTCCGGAACCCGATGAGACCGCGGGACGGCACGACGAACTCCAGACGCACCCAGCCCGAACCGTGGTTGGACATGTTGTCCATCCGGCCCTTGCGGACGCCCATGAGCTGCGTGACCGCGCCCATGTGCTCCTCGGGGACGTCGATCGTCATGCGCTCGACCGGCTCGTGAACCTTGCCGTCGATCACCTGCGTGACCACCTGCGGCTTGCCGATGGTCAGCTCGAAGCCCTCACGGCGCATCTGCTCGACCAGGATGGCGAGCGCGAGCTCACCACGACCCTGGACCTCCCAGGCGTCCGGGCGCTCGGTGTCGAGCACCCGCAGCGAGACGTTACCGATCAGCTCGCGGTCCAGACGGTCCTTGACCTGGCGGGCGGTGACCTTGCGGTCCTTGACCACGGCCTTGTTCTCGGCGCCCTTGCCGGTCCCGCCGCGGCCGACCATCGGCGAGGTGTTCGTACCGATGGTCATCGAGATCGCCGGCTCGTCGACCGTGATCAGCGGCAGCGCGATCGGGTTCTCGGGGTCGGCGAGGGTCTCACCGATCATGATGTCCGGGATACCGGCGACGGCACAGATGTCACCGGGGCCGGCCTTCTCGGCGGGCTTGCGGGTGAGCGCCTCGGTCATCAGCAGCTCGGTGATGCGGACGTTGGACATCGTGCCGTCACGCTTGATCCACGTGACGGTCTGCCCCTTGCGCAGCTCGCCCTGCTCGACGCGGAGCAGCGCGATACGGCCGAGGAAGTTGTCGGCGTCCAGGTTGGTGACGTGCGCCTGGAGCGGGGCGGCGTCGTCGTACTCCGGAGCCGGGACGTGCGACAGGATCGTGGAGAAGAACGGCTCCAGGCTGTCGCTGTCGGCCGGGACGGTGCCGTCCTCCGGCTTGGTCAGCGAGGCCACGCCGTCGCGTGCACACGCGTAGACGATGGGGAACTCGATCTGCTCCTCGTCGGCGTCGAGGTCGAGGAAGAGGTCGTACGCCTCGTTCACGACCTCGTCGATACGAGCGTCAGGGCGGTCCGTCTTGTTGATGCACAGGATGACGGGCAGGCGGGCCTGCAGCGCCTTGCGCAGCACGAAGCGGGTCTGGGGCAGTGGACCCTCGGAGGCGTCGACCAGCAGCACGACCGCGTCCACCATCGACAGACCGCGCTCGACCTCGCCACCGAAGTCGGCGTGGCCCGGGGTGTCGATGATGTTGATCGTGATGACATCGCTGCCATCTTTCGGGTGGTACTTCACGGCCGTGTTCTTGGCCAGGATCGTGATGCCCTTCTCACGCTCCAGGTCGTTCGAGTCCATCATGCGGTCGTCGAGGGACTCGGCGGCGTGCGCGGCGAAGGCACCAGCCTGCTTGAGCATGGCGTCGACCAGAGTGGTCTTGCCGTGGTCGACGTGGGCGACGATGGCTACGTTACGGATGTCATGGCGCGTGGGCATGCTACGGGGCTTCTCCCGGAATCGTGGATGGCTGCGCGTGCGGGGTCCGCGACGCGTGCCTGTTGCCGGGCGACCATGCCACGGCCTCACCCCATGGTACGTGGCTGTGGCGGAGAGCGCTTCCGCGGGCTTGTCCAGGGAGGCTTGGGACCGCGTCCGCGGCCGCCTGATCAGGCGCTCTTCGCGGCCGGCGAATCGGCCGGGCAGGTCTCCCGGACGGCGATACGCTCTGCGGCGCCCGACTTGCCGGAGCCTTCGTCGATCATGGGGTTACCGCAGGGCAGGAACCCGCTGCCGGTCCTCTCCCAGCTCAGTACATGGCCCTTGACCGGCTCGGCATCGCTGCCCGGACAGGCGTACGTGAAGTCGGCCTCGATCAGCTCGACGTGCTCCCACGCGTAGTACGACCCTTTGGGGCTGGAGGGGGCCTCGATGTAACTGCCTCTCTCGTCCGGCACGGTCGACTCCGAGGGATCCGCGAGCGGTTCCTCCGTCTTGAGGTGCCGTCCCAGGGCCTTGATGGCGTCCGCCGCGCGGGCCCCGGCCGCCGTGGAGGTCATGTGCGGCTTGTAGCTGACGCCCCTCACCGGCTTGAGGTGCACGGAGATGGGGTCTGTCTCCTTCGTCACTGTGATCGGGTCGGCGAGCGCGATCAGCTTCTGCTCGCGCTCGATACCGGACCAGGCATACGTACCGCGCGCACACGCCCGGCCGACGCCGGCCTTGGCGTCCTCGTCGTCCCCGCCGCCGGTACAGCCCGCGACGGGGACGAGCAGCGCCGCCGCGACGAGACCCACGGCTTTGTGCCTGAACGCTCGCTCACTCATGGTCGTCCCCCGATGTCTCCCGTGACCAGCGACCAGCGACCAGCGACCAGCGACCAGCGGCCAGCGACCAGCGACCAGCGACCAGCAATGATCACCGGCATGGACATCTTGCCCTGCGGGACCACGCTCAGCAGCAGGGACCCTGGGGAGGCTGGGGCTATTTGTCCGTCTTCGCCGTTTCTGGCTTGCTCCCCGCTCCCTGTGCACCCTTCTCCAGGAAGCCCATGTCCTCATAGACCGGCGTCTGGAAGCCGAAGGCGCCGGCGTTGGCCAGGTTCGTACGGGCGGCCGTCAGCTGGGGGCGCTGATAGAGGGGGATCGAGCCGGCCGCGGCCCAGATGCGGGCGTCGGCCTTGCGGACCAGGGAGCGGGACTCGTCCGGGTCCAGTTCGGCGATGGCCTGATCGAAGAGCTGGTCGACCTGGTCGGTGCCGACCCGCGTGTAGTTCTGTTCGACGTTGAGCGAGCCGTCGGCGGCCGGGACCGGCTTGGAGTAGATCGGGCGGGCGTCGGTCGCGGGGAAGGCCGACGCGGGCCAGGAGTACAGCGCCAGGTCGTACTGGCCCGACGCGATGTGGTCCTTGAAGTAGCTCTCGTCGGCGACCTTGGAGATCTCCGTACGGATGCCGATACGTTCCAGCATCCGCGCGATCCGCTCCCCGACCGCCCGCAGCGGCTCCGAGCCGGGACCCGACGGCAGCACGAAGCTCAGCGACAGCGGCTTGCCGTTCTTGGCGAGCGGTCCGGCCGCGGCACGCTTCGGGGCGGCGGTGCCCTTCGGCGCGTACGCCCCGGGGGCGCCGCCGCGCTTGAGCTGGTGCTGCCCGTCCTGGGCCAGGTGCTTCTTCTCGACCGCGCCGGCCGCGCCCGCCCCGTCCTTCTGCTCCTTCTTCTGCTGGTTCTCCTTCTGCTGGTTCTCCTTCTGCTGGTTCTCCTTCTGCTGGTTCTCCTTCTGCTGGTTCTCCTTCTTCTGTTCCCTCTCGACCTCGCGGGGTGCGCCCAGCGCGTCGGCCAGGTCGTACGGGTTGCCCGGCTTCTGGTCCTCGGCGCCGGCCGCCTTCTTGTCCCTCTCCTTCTCCTTGGCCTTCTTCTCCTTGACGGGCCCGCCCGCCACCCATCCCGCGTCGGACAGCAGCGCCTGCGCCTCCGCGGTGTCCTGGCCGCCGATCGCCCCGCTGTTGTCGGCGTACGCGCGCTGCCCGGCGAGCGCGAGATGGCTGCCGACCGGTTCGGCGGGCAGGCCCAGCGGCTTGAGCACGACCCGGGCGAGCTCGTCCCGGTCGAGGGCGCGGGCCACGGCCCGGCGGACCCGTTCGTCGGCGAGCGGACCCCCGGCGCCGTTCAACGCGAGCTGCGTGTAGGAGGGTTCGAGGGATTTGCGGATCACGAAGCCGCGCAGGGCCGACTGCTCGTCGGCGTACTTGGCGATCGCCTTGGCCCGCTTCTTGCGGACGGCGATCTCCACGTCGGCCGCCTTCTCGTCGGAGCCGTGCGCGATCGCCCAGGAGCGCAGGGCCCTGCCCGGCGTCAGCGCGGCAACGGGCCCGTACGTGAGCGACTTCCCCTTGCCGTCCTCGCTGTCCTTGCCGTCCGTGGCGTCTTTGCCGTGCTTGTCGCGGCCGGCGAGCGTAATGCGGTGCGCCTGTGAGGGATCGATCTCGGCCAGATCGAGCCGGCCCTCGGCGAGCGCGACGATGCGCCGCTCGCGCGGGACGGCGCGCAGCACCAGCTCGGAGAGCTTGGCGGTGTCGCCCCACCAGCGCGGGTTGCGCTTGAGGGTCACGTCACCGGCCGAGCGGTTGATCCTGTCGATGGCGAAGGGGCCCGCGGTGACCTTCAGCTTGCGGCGGGCACCCTCGTTGAAGGTGTCCGGGGTGCCCATGACGTCCTTCGGATACAGCGGCGAGAAGAGCGACTGCCAGTCGGCGTACGGCTTGGCGAAGGTGACCCGTACTTCGAGGTCGTCGGCGCCGCGCTCGATCTTCTCGATGCGGTCGTAGCCGGCGTTGCGGGCGGTCCAGTACGCGGTGTCCTTGCCGGACAGCGCGCGCCACTGGGCGGCGAAGTCGGCGGCGCCGATCTCACGGCCGTCGCTCCAGACGGCCTGCTGGTTGAGCTTGTAGAGCACGACCTGTCTGGGCTCGCGCTCGACGACCTTCGCGGACTCCAGGTAGTCGGGGTTGCGCTGCGGGCGGCCGTTCGCGTCGAGCCGGTACATGGAGGGCAGCACGGCGCCCGCGACCCGGGAGGTGGTGGCGTCGGCGTCCGCCTGGAAGGTGTTGAGAGTCTCCGGGACTCTGTCCACGGCCCAGTGCATGGCGCCGCCGTCGGCGATCAGATCGCGCCCGGCGGGGGCGATGTCCTGGCCGGCGGTGGGCTTGCCGGCCTCATCCGTCTCGCTGCACGCGGCGAGTGCGGGCACCGCGAGCACGCCCGCCGTGAGGAACGCGACCGAGCGCATGACCGCGCGCAGTCCGACGCCGTCGTGGGACATGACTGGTACCTCCGGGGCGGTTCTGATCACTGGGGCGGTTTTGATCACTTTTGGGTGATGTAGATCACATTTGGCGGTATAATGGAGTTGATCAGATGTATCGCCCCACTGAAGGGGAGAGTCACCGCCTGCGGGCGGCGACACGACGACCGGCCCCTGGAAGCCCACTCGTGCGGCCCAACGGTGCGTGCCGCGGACCGCGCGCCGCGTCCCGCCGGGGGGCGTACGCACGGCGCGTAACGGACGACACGAGCCGGTAATCCGTGCACATCCCTTCACACGGGCTTATGTGACGCGCGACACTCTCAGGCGCATGAACGTGCCGCCTTGGGCCACGAAAGTCCGCGGAAGTGAGGGCAAGTCATGTCCGTGCAAGACGACCTGACATCGGTCCAGCGCTGTCTCGACGACCTGACGAGGTCCGTGCGGCGCCTGGAACAGCAGATGGGCAGCGGTCTGGAGGTACGCCGGGTGCGCACCGACGCCGACCATCTGCGCGAGAGCGTGGCGCTGCTGCGCGAGGCGGCCCCGGCGCTCGCCGCACCCCAGCGACCCGACCTGGTCTCCATCCCCGACACCCCGTACGACAACACCCTGTGGACGGACTCGGACGACGAGGGTCTCGGCGCCCGCGACCGCCACGCCCCCTGACCCCGACCGGAGCTTCGAGTTGGCCACTGGCACGGAACCCAAAGTGAACAGCGGCGGCGTACGGACCCGTACGCGCGCCGCGATCGCCGCCCCGCATCTGCGGACCGACCGCTGGTGGCTGGCCCCCGCCACCACCGCGGCCGGCCTGCTGGCCTTCGTCGTCTACTCGACGTGGCGGGCCTTCGCGAACACCGACTACTACGCGGCCCCGTACGTCTCGCCGTTCTACTCGCCCTGTCTGGCGGAGAACTGCGAGCCGATGCGGGCGGGCCCGAACTGGGAGATCTTCGGCGGCTGGTGGGGCCTGTCCCCCGCGCTGCTCATCCTGATCTTCCCGCTGGGCTTCCGGCTGACCTGCTACTACTACCGCAAGGCGTACTACCGCGGCTTCTGGGCCTCACCACCGGCCTGCGCGGTCGCCGAGCCGCACAAGAAGTACTCCGGCGAGACCCGCTTCCCGCTGGTCCTGCAGAACATCCACCGCTACTTCTTCTACGCGGCGATCGTCGTCGCCGGGATCCTCACGTACGACACCGTGCTCGCCTTCCGCGACGAGCACTACGAGTGGGGCCACATGGGCGTGGGCACCCTGGTGTTCCTGGTCAACATCGTGCTGATCTGGGCTTACACGATCTCCTGCCACTCCTGTCGGCACATCGTCGGCGGCCAGCTCAAGCACTTCTCCAAGCACCCCTTGCGCTACCGGATGTGGCAGTGGGTCGGAAAGCTCAACGCCCGGCACATGCTGCTCGCCTGGGCGTCGTTGGTGAGCGTGGCACTCGCCGACTTCTACGTGTACCTGGTCGCGTCCGGCGCCTTTGACGATCCGAGGTTGTTCTGATGTCCGTAGTGGACCGGCAGGAGTGGGACGTCGTCGTGGTCGGTGCCGGGGGCGCCGGGCTGCGGGCCGCCATCGAAGCGCGGGAGCGGGGCGCGCGTACGGCCGTGATCTGCAAGTCTCTGTTCGGCAAGGCGCACACGGTGATGGCCGAGGGCGGCATCGCGGCGTCGATGGGCAACGTCAACTCCGCGGACAGCTGGCAGGTCCACTTCCGCGACACCATGCGCGGCGGGAAGTTCCTCAACCAGTGGCGGATGGCCGAGCTGCACGCGCAGGAAGCCCCGGACCGGGTGTGGGAGCTGGAGACCTGGGGGGCGCTGTTCGACCGTACGAAGGACGGGCGGATCTCGCAGCGCAACTTCGGCGGGCACGAGTATCCGCGGCTCGCACATGTCGGGGACAGGACCGGACTCGAGCTGATCCGGACGCTCCAGCAGAAGATCGTGTCGCTTCAGCAGGAGGACTTCAAGGAGACCGGTGACTACGAGTCGCGCCTGAAGGTCTATCAGGAGTGCACGGTCACCAGGATCCTGAAGGACGACGAGAAGGTCTCCGGGGTCTTCTGCTACGCACGTGAATCCGGCCGTTTCTTCGTACTCGAAGCCCCGGCGGTCGTGATCGCCACCGGTGGCATCGGCAAGTCCTTCAAGGTGACGTCGAACTCGTGGGAGTACACGGGCGACGGGCACGCGCTGGCGCTGCTCGCGGGGGCGCCCCTGCTGAACATGGAGTTCGTGCAGTTCCACCCGACGGGCATGGTCTGGCCGCCGTCGGTGAAGGGGATCCTCGTCACCGAGTCGGTGCGCGGGGACGGCGGGGTGCTGCGGAACTCCGAGGGCAAGCGGTTCATGTTCGACTACATCCCGGACGTCTTCAAGGAGAAGTACGCGCAGTCCGAGGAGGAGGGCGACCGCTGGTACGAGGACCAGGAGAACAACCGGCGTCCTCCTGAACTGCTGCCGCGTGACGAGGTGGCGCGGGCCATCAACTCCGAGGTCAAGGCGGGCCGTGGCACCCCGCACGGCGGTGTCTTCCTGGACGTGTCGACCCGTATGCCGGCCGAGGTGATCCGGCGGCGGCTGCCGTCCATGTACCACCAGTTCAAGGAGCTCGCGGACGTCGACATCACCGCCGAGGCGATGGAGGTCGGGCCCACCTGTCACTACGTGATGGGCGGCATCGCGGTCGAGTCGGACACGGCGGCGGCCCGCGGAGTGCCCGGGCTGTTCGCGGCCGGGGAGGTCGCGGGCGGCATGCACGGCTCCAACCGGCTCGGCGGCAACTCACTCTCCGACCTGCTGGTGTTCGGGCGACGGGCGGGGCTGCACGCGGCCCAGTACGCCACGGGGCTCTCCGGTCCCGCCGGGGGGCGTCCTGCCGTGGACGACGCCCAGGTCGACGCGGCCGCCGCGGAGGCGTTGCGGCCGTTCTCCGCCGAGGGGCCCGAGCCCGGCGCGGAGAACGGAAAGCCGCCGGAGAACCCGTACACCCTCCACCAGGAGCTTCAGCAGACGATGAACGACCTCGTCGGCATCATCCGTCGTGAGGCGGAGATGGAGGCGGCGCTGGACAAGCTCGCTGAACTGCGGGTGCGGGCGCGGCGGGCCGGGGTCGAGGGGCATCGGCAGTTCAACCCGGGCTGGCACCTGGCGCTCGACCTGCGGAACATGCTGCTGGTCAGCGAATGTGTGGCGCGAGCGGCGCTGGAGCGTACGGAGTCGCGTGGCGGCCATACGCGGGAGGACCATCCGGGGATGGACCGGGCGTGGCGCCGGCTCAACCTGCTGTGCCGGCTGACCGACCCGACGGGCGGGTTGGCGGCCACCGACCCGGTGCGGGGCCAGATCGAACTCGCCCGGGAGACGACCGAACCCATCCGACCCGACCTGCTCGCCCTCTTCGACAAGGAGGAGCTGGTCAAGTACCTCGCCGAAGAGGAGCTCTACGAGTGAGCAGCTATGAGGCCCGCTTCAAGGTGTGGCGCGGGGACGTCGAGGGCGGCGGCCTGGAGGACTTCGAGGTCGAGGTGAACGACGGTGAGGTCGTCCTCGACATCATTCACCGCCTCCAGGCGACCCAGGCTCCGGACCTGGCCGTCCGCTGGAACTGCAAGGCGGGCAAGTGCGGTTCGTGTTCGGCGGAGATCAACGGGCGGCCGCGGCTGCTGTGCATGACGCGGATGTCGGTGTTCACGCGGGAGGAGACGATCACGGTGACGCCGCTGCGGGCGTTTCCGGTCGTACGTGACCTGGTGACCGACGTCGGCTTCAACTACACGAAGGCGCGGGAGGTGCCGTCGTTCGTGCCGCCCGCGGGCCTGGGCCCCGGCGAGTACCGGATGCAGCAGCAGGACGTGGACCGCTCGCAGGAGTTCCGTAAGTGCATCGAGTGTTTCCTGTGCCAGGACACATGCCATGTGGTGCGCGACCACGAGGAGAACAAGACCGCCTTCGCCGGCCCGCGTTTCCTGATGCGGGTGGCCGAGCTGGACATGCACCCGCTGGACGCCGCGTCGGACACCGGGCTCGACCGCAAGCGCACCGCCCAGGACGAGCACGGGCTCGGCTACTGCAACATCACCAAGTGCTGCACGGAGGTGTGCCCCGAGGGCATCAAGATCACGGACAATGCGCTGATTCCCTTGAAGGAACGGGCCGTTGACCGGAAGTACGATCCGCTGGTGTGGCTGGGGAACAAGATCCGGCGGAGGCCGTCCGGGTCGGTGTAGGCGGGCGACCGCACCTCTCGGGCGGTGGCATTGACGCGTCCTGTGGCACCGCGTCCCCTGCCTGGACCACCCCGTGTGGTCCGGTCGCGAGGGAGCGTACGCGGCCATACGCTCCCAAATGTGACGTCGTCCACGCCTCGAAGCCGCTCGCGCCGAGCCGCGTCGCACGCAGCCGCGCGGGTCGTGCGTGCCGCGGCGGGCGCGGTGGTGGCCCTGGGGCTGCTCGTGATGGCCGTGGCCGGTGTCCAGGGGGCGGTGGCGTGGGCCGGGGAGCTGACGCCGATGTCGGCGTCAGCGGTCACGTCGGCCGGGGGCGAGCCGGATGGCGGCGAGACGTATACGGCGGATCTCGTGCTGCCTCTCGTCGCGGCGGGCGGGGCGGGGGCCCTGGCCGCGTACGGGTACGTGCGGCGGAAGCGGCGGGCTCGGAGCCGTACGACTCCTGGCGGCGACGGGCCGCGCCTGCGACGGAGGGCCGGTGGCGGCCGGTAGGGAGCCGACAGGTCGGCTCACCCCGCCCCGGCCTCCCCGCACCGGCCCGCCCTCAGAACAGACTCAGCAGTGCCTCCGCGGGATCCGCGAGGGCCTTCCCCCCGTTGGGCAGGGGGAGTTCGAACCACACCGTCTTGCCGCGGGGCGTCCGGCGGGAGCCCCAGGCGGCGCTCAGGAGGCCGACGAGTTGGAGGCCGCGGCCGCCCTCGTCCGTGTCGCGGGCCCGGCGGCGGCGGGGCTGGACGAGGCCGGCGTCCCAGACCTCGCAGACCAGGGTGCGGTCGAGGAGCAGACGGAGGCGGATCTCGCCCTCGCCGTAGCGGAGGGCGTTGGTGACGAGTTCGCTGACGAGGAGTTCCGCCGTGTCGACGAGGGGCTCCAGGTCCCAGCTGATCAGCTGGCCGCGGGCGTACTCCCTCGCCTTGCCCACACTGCGCGGCTCGCGCGGCAGCGTCCAGTCGCCGACCGACTCGGCGGGCAGCCCCTGGACACGCGCCATCAGCAACGCGATGTCGTCCTCGCCGTGGTGCGTGTCAAGGGTGTTGAGGATGTGGTCGCACACGTCCTCCAGGGGGCTGGAGGGGTCGGTGAGGGCTCCTACGAAGGCTTGCAGGCCCTCGTCGAGGGGGTGGTCGCGGGATTCGACCAGTCCATCGGTGTAGAGCGCCAGAAGGGCGCCCTCCGCGAGCTCCACCTCCACCTCCTCGAAGGGCTCGCCGCCGACCCCGAGTGGCATCCCGGGCGGTACGTCGAGCATGAGCGCGCTCTCGCCCGGCTCGACGAGGACCGGCGGGAGATGGCCGGCGTTGGCGAAGGTGATCCGGCGGGTGACCGAGTCGTAGACCGCGTACACGCAGGTGGCCAGGTACACCTCGGAGAGGTCGGCGTCGCGGGACTGACGGGCACCGCGCGTAGATTGCTGGGTTCCGCCGGGCGTGCCCAGGCCGCGGGCGATCTCGTCCAACGCCGAGAGGACCTCGGCCGGTTCGAGATCGAGGAGAGCCAAGGTGCGTACGGCCGTGCGGAGTTCACCCATCGCGACGGCCGCGCGCAGGCCGCGGCCCATCACGTCGCCGACGACCAACGCCGTGCGGTGCCCTGGGAGTTCGATGACGTCGAACCAGTCGCCGCCGACCTCGGTGGCCGCGTTTCCGGGGAGGTAGCGGCAGGCGATGTCCAGGCCGGAGGCCTCCGGGTCGCCCGGGGGGAGCAGTGAGCGCTGCAGTATCAGGGCCCGTTCGTGCTCCCGGCGGTACAGGCGGGCGTTGTCGATGCAGACGGCGGCGCGCGCGGCCAGTTCGACCGCGAGGGCGCGGTCGCGTTCCCCGAACGGCTCGCTGCCCTTCGTACGGGAGAACTGGACGAGGCCGACGACCGTGTCGTGGGCGACCATCGGCACCGCGAGCGTGGACTGGATCAGGCCGCCCTCTTCCGCGGGGAGGGCCTGTGTGCGTGCGGTGCGCAGGGCGTCCGCGAGGGGTGAGTTGAACGCGTAGTGGTGGACGGCGCCGACGTTCACGGATTCCGGCCCGCCGATGAAGGGCGCGTCGGCCACAGCGCTGGCGAAGGCGACGCGGCGCAGCTCAGCACTGCCGTCGGCGAGGCCCGGCGGGGTCTCGTCGCCGGCCAGGAGGCCTTGGTAGAGGTCGACGGAGGCGAGGTCGCAGAAGCCGGGGACGGCCACGTCGAGGAGTTCGCGGGCGGTGGTCTCCAGGTCCAGCGAGTTGCCGATGCGCGCACCTGCCTCGTTCAGAAGGGCGAGATTGCGCCGGGCGGCGGCGGCCTCGCGGGCGGCGGCGCGACGCCGGGTGATGTCGGTACCCAGCCACGCGATACCGATCGGCCGGCCCGAACCGCTGTGCACGCGATAGAGGTTGATCGACCAGTGACGGCGCTCCGTGGAACCTGGCACGGTGCCCGTGACCAGCATCTCGGTGACGGATTCGCCGGTCTCCAGGACGCGGCGCAGGGTGGCGGCGACGCGTTGGCACTCGCCCGGCGACAGATAGTCCTTGACGGTGCGTCCGCGGTGGTCGTCGGCTGTGCCGCCGAAGGTCGAGGCGAACTGCTCGTTGGCGCGGCGGATCCGCAGATCCGGGTCGATCAGCAGAAAACCGAACGGAGATTGGCCGAAAATCGCCTGCGAAGCGGCAAGATCCGTCTCGATCCGACGCAAGGTGCGCACATCCACCACGATGCACACGGCGGCGCGCTCACCCTCCTCGGTCCGCGTCGGCATGACGTAGACCTCGGCCAGTCCCTCGGCGGCCTGGCCGGTGCCCTCGGGGTCGGGTATCCGGAAGGGGACTACACCCGTCCACTCCCTGCCGTCGAGGACTTCGGCCATCTTCCGCTGACCCAGCTCGCGCTTGTCCTCGGCGACGAAGGCCTCGATGGGGTCCATGCCCAGGGCTTGCTCGGTCGTGATGCCGAAGAGCTGCTCGGCGCGCAGACTCCACTGGTCGACGAGGCCGTCGGGGCCGATGGAGAACGAGGCGACCTTGATGTAGTCGTAGATCGAACCGGGTGGACTGCTCTGCCACACCACTTCGCCCGGCGCCTCGGCGGGCGCTTCGACCGATGGCTCGATCAACGCCTCGGCCGACGCGTCGCCCGGCCCGGGCGCGGCGCCATCGCCTGTCGTCGCATCAGCCATCGCGCCGCCCGACGGATCCTCGGACTCCGTGGCCTTCGCTGGTATCTCGCTCACGCGAACCGTCCCCTCCAGCTCACCGCGTCCGGCACCGGTCACCGGGGGCGGCTGCCCGCAGTATCCAGCACTACGGTGCCGCACAACACGGTGTTCACGATCACAGCACGGTCCCGATGCTTTTAGGACCGGCCACGACAAACACTCCCAGTCTTCTAACCACAGGGCACCCCGTCGAATCACAGACTCCGGGCAGCCCCCAGGACCGGCGTGACTCAGCCGCCCCCAGGGCCCCTTCCGGTCAGCCCGGCAGAGCCAGCTCGAACCAGACCGTTTTGCCCGTTCCGCCTGGTCGCGTGCCCCATCGGCGCGAGGAGTTCGCCACCAGCTGGAGCCCTCGGCCGCTCTCGTCCTCCGGACGTGCGGCGCGCTCTCGGGGCAGGTCCGGCAGCGGGTCGGAGACCTCCACCAGCAGGGCGCCGAGCGTCTCCGTGGGGCGTACGAGGCGTACGCCGATGGGACCGGTCGCGTGCCGCAGGGCGTTGGTGACCAGTTCGCTGACCAACAGCGCGGTCACGTCACCGAGGGAGTCGAGACCCCAGGAGCGGAGCTGGCCGCGGACGACGGTGCGGGCGGTGCGTACGGCACCCGGATCCGCGGGGAAGGTCCACTCGGCGACGTCGCCCTCGGTGTGGATCACGCAGATCACTCCCAGGCCAGAAGCGGACCATGTCCGGTTTCATGGGGTTATTGGGCACATACCCGATATCCCGGGCGGAGTACCGTGCGCGGGCCGCGCGCTGTCGCGTGGACGGCGCTTGGGCGCTCGCCCCAGCCGTCACATGCGCCCCGCGGGCATGAGCGTCCCATGTGCGGCGGGGGTCTCGCATCCCGCTGGGGCGGGTGGGCGGAGTTGCGGTGGTCACATGTGGCGTCGTTCTGCTCGCCCCCGCCGCCCCTGCCCTCCCCCACTCTCGGCTTCGCTCGAGCGGGGGACCCCATCATCCCTGGGGCTCCGCCCCAGACCCCGTTTTCGGGGGCCGGCCCCCGAACCCCCGCTCCTCAAACGCCGGAAGGGCTGCGGATTTCAGCCCCCAGCCATCCCACTCCCCCAAGCCCCCCGCGCGACCTCCATCACAGCCGCCACATCCTGGTCCAGCCACTCCACGTCCCAGAGCTCGTCCGGCGTGAGCCACCGGAGTTCGTCGTGGTCCTGGAGGGGCTTCGGGGCGGGCGAGTCGGGGAGGAGGCGGGCGGTCCAGACACACAGGACGTACGGCGACTTCAGGGGCCACTCCCCGGGGACCCGAGCGACCGGCAGCGCCTCGACGCCGAGTTCTTCACGGAGCTCACGCACGAGGGCCCGCTCGGGAGTCTCACCGGGCTCGACCTTGCCCCCGGGCAACTCCCAGCGCCCGGCCAACTCGGCAGGCGCGCTGCGTCGCGCGGCGAGAAGACGCCCGTCGCTGAGTACGGCGGCTCCCACCACCACGACCCGTTCCGTCCGTTCCGTCATGCGCCGGAGCCTACGGGAGCCGCGGGCGAACACGATGCCGCGGTGGCACGCACGACGTCGGCGGTCACACGGCTACTTGGAGCCGTTCTGCCCGATCCGCTCCACCCAGTACAGCTGCTTGTGGCCGCGATCGTCGAGACTGTCCGCGATCTTCTGGGCCTCGGCCCTCGTCGCGTACCGGCCGACGCGATAGCGATTGCCGTTGTCGTCCTGCCGTATGACGAGCCAGGGAAGTGTGATCGTGCCGTCGTTCATCGCGCCGCCCCTCCGCTCCCCGCCCCCGGCTCGCGCCCTGCCCAGTCCCATAAGGAAACCGCAATCCGCATATGCCCGAGCCTACGCCTAACCTTCACGCAGCGAATACGGCTTTTCACAAAGAGGTACGCCGGAGGTGCCGCAACCAGCCAGCACAAAGGGGGCGCATCTTCACGACTGCGCCCCCTCATATCCCCTTGGGGTCCCGCCGACAGCAGGGGGACGGTGCCGGAGTACGTCCGTCGGAAAGGCCAGATTCCGTCGGAGCCCCGTACCGCCGCCTACGCCTACTTCACGGGCAAGTGATAAGCGATCCGGTACCGATCCGCCGGTACGACGACGTCCGCCGTCTCCACCGGTCGCCCCGACGCGTAGTACGTCCGCTGGATGACGAGCACGACATGCCCCGGAACGCCCCCCAGCGCCGACAGCTCCTCGGCGAGGCCGGGCCGGGCGCCCACCTCCTCCGTGACGTTGTCGACGATCACGTCGATGGCCGCCATGCGCTCGACCACGCCCATGCCGCCGAGCGGGCCCTCCTCGGGGAGCATCACCGGCGTACGACCCGTGACGGCGAGGGGCTCCCAGGAGGTGGAGAGCATCATCACGTCACCCGCGTCCCGGAAGACGTAATTCGTGCACATCACGCGGTCGCCGGCCTGGATGCCGAGCCTTTCCGCGATCGCGCCGCTCGCCTCGGCCTGCGCGCTGTGCGACTCCCAGGTGCCGCGCGCGACGGCGTCGGCCTGCTCCTGGCGGAACGGGGTCGCGCCGCTGTCCGGCCGGTATCCGGAGCGGGCGATGCGGCGCGGTACCGGCCGCTCGCGCACATACGTCCCCGACCCGGAGCGGCCCTCGACAAGACCCTCGGCCATCAGCACCTTGCGGGCCTCCAGGGCCACGGTGTCCGAGACCCCGTACTCCTGGCGGATTCTGGCCTGGGACGGGAGCCGTGCGTGCGGTGGCAGCGATCCGTCGACGATCTTCTTGCGAAGATCACCTGCGACGCGCAGATACGCCGGCTGCTCACCGAATGTCACTGGCCACTCCCGTCAGGTTGTACAGACAGCAACAGGGTGGCAACCCTGGGTTGTGACAGGCAAGCAAAGGCCAGAGAATCACTCGATGTGATGACTTGGGGCCGCTGCGGGCTTTACGCAGGCACTTTCTCCCCGCTATGGCCGTTGTCACACCGCAGCGCCGCTGCCGCCTGAGCCCTCTCCCGTCCCGCCGTCCTCGCTGCCGTCGTCCTCGTACTCCTTCGGGGGCGTCGTGGCGAGGCCCAGAGCCTTGCGCGTCGTGACGGTCCTTTCGACGTCGGTGAGTTCCAGCGCGTTGTCGTAGTGGTCGTAGAAGGCGTCCGCGTCGGAGGCCTTCGCCGCCTTCGCCCACTCCTCCCGCGCTGCTTCAAGGTCCTTCACCAGAGCGGCGACGGGCTTCTCGGCCCTGGCGGACCAGTCGTTCGCCTGCAGCGTCTTGGTCTGCCGGGTCAGCGCCGCGGAGACCCGGTCCGCCCACTTCTTGTGGCCGGGCAGGTCGTCCTCGACGTACGTCTCCTGAGGCGCCGAGTCCATGGCCTCGTTGAGGATCTGCGCCGCCCGCAGATACGTCAGCTGGTCCCCGGTGAGCGTCGAGTCGTCCAGGCGCAGTGAGCCCGTCAGGCTGCCCTTCTCGTCCACGTTGCCGAACAGGCAGGTGATCTCGCGGTCGCCCAGGCTCCAGCTGTCCCGGGTGGGCGTGAGGTAGTAGATGTCGACGTTGTCCGCTATGGCCCAGGAGTCCATCGTGTAGGCGTACTGGAGCGTGTAGCACTTGTCGTCAGCGGCCTCGTTGATCGCGTCGTCGCCGGGGTAACTGCCGCCCGCCATCTTGAAGTTCCCGAAGACCTCGCCGTCGTGCTTGCCCTCACAGGGCACCGTGTCGACGTCGTAGGCCAAGCCTTCCAGGGAGCCACTGGGCGCGTCGAAGCACTCGCCCTTGCCCACGGAGAAAGCCGCGCCCTCGCTCGCCTCGCGCGCCCCCTCCTCGACGCCCTCCCAGAGGTCGGCCGCGCCGCCGGTGACGAGCGCGAGCACGAGGCCGGCGGTGCCGATCCCGGACAAGACCATCCCGCCGATCGCCATGCCCTTGCCGCGTTCGCCCCGCTTCTTGATCTGCACCAGCGCGACCCACCCGAGGATCAGCCCGACCAGCGGCAGGAAGCAGAGGATGCTGAGCACGAGCGCGGCGATCGCGAGGCCGTTGACCGGTGCCGGGCGGTTGTACGGGGAGTAGCCCTGGCCCCAGGGCTGATAGCCGTTCGGGCCGGGCAGCGGGTAGGGCCCCTGCGGTGGGTACGGCCCCTGACCCGCATACGGCCCCTGACCCGCGTAAGGCCCCTGCCCCTCCCCCGGATACGGACCCGGCCCCTGGCCCTGACCCGGGTACGCGCCGTACGGCCCCGGCGGCGGGTACTGCCCTTGGGGCTGCTGAGGCCCAGGGGGCGGGGGTGTCTCCACTGGTACCGCGGCTCCTCGTCCGAGTGATGCTGAACTGACGTACGACAGAGCGCATGGTAAGCGCGGGGCGGATGAGGGCGGAACACGGAGGACGAGTCCGGCGAATCCGGGCGCGGTGACGGCGATGGCCACCGCCGTTCACACCTCGTCCTCGCGACCGGCCGGGTCGACGACCCGAAGCCGCGCCGCGAGGACGAGGGCAAAGCGCTCCGCTGGAAGAGCGGTGATGAACCTGCGGGCCGGTGGGGGCTGGTCGCGCGGTTCCCCGCGCCCCCTACGGGGCGCGGTAACGCACCGGACTTGACCAAGGCCGCTTAGAAGGAGCTGTCAGAGCTCGCTAGGAGGTGTGAGGCGTGAAGGTGGGGGGCGGCGGTCAGAACTGCAGTCCCCACGAGTTGATGTATCCCGTGTCGGCTGACGCGTTGTCGCTCACCCGCAGGGTCCACGTCCCGTTCGCGACCTCGGACGAGGCGTTCACCGTGTACGTGGTGTTGATGTTGTCCGTCGAACCGCCCGTGCCGTACGCCTTCAGCGTGTAGGCCGTTCCGTCGGGGGCGATCAGCTGGACCTGGAGGTCGCCGATGTAGGTGTGGACGATGTTCACCGGCACGCTCAGGGCCGAGGGCGCGTTGCCCGAGACGCCGGTGACGGAGACCGGGGAGTTCACCGTGGAGTTGTCGGCGATCGAGTAGTCCGCGGTGTTCTCGAAGAGCGAGCCGGTGGGCGGCGGGGTCGTACCGCCGCCGCCGACCTTCAGCAGGCGGTTGGGCGAGCCGGTGCCGGGGCTGGTGACGACTCCGGTGGTGGCGGAGTTGACCAGCGCGGTCTGGACGGCGGCCGGGGTGGCCGTGGGGTTGTCCGCCAGGTAGAGCGCGGCTGCTCCGGCGACGTGCGGGGTCGCCATCGACGTACCGGAGATGGTGTTGGTCGCGGTGTCGCCCGTGCCCCAGGCGGAGGTGATGGAGGAGCCGGGGGCGAAGAGGTCCAGGACGGCTCCGAAGTTGGAGTAACTGGCCTTGGCGTCGGTGTTGGTGGTGGCGCCGACGGTGATGGCCTCGGTGACGCGGGCGGGCGAGCGGGTGTTGGCGTTGACCGTCTCGTTGCCGGCCGCGACGGCGTAGGTGACGCCGGAGGCTATGGAGTTGCGTACGGCGGTGTCGATGGCCGTGTCGACCGTGCCGCCGAGGCTCATGTTGGCGACGGCCGGCTTGACGGCGTTGGTCGTCACCCAGTCGATGCCGGCGACGACCTGCGCGGTCGTGCCGGAGCCGGAGTTGTTCAGCACGCGGACGCCGACGATCTTCGCCTTCTTGGCGACGCCGTACGCCGTGCCGCCGACCGTGCCGGCGACGTGCGTGCCGTGGCCGTGGCCGTCCTGGGCGGTGTTGTCGTTGTCGACGGCGTCGTAGCCGTAGGAGGCCCGGCCGCCGAAGTCGGTGTGGGTGATGCGGACACCGGTGTCGATGATGTAGGCGGTGACGCCCTCACCTGCGGTGTCGTCGTAGGTGTAGCTCTGGTTCAGCGGGAGCGCCGCCTGGTCGATGCGGTCCAGGCCCCAGGAGGGCGGGTTGGGCTGGGTCGCGGCGATCGTGAAGACGCGGTTCTGGACTACGGAGGCGACGGCCGGGTCGGCCGCGAACCTCTTCGCCTCGGAAGCGGTGGCCTCGACGGCGTATCCGTTCAGCGCCTTCCTGTACGTGCGCTCGATCGTGGCGCCGTACTCCTTCGCGAGGGCCTTGCCCTCGGCCGAGCCGGCCTTCGCGGCGTCCGCGTGGAACGTCACGATGTAGCTGTCCGGGATCGCGTTGGCCGCGCCCGCGTACTGGATCGGGCCCACGGGGTCCGCTGCGGCGTTCGCGGCGTTCACGGGGAGGGCGGAGACGAGGCCGGCGACGAGGGCCGCCGTGCCGATACCGGCAAGTCTTCGCCGGGCATGACGCATCACTGCCATCTGAGGGATCCTCCTCAATCGGTGGTGCGCTGGTGGGGGGTGGTGCGGAAGGAGGTGCTGGGGTACTGCACACAGAAAGACGTCAGGGTCATGCCAAGTCTCGGCCGATCCTGTGCGTCAGCCGAAAGATTGGGGCCTGCACAGGAATTGCACAAGAGCCCTGCACAGACGTAACGCGAGTGCCATATGCCAGTCATGACGCAACGTCACCAACCGGCGCATCTAATCTGCGGACATGACTCCATTGCCGGACTGTTTCTGCCCGATGGACGGCACGCGCGTGCCCATGGACTCGCTCGCCTGGTGCTGCCCGGTGTGCCGTGGCCCGCTCGACCTCGACTTCGCGCCCACGCCCGCGTCCCTCAAATCCCTTTCCGGGCGCGTGAATTCGCTGTGGCGGTACGCGGAGTGCCTGCCCCTGACCGCCCCCACGGTGTCGCTCGGAGAGGGCCGTACCCCGCTGGTCCCGCTGCGGGACGGCGTCTCGGCCAAGCTGGACTTCCTGCTGCCGACGCTCTCCTTCAAGGACCGCGGGGCCGTGCTGCTGGCCGAGCTGGCGCTGCGGCTGCGGCCCCGGCGGGTCATCGCGGACAGCAGCGGCAACGCGGGCACGGCGATGGCCGCGTACTCCGCACGGGCCCAACTGCCGTGCACCGTCTACGTCCCTGAGGGCACGTCTGCCAAGAAACTGGAGCAGATCGGGGCGCACGGGGCCCGGCTCGAAGTGGTCCCGGGCGACCGGGAGGCGGCGGCGCGGGCTGCTCGGGAGGCGGCGGACGAGGAGGGCACCTTCTACGCCTCGCACGTCTTCAACCCGTACTTCCTGCACGGCACGAAAACGTACGTCCACGAGCTCTGGGAGGACCTCGGCGGACGGCTCCCCGAGGTACTGGTCGTCCCCGTCGGCAACGGAACGCTGCTGCTCGGCGCGGCCCTCGCGATCGCGGAGCTGCACGCGGCGGGGCTCATCGACCGGCGTCCCGCGCTGTACGCCGTCCAGTCAGCCGCCGTCGCGCCACTCGCCCACGCCTGGGACGAGGGCGCGGAAGACCTGGTCGGGGTCACTCCGATGGCCCTCACGTTCGCGGAGGGCATCGCGATCCCGCGACCGCCGCGGGCTCGGCAGATTCTGCGGGCGGTACGGGAGTCCGGCGGTTCCTTCTTCACAGTGACGGAGGATCAGATCCGGCACGCGCAGAGCGACTTGGCATCGCGTGGACTGTACGTGGAGTCGACGGGGGTGGCTTGCTGGGCGGCTGTGCGGAACGGGGTGCTGGGGAGTCGTACGGCTGTGGTGCCGTTGTGCGGGGCGGGGTTGAAGACGGGCTTGGCGAAGTCCTGATGGCAGGGCTGCGCCCCCATAAGGGCGCGGGGCTGTGTCGATATACGGCTCCGCCGCGATGGGGGTCCCCCCGCTCGAGCGAAGCTGTGGCTCCAGGCCTACGCGACCCGGCGCGGCTTCGACCCTGGCAGAGGCCCGCGAGCCTGGCTGTTCGGCGTGGCCAGAAACGCACTGTCCGCGCACTGGCGGACGTGCCACGGCGGCACGCCCCGCCGTGCCGGGGGCCGCCCGCCACGATGACCCGTGGGAGGCGGTGGACGACCGCCTCGACGCGGCGGCGGTGGGCCCCCGGCTGGGGAGAAGCGCATCACACGGCTGGAGGCGGGCCCGGCCGACCGCCTCGGCTGACCCGGGTTCGACTCACCCGGTTCGACTCACCCGGTTCGACTCACCCGGTTCAACTCACCTGGTTCATCAGCCGCCCTGGCCGACAGTGGCCAGTCTCTGCTGCTCCTCCTCCACGATGCGGCGGGCGAGCGTGCCGTCCGACACGTCGACGGCGTCCGGGGTGGCCTCGGCGACGTCGCTGCGACGGGCGTACGCGTCGAAGAGGCGGTCCTTGTTCTCCAGGATGCGCAACAGCCGGTCGTCCACGCTGTCCGTGGCGAGAAGGCGGTGCACCTGGACGGTGCGGACCTGGCCCATCCGGTGGGCGCGGGCGACGGCCTGGTGTTCCAGGGTGGGTTTGACCTGCGGTTCGCAGAGGATGACGACGGACGCGGCCTGGAGGTTGAGGCCGACGCCGCCGGCCTCGATCTGGCAGAGCAGCACGGCGTGTCCTGGGGCCGCCGCGAACTCGTCGACCAGCCGCTGTCGGCGGGCGGCCGGGACACCGCCGGCCAGCGGCCCCAACACGTCCTTGCCCACGGCTTGTTGGACGGTGGCGAGGACGTCCCGGAAGTAGGAGAAGACGACCACCTTCAGGTCGTTGGCCGCCGCCTCCGCGACGAGTTCGCGCAGCCTCTGGAGCTTCGCCGACTTCTCGGCGTGCGCGTACGCGGCTCTGCGCATCGCCATGAAGTTCCCGGCGGCGACCGCCTCCCGGTACGCGTCCTGGTCGGCGGCGCTGAACTCCTCCCACTCGTCGACCTGGAGCAGGGCGGGCAGTTCGGTGAGCACGTCCCGCTGGTTGCGCCGCAGGTAGGCGGGGGCGACGGACTTGCGGAACGCGTGCGGGCCCGCGACGGCTTCGCTGCTCTGGATCCTGGGCACCAGCTCGGGCTGGAGGTAGCGGACGAGGGTGCGGAACTCCTCGACGCGGTTCTCCATCGGGGTACCCGTGAGGAACATGACGCGCTCGCACCGCTCCGTCCACTCCGCGACGGCACGGGAGCGGCGGGCGTCCGGGTTCTTGACGTAGTGGGCCTCGTCGACGACGAGCGCGGCCGGAGGTTCGGTCGAGGTCGGCAGGCTGTGGAGTACGTCGAAGGTGGTGACCGCGACCCCGCCGCGCTCGCGCCACTCGGCGTACGCGTCCTGCCGGTCGGGGCCGTGCACGGGCACCGCGCGCAGGGTGCTGCGGGAGCGGATCTCACGGGTCCAGTTGATGAGCACGCTCGCCGGGCACACCACCAGGAAGTGGCTGTGCCCGTCCGCCGCGAGGTGCGCGAGCACGGCGATGGCCTGGATGGTCTTGCCGAGCCCCATCTCGTCGCCGAGGACCACCCGGCGCTGGGCGAGCGCGAACCGCGCGCCGAAGGACTGGTAGCCACGCAGCGAGACCCGGCGGTGGGTGTCGTCGAGCCCCTGCGCGTGCACACGGTCCGCGACCTTCGCCGGCAGGAAGCCCTCGGCGGCCTCGACGTCGGGCGCGCTGCCGGCGATCTCGACGAGCTGGCTGTAGTACTCCGCGGAACGCAGCTCGAAGTCCACCCACGCCTCGGCGTCCGAGGCGGACTCGCGCAGCAGGTCGGTGGAGGCCTGCGCGAGCAGCAGGTGTACGTCCTTGGCGACGGCGTCGGCCGTGAGCGCCCGGAGTTCGGCGACGGCGGCGAGCGCCCTCCCGCTCTTGGCCTTGCTCGTCAGGCTCGTGAGGGCCATCCGCAGCCGTCCGGTGGCGGGGCGGGCCGCCGGAAGGAGCGCCGCGATCTTCCGATCCAGACCTTGTGCGGCGTCCACGGCGCGGCGCAGCTCTGGTCCCGCCTCGACGAGGCGGCGCAGCGCGATGACAAGGGCGGTGGTCCGGGGATCCGGGTGGTCGACGTCGATCCGTACGGACACGGTCTCCTCGAGCGCGCGGGCGATCTGCCGGGCGGCGGCGAGCGCCTGGTCGGCGGTCTGGGCCCCGACTCCCGGTATCTGCCGCAACTCGTACCGGCTCGCCTCGAACACGGCCCGCACGGTCCCGAGCCCCGCCGCCTCGAGGGCCCCGATCCGCAGGCGCCCCTCGGTGACATCCTTCAGCCGGGAGACGGGGATGCCCGCCAACTCCCGGGCGACCAGCTCGGCATGGATCGGCACGAGCGCCGTACGCACCTCGCCGACGGCCCGGGCGTGATCGTCGATCACGCCCCGCGCGAGCCCGTAAAGCCGCTCGGCCCGCCCGACCAGCACACGTGCCTTGCGCCCCACCGCCACGGGGCTGCCCTCCGCCCCCTCACCACTCGCCATGCCGCCCCTCGCGTGCCTCTGCCGTACGCACCGATGAGCGGACATCCTGCCACGGGGCACTGACAGCGGCGGTGCGGCAAGCGGCGCCAGGGCACACGGGCGCGGAACTGCTCAGCGCTCAGCGCCGAGTTCGGATCGGGAGGGCCAGGAGATCCGGAGGCCGGGAGGTCAGAAGGCCCGGAGGTCAGAAGTCAACTCGCCTTGCAGCGGCGACGTACCGCGCGGAGGGCGTCGTCGATCTGGTGCTCGCATGAAGGAGGCGCGGCGCCGCCCATCCCGTCAATGGGCGGAAGCGCGGGGCCGCCACGCACGACGCCTCCACCCTGGACCCGGGGCTCAGGGCACGGCACTGAGCGGTCTGCCCCACAGCGGGTGAGGGCCGACCGGACGGCCGGCCCTCACCTGCCCTCAGAAGTTCATGTCTGTGAATAAGGATCAAGTACATGTCTATTGACGCGTCCACAGCAAGCCCCTAGCTTCCCATAGAAAGCGCTTGCCCCACCCGCGATGCGGCATCCGGTCACCGACGTCATTCATGTTCTCGAACCAACCGCACTGACGTCACCGAAGACCAAGGAAGCAACCACGGCAGTAGCAGCAAACCCGGCATTCAAAGACGAATGGGGAGGCAAGGATGAGGCGACCAGTCGCACTCCGACTCTATGCGGCGCTGGCCACGGCGGCCCTCACGGCCGCGACCGGTGCGGTTCTGTCGATGCCCGAGGCGTCGGCAGCGACCGGTAGCGCCACCGGCTACGCGACCCAGAACGGCGGGACCACCGGCGGCGCGGGCGGACAGACGGTGCGGGCCACCACGGGAACCGCGATCCATGCGGCCCTGTGCGGACGGGCCAGTAGCAGCACCCCGATCACCATCGAGGTCCAGGGGACCATCAACCACGGCAACACCAGCAAGGTGTCGGGCGCCAGCTGCAACACCGCCGCCGGCGTGATCGAGCTCAAGGAGGTCAGCAACGTCACGATCATCGGGGTCGGCAGCGGCGCCGTCTTCGACCAGTTGGGCATCCACATCCGCGACGCCCGCAACATCATCATCCAGAACGTGACCGTCCGGAACGTCAAGAAGTCGGGCTCCCCCACGTCCAACGGCGGTGACGCCATCGGCATGGAGCGCAACGTCCGCAACGTCTGGGTCGATCACACCACCCTGGAAGCGTCGGGTGGGGAGTCGGAGGGGTTCGACGGTCTCTTCGACATGAAGGACAACACGCAGTACGTGACCCTCTCCTACAGCATCCTGCGCAACTCGGGCCGCGGTGGCCTCGTCGGGTCGAGTGAGAGTGACGTCTCGAACAGCTTCATCACGTACCACCACAACCGGTACGAGAACATCGACTCCCGCGCTCCCCTACTGCGTGGCGGCACAGCACACATGTACAACAACCACTACGTGAAACTCAACGAGTCCGGCATCAACTCCCGGGCCGGAGCCCGCGCCAAGGTGGACAACAACTACTTCGAGGACTCCAAGGACGTCCTGGGCACCTTCTACACCGACGCGGCCGGTTACTGGCAGGTCAGCGGCAACGTCTTCGACAACGTGACCTGGTCCAGCCCCGGTGAGGAGAACCACCCCGCCGGCCCCAACCCGCAGTCCAACACCACGGTCAGCATCCCTTACTCCCACAGCCTCGATGCGGCCAGTTGCGTGCCGAGCATCGTGAGCCGTACGGCAGGCCCCAACAAGGGCATGCAGGTGTCGGACGGCAAGTGCTAGCCGCAGACGCCGACACCAGCCGCCCCCACGTCGGCGCCCGCTGACGCGGGGGTGAGGTCGTTCAGGCGCCCGGGGTGCCAGGAGGGCGCCGGGGGCGGGTGTGGTGAGGAAGCGGGTGATGAGGGCAGGGGTGGCTCCGGGTGACAGCAGGGCTTCGCCGGAGGCGACCGTGCGGATGCCGGCGAGCAGAGCCCCGGAGCTGGGGCGTGATTCCGGCGGCCGCCGCTCGCAGGTGGTCAAAGCCGGCGCGCGATGACCAGCCAGGCGCGGGAGTCGAACCATACGCCGTCGCCGGTGTCGTGCGCGTCGAGAGTCGCGCCAAGCCGATCGAGTGCGCGCCCGGCGGACGCGGCATCCAGATCGGTGACCAATTCCTTCGCCATCCACAACTGGAGTACGGCAGTACGCGCGCGGGCGGCGTCCGGGCCGTAGTAGACGGACTCGCGCACGTCGACGACGTCCACCGCGGTGAAGCCCGCCGCGGTCAAGTGGCCGACCACGACGTCCGGATCTGCCAGGGTGAACGGATCGACGGCCGCTGGGGCCGACGCCGCTGACGGGTGCCCGGGAGAGAGCGCCGCC
This sequence comes from Streptomyces sp. 2A115, assembly GCF_052245575.1. Taxonomy (NCBI): domain Bacteria; kingdom Bacillati; phylum Actinomycetota; class Actinomycetes; order Kitasatosporales; family Streptomycetaceae; genus Streptomyces; species Streptomyces sp. 2A115. The sequence continues at coordinate 41,667 of NZ_JBQQCG010000053.1, read as the reverse complement.
CGGATCGCGACATGCCACTCCTGACGGTCGGCGGCCTGCCAGACCAGCTGCACGAAGCGCGCACCCGGACGCAGGGCTCGCCCGATGTTGGCGAACGCGGCGACCGGGTCGGGGAAGAACATCGTGCCGAACCGACTGACGCCCAGACTGAAATGCTCTGGCGGGAACTCATGGACCTGGGCGTCGGCCTGCACGAAACCGACATTGCGGAGCCCTTCCGTCTCGGCCCGCTGGCGGGCCCGCGCCAGCATCGGGCCCGAGACGTCGACGCCGAGCGCGGTACCCGGCGACGCGGCTCGGGCCGCGTCCCGGGTGGTCTGGCCGGTGCCGCAGCCGATGTCGAGGACACGGTCGCCGGGTCGGGTCGGATGTCGAGGGCGTTCCGCAGCCGCTCGTGATAGCGGGCGAGCTCCGAGTCGTAGTCGAACAATGCGATCGCCTCCTTATCCCGCGGGTCCGTCGCTGAGTACGCCCCGCACGGTGTCGAGTCGTACACCCGGTTCCACTTCTGCCAGCCACCACGTCGCGCCGGCTCTCGCGTACGGATCGGGATCGACACCGAGCGGCAGAGCGACGGCGATGTCGTACGAGGCCATCTCGCCGTCGCGCAGTTCGGTGAGGGTGCCGACGGCCTCGGCGAGCTGGTCCGGGTGTTCGAGGTTGGCCGGGAAGAAGCCATCGAGCCGGGCGGCCCGGCGGATCGGCTTGACGTTGCCCGGGAATCCAGCGGCCCACACCGGCACGCCCGGCCGCTGAACCGGCCGCGGCAGGAACGCGATGTCGTCGATGGTGTAGAACTCGCCGCGATGGCGCACCGGCTCGCCCGACCAGGCGGCGGCCAGGATCGTCAGGGACTCGTCGAGCATCCGCCCGCGCCGCCGGTCGTCGAGCTGCTCGCCGGTCCTGGACAGCTCGCCGGCGAACCGGTCGCTGCCGAGTCCGACGCCGAGGGTGAGGCGGCCGTCGCTGAGCCGATCCAGTGTCACGGTCTCACGCGCGACCTTGGCCGGCCGTCGACGGGGAAGCACCGACACCATCGGGCCGAGCCGGAGCCGCTCGGTCGCGGTCGCGATCGCCGCCAGCGCGATCCACGGGTCGGCGACCTGCCGGACCGGCGCCCGCCAGCACAGCTGATCCCATACGAAGCAGCCGTCCCACCCGGCTTCCTCCGCTTCGGCGGCGAGGCGCGCCACCACCCGCGGGTCGGCGAGGTCGTCGAAGAGCGGCAGCCAGAGTGCCGACCGCAGCCGGTTCATGGGCGGCCTCCTTCCGTGTGCCGCGCCAGAGCCGGCACGAAGTCGTCCCACACCGCTCTCGGCAGGTCATGTCCAGCCCCCTTGAGGACCAGTAGCTCCGCACCGGGGATCGTGTCGCGCAGCGCCTCGCCGTGCGGCAGCGGCAGCAGTGGGTCGTGGTCGCCGTGAACCACGAGCGTCGGCGCCGCGATGTCGGCGAAGCCGCCTCGCGCCGGACCGTCGAGCTCGATGGCGTAGTGGTTGACCAGAGTCGACGCGTAGCTCCTGGCGCGCGCCACGTCGCGTTCGGCCAACGCCCGGATCGCGGCCTCGTCGAAGTACGGCGAGCCACCGGCGTACGCCCTCGCGCCGGCGACCACGTACTCGACGACCGCGCCCGCGTCGGAGAGGTCCGGCTCGGCCGCCATGGCCAGGTCGCTCGACGGCGGCGGCAGGTCGTCGGCACCGGTCGAGGTCGAGACGAAGGTGAGCGACGCGACCCGATCGGGATGGTCCACACCGAGGATGAGTCCGATCCCGCCGAACATCGACTGACAGACCACATGGGCGCGCTCGATGCCCAGGGCGTCCTGGATGCCGAGTACGTCGAGGGTCAGGTCCGTGAACGAATAGGCCGGCTGTCCCGGCGGGTAGCAGGTGGACCGGCCGGTGTCCCGATGGTCGTACCGCACCACGAATCGGCCACGGGCGGCGATCAGTTCGCACAGGTCGGCGTCCCACCACAGCATCGAGGCGGCCGACCCGGCGATCAGCATGATCGCCGGGGCCGCGCGGTCTCCGAAGGTCTCGGCACACAGCTCGACGCCGTTGATCCCGAGCAGTCGCTCGCCGTGAGATTGATGTGAGGTCATGTCCGGCACGCTAGAGCCAGTGACTTCATTGCGAAAAGCGATGATTTCCGATTGATTCGATCGCTAGTAGCAATGGACGTCGCTACGCTGGAACGCATGAGCGACATCGAGCTGCGCCATCTGGCGGCGATGGCCGCCATCGCCGAGGAGGGTTCGTTCGGTCGGGCCGCCACCCGTCTCGGATACACCCAGTCGACGGTGAGCCAGCAGATCGCCGCGTTGGAGAGGGCCGTCGGCGGCCCGGTGTTCGACCGGCCGGGCGGTCCCAAGCCGGTGCGGATCACCCCACTCGGCTCCGTGGTCCTGGAGCAGGGTCGCGCACTGTTGGCGAAGGCGGAGGCATTGGCCGATGCCGTGGACCGGTTCAAGGCGGGAGACGGCCGGATCGACATCGGCACGTTCCAGAGCGTGTCCAACGTGATCCTGCCGTCGGTCGTACGCCGCCTGCGAGACGAGCACCCCGGCTGCGACATCAGGTTGTCCGAGGAGGAGCCGGAGCAGCCGCAGATCGGTGACCTCGACCTGCTCTTCTACGACGGCCGCATCGACGGCGACGTCGAGCACCGCAAGCTGCTCGACGATCCGTACCTGCTCGTGGCAGGCGCCGGCACCTTCCCCGAAGGTCCGGTCCCGCTGGAGCGGCTCGACGGCGCACCGATGGTGGCCTGGCCGCTGACCTGCGATCAGCCCTCGATGGAACAGGCGGTCGCCCGCAGCGGCGCCCGTCCGCAGATCGTGTTCCGTTCCGCGGTCAACGACACCCTGCTGTCGATGGTGCGAGCCGGCCTGGGATCGGCGGTGCTGCCCTGGCTCGCCATCCGCGGTGCCGACGTCCCGTCCGACGACAGGCTCCGCATCCACGAACTGCGGCCGTCCCTGCCGCCAAGGGAGATCTACCTGCACTGGCGGTCTGGACGTACCGGCTCACCGCTTGCCCGCCGGGCCATCGAAATCGCCGTCGAGGTCGCGGCAGAACTCGCGCCGCCGCCGACCGGTGCCGACAGACAGGGCCCAGGTCCACGTGCCGCGTTCGGTTCGGGCTGAGGTCGGGTTCTCGTGCGTACGAGCGCTGTCGCGTTCACCTGGCCGGACCGGGTCCCCCTGGGTTCCTCTTGGCGGGCACCGTGGTGCCGGCAAGGCCGCTCCGGTGGGCCGAGGGACCCCGGGACGGAGCAACGCCTCGGCGGTGACGGGCAGTTCGCGGATGCGGCGGCCGGTGGCGTCGAAGACCGTGTTGGGCGATCGTGGACGCCACCCCGACCTGCATGTTTGCCAGATCGGCGACGTGGTGGCACGTCACCCGCTACACGTTGAAGCGGAACTCCACCACGTCGCCGTCCTGCATCACGTAGTCCTTGCCCTCCATGCGGGCCTTGCCCTTGGCGCGGGCCTCGGCGACCGAGCCCGTGTCGACGAGGTCGGCGAAGGAGATGACCTCGGCCTTGATGAAGCCCTTCTGGAAGTCGGTGTGGATGACACCGGCGGCCTCGGGGGCGGTGGCGCCCTTCTTGATGGTCCAGGCGCGGGATTCCTTGGGGCCTGCCGTCAGGTAGGTCTGCAGGCCGAGGGTGGTGAAGCCGACGTGGGCGAGCCTGGCGAGGCCGGCCTCCTCGACGCCGACCGACTGGAGGAGCTCCAGGGCTTCCTCCTCGTCGAGCTCGGCGAGGTCCGCCTCCAGCTTGGCGTTGAGGAAGATCGCCTCAGCGGGGGCGACCAGGGCGCGCTGCTCGGTCTTGAACGCCTCGTCGGTCAGCTCGTCCTCGTCGACGTTGAAGACGTAGAGGAACGGCTTGACGGTGAGCAGGTGCAGGTCGTGGAGGAGGGCCTCCCGCTCCGAGTCCTGCTTGATGCCCGCGGCGAAGAGTGTCTGACCGGCGTCCAGGATGTCCTTCGCAGCCTCGATCGCGGCCACCTTCGGCCCGACGTCCTTCTTGATCCGCGACTCCCTCTGGAGGCGCGGCAGGACCTTCTCGATGGTCTGCAGGTCCGCGAGGATCAGCTCGGTGTTGATCGTCTCGATGTCGTCCTTGGGCGAGACCTTGCCGTCGACGTGCACGACGTTCTCGTCCTTGAAGGCGCGGATGACCTGGCAGATCGCGTCGGACTCACGGATGTTCGCGAGGAACTTGTTGCCCAGGCCCTCACCCTCGCTCGCGCCGCGCACGATGCCGGCGATGTCGACGAAGTCGACGGTGGCGGGGAGGATCTTCTGCGAGCCGAAGATCTCGGCCAGCTTGGTCAGCCGGGCATCGGGCACGCCGACCACGCCCACGTTCGGCTCGATCGTGGCGAACGGGTAGTTGGCCGCCAGCACGTCGTTCTTGGTCAGGGCGTTGAACAGGGTCGACTTGCCGACATTCGGCAGACCGACGATTCCGATCGTGAGCGACACGTTGCGACTTCCCGTACGTGAGGATGGAGGGCTGAGGCTGGGTGGGCCCGGTCCTGCTGCGTTCTGCTGCGTGATGTGCGGGCCGATCCCCCAGTCTACGGCGTGCGGGACCTCGCACCGGCGACGTATCGAACGCTTGGCCAAGGTCCGCCAAAGGGCGTGTCCCAGGACCTATTCCACACATAACCCGACCTAAGTTGGACCAGTGGAGCAACACAGGACACGTCCCCCTCAGTCCCCTCAGTCACAGCCGCCGCGACGCGGTACACCCTTTCCCCCGCAGGCCGGACGGGGTGGAGCCCGGATGACCCGGCAAGGCGGGGCCGTACGGTCTCCGCGGAACGCGCCGCCCGTGTCACCGCTGGTGCGGGCGGTACGCCGGTTCCCGAACCCCCGGCTCACCGGGCTGGGCAGCGGGCTGTTCTGCGCCGCGTCGATGTTCGCCCTGGCCTGTCTCGACCAGCTGCTGTTCGGGGCGTCGCTCGTCGTCTACGGCGTGCTGTTCCTGCCGGTCTGCGCGCTCACCGCGGTGTGGGTGCGGCGGGCCGACCTCGTTACGGCGCCGGTCGCCGTCCCGATCGCCTTCGCCATCGGCCTGCTGCCCATCGCCGACAGTGGCGGGGGGCTCGGCGGCCGGCTGATGGGGCTGGTCACCGCGCTCGCGACGCACGCGGGCTGGTTGTACGGGGGCACGCTGATCACCGGCGTCATCGTGACCGTGCGCAAGGTGCGCCTGATGAGCCGACGAGCTGCGCAGCGCCGGGCGGCCGCGGCTCAGGCCGGCCCTGGACCTGGCCCTCGGCCTCGGCCTCCGGCCCAGCCTCAGCGGCGCACGGTCTGAGGGCTTCCTTCCCCAACCCCGCCCCTTCCCGAAGCCGGGGCTCCGCCCCCCGGACCCCCTGGGGTTGGTTCGTATGCCGCGGGTTGGTGAGGGCTTGTCGCGCAGTTCCCCGCGCCCCTGACGGGGCCTCGGCCCCGCAGTCCACCGGCGGACGCCCCGCCTAGCCTGCCTTTGCCGCTCTCATCGCCGCCCCGACGATCCCCGCGTTGTTCTGCAGCTGCGCCGGCACCATCTCTGCCTTGATGCCCTCGATCAGCGGCAGGAACTTGTGGGACTTGCGGCTGACCCCGCCGCCGATGATGAAGAGCTCGGGCGAGAAGAGCATCTCCACATGGGCGAGGTACTTCTGGACACGGTGGGCCCAGTGCTCCCAGCTCAGGTCGTTGTCGTCCTTGACCTTGGTGGAGGCGTGCTTCTCGGCGTCGTGGCCGTTCAGTTCGAGGTGGCCCAGCTCCGTGTTCGACACCAGGACGCCGTCGGTGAAGACCGCGCTGCCGATGCCCGTACCGAAAGTGAGCAGGATGACGGTGCCCTGTCGGTCCCGTCCCGCGCCGAACTGCATCTCGGCGACGCCCGCCGCGTCCGCGTCGTTCAGCAGTGTCACCGGCAGCCCGCCCAGCCGGTCGCCGAGCAGGGCGCGCGCGTCGGTGTCGATCCAGCTCTTGTCCACATTGGCCGCCGTGCGGATGGTGGCGCCGCCGGTGACCACGCCCGGGAAGGTGATCCCGACCGGGCCGGCCCAGCCGAAGTGACCGACGACCTCCTTCACACCGTCCGCCACCGCGTCGGGTGTGGCGGGGTGCGGCGTGAGCACCTTGTAGCGCTCCTCCGCAAGGTCGCCAAGGTCCAGGTCCACGGGAGCGCCCTTGATCCCTGATCCGCCGATGTCCACGCCGAAGATCTGCATGGCCCTACGTTACGTCGTACGACTGACAGTCACTCGACCGAGGGGGTCGAACCGGTGCGCTCGGCCACCAGCGCCGCCGCCTCCGCGCGCAGGTCACGGCGCAGTTCCTTGGGCAGCGAGAACGTGATGGACTCCTCGGCCGCCTTGACGAGCTCGACGTCCTCGAAGCCGCGGGTGGAGAGGTACTCCAGGACCTGCTCGACGAGGAGCTCGGGCACCGAGGCACCGGAGGTGACACCGACCGTCGAGACGCCCTCGAGCCAGGTCTCGTCGATCTCGTCGGCGTAGTCCACGAGGTACGCCTCGCGCGCGCCGGCGAGCTTCGCGACCTCGACGAGCCGCACGGAGTTCGAGGAGTTCTTCGACCCGACCACGATCACCAGGTCCGCCTCCTCGCCCATCTGCTTCACCGCGAGCTGACGGTTCTGCGTGGCGTAGCAGATGTCGTCGCTGGGCGGGGAGATGAGCTGCGGGAACTTCTCCTTGAGGGCGTCCACCGTCTCCATGGTCTCGTCGACCGACAGCGTGGTCTGGGAGAGCCAGACCACCTTGGACGGGTCGCGGACCTCGACCTTGGCGACGTCCTTGGGGCCGTCGACCAGCGTGATGTGGTCCGGCGCCTCTCCGGACGTCCCGATGACTTCCTCGTGGCCCTCGTGCCCGATCAGGAGGATGTCGAAGTCCTCGTCCGCGAACCGGACGGCTTCCTTGTGGACCTTGGTGACCAGGGGGCAGGTCGCGTCGATGGTGGCGAGTTTTCCGGCCGCGGCCTCGTCGTGGACGACCGGGGAGACGCCGTGCGCCGAGAACATGACGATGGACCCCTCGGGGACCTCCTCCGTCTGCTCGACGAAGATCGCACCCTTCTTTTCCAGGGTCTGCACGACGTACTTGTTGTGGACGATCTCGTGGCGGACATAGATCGGGGCCCCGTACTGCTCCAGGGCCTTCTCGACGGCGATCACGGCACGGTCGACACCCGCGCAGTAGCCACGGGGGGCGGCGAGCAGGACACGGCGGCCAGTCGAAGCAGTCATGCACCCCATCGTAAGGCCGCGCCCGGCGGGTCAAAGATCGCCTCCTTGGGGAGACTGAGGAGGGCTGGGGATGGGTTGGGGGAGCTGGGAGGGGTGGGGTCGGGCGCGACTCACGGAGGCATTGATGGCCGATACGGAGGCCCTGGCAGCGGAGGTCGGCGAGGACCGCGGGCTGCGGCGGAGCCTCGGCTTCCGCGACCTGGGGTGCCTTCGGGTGTGTGCGTTCGCTGCGGGTGGGTGGGGGCTGGTCGCGCAGTTCCCCGCGCCCCTGACGGGGCGCAAGCCGTCCCGCGCAGGGAACCAGCCTGCTCCCCCCAACCGCAGGCGACGGTGATGTCCGACCCGGCCGCTACGCTCGCGGCATGGCTCTCAACACGTCCGCGGACGCGCCGCTGCCCGTCGGCGAGGTGTCGCGGCTCATCGGTGGGTGGATCGACCGGCTCGGCGCCGTGTGGGTCGAGGGGCAGATCACCCAGCTGTCCCGGCGCCCGGGCGCGGGTGTCGTCTTCCTGACGCTGCGCGACCCGTCGTACGACATCTCGGTGAGCGTCACCTGCTACCGGCAGGTGTTCGACGCGGTGGCCGACATCGTGAGCGAGGGCGCGCGCGTGGTGGTGCACGCGAAGCCGGAGTGGTACGCGCCGCGCGGCCAGCTGTCGTTGCGGGCCGCCGAGATAAAGCCCGTCGGGGTCGGGGAACTGCTCGCCCGGCTCGAGCAGTTGAAGAAGTCCCTCACCGCCGAAGGACTGTTCGCACCCGAGCGCAAGAAGGCGCTGCCCTTCCTGCCCCAGCTCATCGGGCTCGTGTGCGGGCGGGCGTCGGCGGCCGAGCGGGACGTTCTCGAGAACGCCCGCCACCGCTGGCCCGCCGTCCGCTTCGAGGTGCGCAACGTCGCCGTGCAGGGCGTGCACGCGGTTCCCCAGGTCGTCCAGGCCGTGAAGGACCTGGACGCGCTCGACGACGTCGACGTGATCGTCGTGGCGCGCGGCGGCGGCAGCGTGGAGGACCTGCTGCCGTTCTCGGACGAGCAGCTCGTACGGGCGGTCGCGTCCTGTCGTACGCCCGTCGTGTCGGCCATCGGCCACGAACCCGACAACCCGCTGCTGGACTACGTGGCCGACCTGCGCGCCTCCACACCCACCGACGCGGCGAAGAAGGTCGTGCCGGACGTCGGCGAGGAGTACGAGCGGGTCCAGTTCCTCCAGGACCGGGCGCGGCGCTGCGTGCGGTCCTTCATCGAGCGGGAGGAGCGGGGGCTCGCGCACGCGCTGGCCCGCCCCTCGATAGAGGATCCGCACCGGATGGTCGACGAGCGGGCCGACCACGTCACCTCGCTGCTCGACCGGGGCCGGCGCACGCTCGGGCACCTCCTCGACCGCGCCGACTCGGAGCTGACGCACACGCACGCGCGCGTGGTGGCCCTGTCCCCCGCCGCGACCCTCAAGCGGGGGTACGCGGTCCTGCAGAAGTCCGACGGCCACGCGGTCCGGACCCCGGACGAGGTGACGGCGGACGAGCCGCTGCGGGCGCGGGTCGCCGAGGGCGAGTTCGCGGTACGAGTCGATGGTTAGCGATGTTTAGGGTGGGCGCATGACCAGCAAGACGGACGAGGCGCTCGGGTACGAGCAGGCGCGGGACGAGCTCATCGAGGTCGTACGACGCCTGGAGGCGGGCGGTACGACGCTCGAGGAGTCGCTCGCCCTGTGGGAGCGGGGCGAGGAGCTGGCGAAGGTGTGCCGGCGATGGCTGGACGGGGCCCGCGCGCGCCTCGACGCGGCGCTGGCCGAGGAGAAGAAAGCGGCGGACGACAACGACGGCTCCGAGTAGCCCTCGGCCGACTCCGGCAATCCGGCTGCTGCCTCCGGGCAGCCGTCGGCCGCCTGGTCCGCAGCCGCGCCGGCTCATGGCGTCATGGCGGCACAGGGGCATAGGGGTAGGGGCATAGGGCTGGCGGCTTCGCCATAGCGGTGGCGGCCTCGCGGCCCTTCGTGATCTGTGAACCGGCTCACCCTGGTCCAGATTTTGTTGAACCTTAAACCTCATCGCCGTACTGTCGGACGTGCCAGCCGATCCCAGTCCAACCCCGCCGGGATCCGACGCACATCTCGAGAAGGTTCCTCCATGTCCCTCGTTCTTGACCCCGCCGCCCAGGACCTGCTCTTCCGCGAGGCCCGCACCGCCAACACGTTCACCGACGAGCCGGTGACCGAGGAGCAGGTGCAGGCGATCTACGACCTGGTCAAGTACGGCCCGACCGCCTTCAACCAGTCCCCGCTGCGTATCACCCTGGTCCGCTCCACCGAGGCCCGCGAGCGCCTGGTGAAGCACATGGCCGAGGGCAACCAGCCGAAGACGGCCACCGCCCCGCTCGTCGCGATCCTCGCCGCGGACAACGAGTTCCACGAGGAGCTCCCGCACCTCCTCCCGCACTTCCCGCAGGCCAAGGACCTCTTCTTCGCGGAGCGCCCGGCCCGTGAAGGTGCCGCCTCCCTCAACGCCGCGCTGCAGGCCGCGTACTTCATCATCGGCATCCGCGCCGCCGGCTTGGCCGCCGGCCCGATGACGGGCTTGGACTTCGCCGGCGTCCAGAAGGAGTTCCTGGACGACGACCACACCCCGCTGATGGTGATCAACATCGGCAAGCCGGGCGAGGACGCCTGGTTCCCGCGTTCCCCGCGCCTCGAGGCCGACCAGGTCATCACGACGGTCTGAGCCCCACCGCACGCACGACCGCACACACGAGGAGGGCCCCGGCATCGCGCCGGGGCCCTCCTCGCCGTACGGAAAGAAACGCCGCACGGAAAGAAACGCCGTACGGAGTGAGACGTCGGACGGAGTAAGACGTCGGACGGAATGAAACGTGCGGCGCTCAGCCCTCAGGACGCCCGGAAGAACGAGAGCGAGACGCTCATGACGTCTTCAGCGCCTCGGCCATCTTCGTCAGCTGCCCGAACGACGCCGTGCCCGTCACGACCGTCGTGGAGCCCGTTTCCTGGAGGACGAGGGCGTCGTACTTGGTGCCCTCGTACCGCTTCCAGGTCTGCTCGCCGATGCGCTGCGTGGCGCTCGTCTCCTCGGCGCCCTGGCTCACCTCGTCGATGAACGGGGAGGGCTTCTGAGCGGACTGCTCGATCGCCACGTACTCACCCTCGGGGTCGTGGAAGCCGAGGTGCCAGGCGTCGAAGTCGTCGCCCCGGAACCGCACCGACGTCGCCTTCCACTCCGTGGGGAGGCCCTCGGGCGCCGCCACCGGGTAGGCGGCCGCTCGGCGTGCCGTGAGGAGTTCGATTCGGTAGTCGACCCGTTTCAGTGGGGGCTCCGAGTCGTCATTGGGAATAAAGATGTAGATGAAGCCCGCGACGATGCCGATCAGGCCCAGGGACAGCACCATGTCCCGGACCGACTGCTTGCCTTTCATACCTGCCACGTCCCCATCGTCGCAGGTGTACTGGTCTGCTCATCCGTGGGGCCCCCTGCTCATTTTGTCGGACTGAGGATAGAGTCGGCCCGAACCCTCATCCGGCCGTCGTCGTATCAGAAAGGTGCGCTCCGATGACCGAGCATCACTTGCCGTCCGAACTCGAGGTCCCGTCCGAGGCCCCCGACCGAAACCTCGCCCTGGAGCTCGTGCGGGTCACCGAGGCCGCCGCGATGGCCGCGGGCCGCTGGGTCGGCCGCGGCGACAAGAACGGCGCCGACGGCGCCGCGGTACGCGCCATGCGGACCCTCGTCTCCACCGTCTCGATGAACGGCGTCGTCGTCATCGGAGAGGGCGAGAAGGACGAGGCCCCGATGCTCTTCAACGGGGAGCGTGTCGGCGACGGGACCGGCCCGGAGTGCGACATCGCCGTCGACCCGATCGACGGAACCACGCTCACCGCGAAGGGCATGACCAACGCGATCGCCGTCCTGGCCGCCGCCGACCGCGGCACCATGTTCGACCCGTCCGCGGTCTTCTACATGGACAAGCTGGTCACCGGCCCCGAGGCTGCCGACTTCGTCGACATCAACGCGCCCGTGTCCGTGAACATCCGCCGGGTCGCCAAGGCCAAGCGGTCCACGCCCGAGGACGTCACGGTCGTCATCCTCGACCGGCCGCGTCACGACGGCATCATCAAGGAGATCCGGGAGACCGGCGCCCGCATCAAACTGATCAGCGACGGCGACGTCGCCGGCTCGATCCTCGCCCTGCGCGAGGGCACGGGCATCGACCTGCTGCTCGGCATCGGCGGCACGCCCGAGGGCATCATCTCGGCCTGCGCCGTGAAGTGTCTGGGCGGCACCATCCAGGGCAAGCTGTGGCCCAAGGACGACGAGGAGCGGCAGCGGGCGGTGGACGCGGGCCACGACCTGGACCGTGTCCTGTTCACCGACGACCTGGTCTCCGGCGAGAACGTCTTCTTCGTCGCGACCGGCATCACGGACGGCGAGCTGCTGCGCGGGGTGCGTTACCGCGCGGAGAACGCCACGACCGACTCCATCGTCATGCGTTCCAAGTCCGGCACGGTTCGGCAGATCACCTCAGAGCACCGGCTGAGCAAGTTGCGTGCGTACTCCGCGATCGACTTCGATCGCGGGAAGTAGCTCCGCGTGGGCCGGGTGCTGCGGGTCGTGAGTGGCTGCGGGTTGGTCGTGGCTGGTCGCGCAGTTCCCCGCGCCCCTCATAGGGGCGTGCCTCAGCGAGCCCGTGCAGAGATCGAACGCGGATCCTCGCAACGGACCCGTACCGAGGCCGAACGCGGATCCTCGTAACGGACCCGTACGGAGACCGATCGGCGGATCCTCGCAACGGAGATGGAGAACGGAGAAGGGGCGTCCCCTGTGCGGAGGGGCGCCCCTTTCCCGTGCGTACTGGTCAGCCGGCCGCCGCTATCGTTCCCCTCGCGGCCTTCTTCAGTTCGAGGTCGCGGCGGCGGCGCCGGGCGAGGACCACACGGCGCTCGGCGGCGGTGAGGCCGCCCCAGACTCCGTACGGCTCGGGTTGCAGCAGCGCGTGTTCGCGGCACTCGACCATGACGGGGCAGCGGGCGCAGACCCGCTTCGCTGCCTCCTCCCGGGACAGCCGGGCCGCGGTGGGTTCCTTGGAGGGCGCGAAGAACAGCCCGGCCTCATCGCGGCGGCACACGGCCTCCGTGTGCCAAGGGGCGTCCTGGTCCCTCTCGCGCACCGGCACCGGCTGGGGCGGAACGGCAGCGACCTGCAGGGACTGATGCGGCGGATGCAGCACGGTCTACTCCTGACGACGGCTTCGCGAGCGAGAGACGATGCAGCAAGGCCTACCCGCTGTGCGCGTGCCTATGCACTCAGTTCCGAAGCACGGGAGTTCTCACCCGACACCGAACTGTCACTACCGGACCAATTCGCTCCGCATGCCTGGAAATTCGCGACCGTCAACGCCCCAGGTGTTTGCGCAACTTGTCGTTCACGCGGTCGTGGACCCGGTCGAGAAGATCCTCAATGAGCTTGCCCCGCTTGGGTTTTGCTTCGATGTGGCCCAGGACGGCCAGTCCGTCCACATAGACCACGGGTGCGTCCGGCTGGCCCGAATCCAACGTGTCCACCTCGAAGTTGCCGAGGACTCCGCCGCCGCTGCCCCTCAACGACACGTTCTCCGGGACGCGGATCTCCACACTGCCGAAGACAGAGATCGCCTTGATCACGACCTGCTGGTGCTCGAAGATCGCCTCGCTGAGGTCTATCTCCACGCTGCCGAAGATCGCGTACGCGTGCGTGCGGCGGCCCACTCGCCAGCGGCCCTTGCGTATCGCCGCGCTGAACACCGCCACCACGTTCTCGTCGGCGACCGGTGGGACCGTGCCCGGGGCGGGGCGGTTGGGCGCCGGCGCGAATGTCGCCGCCGAGCGCGGCTGGTGCGCCCCTGGCAGGTCCCGCACAGGCGGTTCGAGCTCGCCGACGGTCTTCGCGCGGAAGACCTCCTCGACCCGCTCGGCATGCTCGTCCGGCGTGAGGCGGCCCTCGGCCAGCGCCTCGCGCAGGATGGCCGCGGTCCGGTCCCGGTCGGCGTCGGAGGCCCGGAGGTCAGTGTGCTTCCGAAGGTCGGGTTCGGTGTGCTTCTGAAGGTCCACGGCAGCAGCGTACCCAAACGCGATAGATCGCGACTACCCCCTCCTCGCGACCTGTGGAAAATCTCCCGGCCATCCCGTCGGCCGTCCGCCCGGAACTCGAACTGAGCCTTACCTCACAAGCTCGGTGTCCGAGGCAGGTCCTACGCTGGTGGGCGCCCGCCAATGGAGGCCGGCCGCCGTCCGTCGAGTGAGGAATGGGCAACAATGCCTGAGTTCGCGTACACCGATCTGCTCCCCCAGGGAGAGGACACCACCCCGTACCGGCTGGTGACCTCCGAGGGTGTCTCCGCCTTCGAAGCCGACGGGCGGACGTTCCTCAAGGTCGAGCCCGAGGCGCTGCGCAAGCTCGCCGAGGAGGCCATCCACGACATCCAGCACTACCTGCGGCCCGCGCACCTGGCTCAGCTGCGCCGGATCATCGACGACCCGGAGGCGTCGAACAACGACAAGTTCGTCGCCCTCGACCTCCTGAAGAACGCGAACATCGCCGCCGCGGGCGTTCTCCCCATGTGCCAGGACACCGGCACGGCGATCGTGATGGGCAAGCGCGGTCAGCACGTCCTCACGGAGGGCGGCGACGAGGCAGCCCTCTCGCGCGGCATCTACGACGCGTACAAGAACCTCAACCTGCGTTACTCGCAGATGGCCCCGCTGACCATGTGGGACGAGAAGAACACCGGCTCCAACCTCCCGGCCCAGATCGAGCTGTACGCGACGGACGGCGGCGCGTACAAGTTCCTGTTCATGGCCAAGGGCGGCGGCTCCGCCAACAAGTCGTTCCTGTACCAGGAGACGAAGGCCGTTCTGAACGAGGCCTCCATGATGAAGTTCCTGGAGGAGAAGATCCGTTCGCTGGGTACGGCCGCCTGTCCGCCGTACCACCTGGCGATCGTGGTCGGCGGTACGAGCGCGGAGTTCGCGCTGAAGACCGCGAAGTACGCGTCCGCGCACTACCTGGACGAGATTCCGGCCGAGGGGTCCGAGCTCGGGCACGGGTTCCGGGACAAGGACCTGGAGCAGAAGGTCTTCGAGCTGACGCAGCGGATCGGGATCGGGGCGCAGTTCGGGGGCAAGTACTTCTGCCACGACGTGCGGGTCGTCCGGCTTCCGCGGCACGGGGCCTCCTGCCCCGTCGCCATCGCCGTGTCCTGCTCGGCCGACCGGCAGGCCGTCGCGAAGATCACCGCCGAGGGGGTCTTCCTGGAGCAGCTGGAGACGGATCCGGCGCGGTTCCTCCCGGAGACCACGGACGAGCACCTCGCCGAGTCGGCAGACGTAGTCAGGATTGACCTGAACCAGCCGATGGACGACATCCTCGCCGAGCTCACCAAGTACCCGGTCAAGACCCGGCTCTCGCTCACCGGGCCGCTCGTCGTGGCGCGTGACATCGCGCACGCCAAGATCAAGGAGCGGCTCGACGCGGGCGAGGAGATGCCGCAGTACCTGAAGGACCACCCGGTGTACTACGCGGGTCCGGCCAAGACCCCGGAGGGGTACGCGTCCGGTTCCTTCGGCCCGACCACGGCCGGCCGCATGGACTCCTACGTGGAGCAGTTCCAGGCGGCGGGCGGCTCCAAGGTGATGCTGGCGAAGGGGAACCGCTCGCAGCAGGTCACCGACGCGTGTGACACCCACGGGGGCTTCTACCTCGGCTCCATCGGCGGGCCCGCCGCTCGTCTCGCCCAGGACTGCATCAAGAAGGTCGAGGTCGTCGAGTACGAGGAACTCGGCATGGAGGCCGTCTGGAAGATCGAGGTCGAGGACTTCCCGGCGTTCATCGTGGTCGACGACAAGGGGAACGACTTCTTCAAGGATCCGGCACCGGCGCCGACGTTCACGTCGATTCCGGTGCGCTCGTCCTGACTTCACGGCGGTTTCGGCTCGGCGGTTTCGGCTACCGGGCCTCGTGGTTCAGCGGCGGACGTGGAAGTCCAGCCGTTGGTAGTTCCCGTCGTCCGTCGAGTGGATGTGGCCACGGGCCGCCCGGTAGTCGCCGGTTCCACCGGTGATGGCGATGTCGAAGGTGGGCAGTTCCTCCGATTCCTCCTCCAGCAAGGGCATGATCACCTGACCGGTGATCTGCCCGCCGGACAGCACGAAGGTGCCGACACACTGCACGTCGCCCGGATCGCCGAGGCGCACCACGGTGCAGACCACGCCGTCCCGGCCGACCTTCTCGCCGCCCTTGGTGCGATAGAGGTCGTCGGCGAAGGCGAAGGAGTCCCCGACGCCGGGTGCCTGCTGCTCGCCCTCCTCGTCGTCCTCACCAGGAACTTCCTTGGCATAGAGCGTGAACGTCGCGTCACTGGTGGTGACCGGGGCTGTGGCGGCGGACGCGGGGAAAGGGGCGCTGAGGGCGACGGCGGCGGCCATGCAGACGCCGAGCGGGCCGACCGTCCTGAGGTTGCGGAGCATGTCGTGCCTCCTATGGGGTGGACATCCCAACATCCCCCCTTCCGCCCCTCATTCTCCGCCGGTCACCCCAGGCCCGCCTCCCGGACAGCGCTCACGAACGACGACCAGGCCGACCGACCGAAGACCAGGGCGGGGCCCTGCGGGGCCTTGGAGTCACGGACGGGCAGGCCGTGGGGCTGGTCGTCGAGAACCTCCAGGCAGTCCCCCTCGTTTCCGCCGCTGTACGACGACTTGCGCCAACCCTTCAGTGTGGAGGCCTCCGGGATGATGTGCTGCTCAGTCATGGTGACCGTAGTCCTTCGCGATTGACCGCATCAGGGCCAGCGATTCCTTCTGCGGCAGGGCGTCTCCCAGCACGAGATCGTAGGTCTGCTGGATGCGCTGGACCAGACCCGGATCGTCGTGCACCGTGCCGGTGAGGAACGCTTCGACGTAGACGGTCGGGGGTTGATCCTCGAACCACATCAACTTGACCCCGCTCACGAGAAGCGGATGGCAGCCGACGCCGAACGGCACCACATGCACCCGAATCCGCTCGCTCTCCACCAGCCTCACGACGTGCGCGATCTGATCAGCCATCACCTCAGGGCCACCGATCGGCCGCCGCAGCATCGCCTCGTCGAGCAGCGCCAAGACCACCGGCGTGCGGGGATCGTCGAGAATTCGCGCCCGATCCAGACGCGTGGCAACTGCCTCGGCACGCGCCTCCTTGACCAACGGTGGGTACGACGCATCCCGCAGCACTGCATCCGCGTACGCCTCCGTCTGCAGGATGCCCGGGACGAATGAAAGCGCGAACTCCCGGATCACCGACGCCTGTTGCTCCAGCGCCATTGCCGCCCCGAAGTGGGCGGCCACCGGCCTGCGGTCATTGCCAGGCCGAAAACTGCTCAACGCACCCCGCGTATTGAGCACCTCATCCAGCCGCCGCGCATCCTCCCTGGACGGCACCCGCCGACCAGCCTCAACGTGCGCGATATGCGTGCGCGACATGATCGCCTCGTCGGCCAGTTGCTGCTGCGTCATCCCCGCCGCCTCACGCTGCTGCCGAAACCAGTCGCCGTACGCCGTCCCCATGCGACACCCCTTTGTGACACATCACTTACACACCGTTACCGTCAGTGTGCACAGAACGCCCACCCCAGGTGACGCGAACCCCGGAACATCCCCGCCCCCTCAATCGCTGTAGCCGATATGAGCGAATACCGAATCGAGCACGACTCCATGGGCGAAGTCCGCGTTCCCGCCGACGCCAAGTGGCGTGCGCAGACCCAACGGGCCGTCGAGAACTTCCCCATCTCCGGGCAACACCTCGAACGCGCGCACATCGAGGCCCTCGCCCGCGTCAAGGGCGCCGCCGCCAAGGTCAACGCCCACCTCGGAGTGCTCGACAAGGACATCGCCGAGGCCATTCAGGAAGCCGCCGCCGAAGTCGCCGACGGGCGCTGGGACGAGCACTTCCCCGTGGACGTGTTCCAGACGGGATCCGGCACCTCGTCCAACATGAACACCAACGAGGTCATCGCCACCCTCGCGACCGAGCGGCTCGGCAGGGACGTACACCCGAACGACCATGTGAACGCGTCCCAGTCCTCCAACGACGTCTTCCCCTCCTCCATTCACATCGCCGCCACCGCCGCCGTCACCCGCGATCTCATCCCCGCCCTCGACCACCTCGCCGGCTCACTCACGCGCAAGTCCGAGGAGTTCGCCGACGTCGTGAAGTCGGGGCGTACGCATCTCATGGACGCGACGCCGGTGACGCTGGGGCAGGAGTTCGGCGGGTACGCGGCCCAGGTGCGGTACGGGATCGAGCGGCTGAACTCCTCGCTCCCCCGCCTCGCCGAGCTGCCCCTCGGGGGTACGGCCGTGGGGACCGGGATCAACACCCCGCCCGGGTTCTCCGCCGCCGTCATCGCCGAGGTCGCCCGGGCCACCGGGCTGCCGCTCACCGAGGCCCGCGACCACTTCGAGGCGCAGGGCGCCCGGGACGGGATCGTGGAGGCCAGCGGTCAGCTGCGGACCATCGCCGTCGGGCTGACCAAGATTGCCAACGATCTGCGGTGGATGGCCTCCGGGCCGCGTACCGGGCTCGCCGAGATCAGCCTGCCCGATCTTCAGCCGGGTTCCTCGATCATGCCGGGCAAGGTGAATCCGGTCATTCCCGAGGCCGTTCTGATGGTCGCCGCGCAGGTCACCGGGAACGACGCCACGATCACCACCGCCGGCGCCTCCGGCAACTTCGAGCTCAATGTGATGCTTCCGGTCATCGCGAAGAATGTCCTGGAATCCATCCGGCTGCTCGCGAACGTGTCGCGGCTGCTCGCCGACCGGACCGTCGACGGGATCACCGCGAACCGCGAACGGGCCCGGGAGTACGCCGAGTCGTCGCCGTCCGTCGTGACACCGCTGAACAAGTACATCGGGTACGAGGAGGCCGCGAAGGTCGCCAAGAAGGCCCTGGCGGAGCGGAAGACCATCCGCCAGGTCGTGCTGGAGTCCGGATACGTCGACCGGGGCGACCTCACCCTGGAGCAGCTGGACGAGGCTTTGGATGTCCTGCGGATGACGCGGCCGTAACGACATCCGGCCATAGCGCGAACCGTGACGCGCACCGCAGCGTCGTATGCCATGGGCACCTAATATCTGTTCATGGCAGAGGGTGGAGCGGTGACACACGTGGAAGCGGGCGGGTCGGCGGCGTACTGGAACCCCGGGAGTCAGATCCTGTGGCGGTACCGGGAGAACGCCGGCGAGCGCTTCCACATCGTGCGCCCCGTGACCGTCGTACGGGACGACGACGAGCTGCTGGCGGTGTGGATGGCGCCCGGGACGGAATGCGTCAAACCCGTCCTGACCGACGGCACGCCCGTGCACGTCGAGCCGCTCGAATCCCGCTACACCAAGCCGCGGACCGTACAGCGCGACCGCTGGTTCGGAACGGGCGTGCTGAAGCTGGCACGGCCCGGCGAGCCGTGGTCGGTGTGGCTGTTCTGGGAGCCGGGCTGGCAGTTCAAGAGCTGGTATGTGAACTTGGAGGAACCGCTGGTCAGATGGGTCGGCGGGGTGGACTCCGAAGACCATTTCCTCGACATCTCGGTGTACCCGGACCGGACTTGGGGCTGGCGCGACGAGGACGAGTTCGCGCAGGCTCAGCGGGACGGTCTGATGGACGACCGACTGGCCGCGCGGGTGAGGGAGGCGGGGCGGTCCGCGGTGGAGATGATCCGCACCTGGGGTCCGCCGTTCTCGGACGGCTGGCAGCACTGGCGCCCTGATCCGTCCTGGTCCGTCCCGGCACTGCCCGACGACTGGGATCGTACGCCCGCGCACGTGTCCACATGAGACCCTTGATGCGCCCCCGTGGTAGAACCGTAGGATCGTCCTCCGCAACGAGCAGTCAGGGTCGGTGCGCAGCACCGTCGTTGAGGAGTGGTGGTCGGGCGGCGGGCGGGCGCGGAGCGACAACTCCCGGAGCATGCGCTGGGCTTGGCCATATGTCACCGAGGGGCGGCAGGACGTGAGCGAGCGGTACGAGGGCCACAGCGGTACGGCTCGCAGGCGTCCGGAGGGGCTGTTCCCGCCGGTGCCCGACGGGTTCGCCTCTGAGAGGCTGTCTGACCACGCGGGGATTCCGTTCCTGGGACAAGCATTCCGGGTATCGGGTTCTCTGCGGGACGAACTGCACGCACGGCGCGCAGCACCGGACGGATGGATTCGACACGCGTGACGGAGCACCCCACCTCCCACGAGCGCCGCCAGCCAAGCGCTGCCCGGCCCACCGCCCCCGCGGACCCCCGCGGGGCGGTCCTGCGTACCCCGGAGCCGCCGGCGCAGAGTTCCCCCGGTTTACCCGCACAGGGACGACCCGGCGATGCTCCGCCGTTGCCCGCCACGGGCACGCCCGCTCCCGGCGGCCAGTACCCGGTGGGCTCGCCCGTACCCACCGAGGCCCATGGTGCCGCCACCGGCACGCCCGCGTCCGGGACCCCGGCCGGCAGCCCGGACATTCCCGCGCCCTCAGGCGGTCACGGCCCGACCGGCACACCCACCGGATCAGGCCCCGAGCACTCCCAGCCGTCGGCCACGCAGCCCGGTCCGCACCGTCCGCGCCCCGCGCCCGAGAGCATCCCGGCCCAGTCGAGTACCGAGGCGGCCGCCGTCCAGGGCGGCATGGAGCGGCGTACGGGACAGGGACCGGTGCCGGGCGCTCCCATGCCCATGCGCCGGGACGGCGACCGGCTGCGCTTCGTGGGGGCCGCCACCCGGCGGATCGCCCGCGGCATCGACCTCGACGAGATCGTGATGGGCCTGTGCCGGGCCACCGTGCCGACCTTCTCGGACGCGATCCTCGTCTATCTGCGCGACCCGCTGCCGGTCGGCGACGAACGGCCCACCGGGCCCGTCGTACTGCGGCTGCGGCGCACGGACCGGATCCCGGAGGACCGGGACACCGAAGGTTTCCTGCTGCCCGCGCTGCAGCCCGAGCCCGACCTCGGGATCACCGCCGAGCTGTGCACGGTGCGGCCCGGCGGCGCGCTCGCCGAGGTGCTGCGCGGCGTACGGCCCGTCTTCGCGGACGCGCCCGCCGCGCGTGCCGCGCTGCCCGAGCTGATCGGCGAGGACCTGACCGTGCCGGGCGGCCAGCGCGCGATCCTGGCCCCGCTGCGCGGCCGCAGGCGCGTGATCGGCGCCGCGCTCTTCCTGCGCCGCCCGGACCGGCCGCCCTTCGAGACCGACGACCTGCTGGTCGCGGCCCAACTCGCCACGCACAGCGCGCTCGGCATCGACAAGGCGGTGCTGTACGGCCGCGAGGCGTACATCGCCGACGAGCTGCAGCGCACCATGCTGCCCGAGACCCTGCCGAACCCCACGGGCGTACGTCTCGCCAGTAGGTACCTTCCGGCCGCCGAGACCGCCCGCGTCGGCGGCGACTGGTACGACGCGATCCCCCTGCCCGGCAGCCGGGTCGCCCTCGTCGTCGGTGACGTCATGGGCCACTCCATGACCTCAGCCGCGATCATGGGCCAGCTGCGCACCACCGCGCAGACCCTCGCCGGGCTCGACCTGCCGCCGCAGGAGGTCCTGCACCACCTCGACGAGCAGGCCCAGCGCCTGGGCACCGACCGCATGGCCACCTGCCTGTACGCCGTGTACGACCCGGTCGCGCACCGGATCACCATCGCCAACGCGGGCCATCCGCCGCCGGTCCTGCTGCACCTGGGCGGCCGGGCCGAGGTGCTGCGCGTACCGCCGGGCGCCCCCATCGGCGTGGGCGGCGTGGACTTCGAGGCGGTCGAGCTGGACGCGCCCGCCGGAGCCACCCTGCTGCTCTACACCGACGGCCTGGTCGAGTCCCGGCTGCGTGACGTGTGGACCGGGATAGAGCAGCTGCGCGAACGGCTCGCCGCCACCGCCCAGTTGACCGGCGCGGACCATCCGCCGCCGCTCGAGGCGCTGTGCGACGAGGTGCTCGACATGCTCGGCCCGGGCGACCGGGACGACGACATCGCGCTGCTCGCCGCCCGCTTCGACGGCATCGCGCCGAGCGACGTGGCGCTCTGGCATCTGGACCCGGAGGACGCGGCGCCGAGGCAGGCCCGCCGACTGGCCCGCAAGGCACTCGCCCGCTGGGACATGGAGGACCTGACGGACTCCCTGGAGCTGCTCGTCAGCGAGGTCGTGACGAACGCCGTGCGCTATACGTCACGGCCCGTCTCGCTGCGTCTGCTCCGCACGGACGTGCTGCGCTGCGAGGTCGGCGACGACGTGCCGCAGCTGCCGCGGCTGCGGCAGGCACGGGCCACGGACGAGGGCGGCCGCGGGCTCTACCTGGTGAACAAACTGGCCAGGCGGTGGGGCGCGACCCGGCTGAGCACGGGGAAGGTGGTCTGGTTCGAGCTGAACCGAGGGGGAGCCTCGGGCTGAACCGAGGTGACCGCCCGACCGCGCTCGGAATTGAACCGAGATCAGGCCCCTCCAAATGTTGCTGACGTCCTGCCGGCGGAGTCGATTGGCCGGCGTGAGCGAAGCGACCTGAAAACCCTCCTTGAGACGCTGCTCGGGCTGTTCTCGTACCCGGACACCCGCCCGTACCGGATCGGCCCCAACTACGCGCGGCTGCCGCCCAACCGGCCGCACGCCCCGGTGAACGCGTACGCCGAGGACGGCCCGATGCGGTACGTGCCGTCGAACGCGGCGATGCCGTACGCGCCGAACTCGTACGGCTGTCCCCGCGGCCGACTACGGGCGCTTCGGCGCCCCGGCCGGCTGGGAGGCCACGTGTCGAACGTCAGCGGCCACCTGAAGGCCGGTGGTGTCGCGTCCGATCCTGGACCGGGCACTCCAGTACTGGCGCAACATCGACAGGGAGATCGGCGACCGGATCGCCAACGAGGTCAACGGAGGCTGACCGTACGGCGATAGAGACCGTACGTACGACGAGGGCGCCCGGAGCCATGTGCGGCTCCGGGCGCCCTCGTCGTACGGCCTCTGTCACTGAGCGCTACTGATCATCCGGTCTGTCGCCCGAGTCCTCCGGGAACTCGATCGGCGGCGGCGACGTGGTCGGAGGTGAGGCCGGCGGCGTCGTCGTCGGGTCGTCGTCCGGAGGCTCCTCGGTCGACGGATCGTCCGAGGGCTCGTCCGAGGGCCCGTCGGTCGACGGCGGCGGGCTGGTCGTCGGGTCGTCCGGAGGCTCCTCGGTCGACGGCGGCGGCGCGGTCGGCGTGGGCGGGGGCGTCGGCTTGACGGCCGCGCCCTGGTCGGTGTCCAGGTCGAACTTGGTGACGTCGCCCATCGCGTCGAAGGTGTACGCGGCCCATATCTGGGCGGGGTAACCACCACCGTTGACACGGCCCTTGCCCGGAAGGAGGCCCGTGGCGCCCGTCAGGGGGACCTGCGCGTTCGGGGGCTTGTCGTCCTCGCCGAACAGACCGACCGAGGTGACCAGGTCCGGCGTGTAGCCGGTGAACCAGGCCGACCTGTTGAAGTCGGACGTACCGGTCTTGCCCGCGACCTGCTGGCCGTCACGCGCCGGATTGTCGCGTACGGACGTCTGGGCCGTACCGTCGTCGACCACGCCGGTCAGCACCGAGGTCACCGTGTCGGCTGCCTCGACGGGGATGACCTGCTCGCCGATCGCATCCGGGAACTTGACCGCACGGTCCTTGTGCTCGGCCGACTTCACCACGGCCGGGGTGACCTTCTTGCCGTGGTTGTCGAGGGTCGCGTAGATCCCGGCCATCTCCAGCGGGCTGGCACCCATCGTGCCGAGGGTCTGCGCGGGCACGGCCTGCATGCCCTCGACGTCCATGCCCAGCTCGCCCGCGGTCTTCATGACCTGGTCCATGCCGACGTCGACGCCCATCTGCGCGAAGACGGAGTTGATGGACTTGTTCATCGCGGTCTGGACGGTGACGTCGCCGTAGCTCTGCTTGTCCTCGTTCGGAGGCGCGAACCCGACCTTCTTGCCGTTGTCCACGACGGGGCGCTTGGTCGTGCCGTCGTAGATCGTGTTCGCCGTGATCGGCTTGCCGTCCTGGGTCTCCGACTCGTTCGCCAGCGCGGCGGCGAGGATCACGGGCTTGAACGTGGAGGCGGGCTGGTAGTCGCGGCGCGTCGCGTTGTTCCTGAAGTGCTTGAAATAGTCCACGCCGCCGTACATCGCGAGGACTTCGCCCGTCTTCGGATCGACGGAGACGGCACCGGCCTGGACGTCCGCGTCGACGTCACGCTTCTTCTTGTCCAGCTTGCTGGTGAGCCTCGCCTTGACGGCCTTCTCCAGCTGGGCCTGCTTCTTCTTGTCGATGTTCACGGTGACGGTCCAGCCGCCCGCCTCGACCTTCGCCTCAGCGTCCTCCAAGTCGGTGGCGGTCCCCTGGGCGACGAGCTGCCGCTCCAGCGCCGCGTTGGCCGCGTTCACCAGATAGCCGGTCTGCCCCTCCTGGCCGGGCGCGCCCTGGGGGTCCTTCGGCACGGGGAACTTCATGCCCGCCCGCTTCGAGGAGTCCAGCCAGTTCTCCTCGACCATGTTGTCCAGTACGTAGTCCCAGCGCTGCTTGACCAGTTTCTTGCCGGTGTCGGTCGCGACCGCCCAGTCGTACTGACTCGGCGCCTGCAACAGCGCGGCGAGGTAAGCGCCCTGCTGGACCGTCAGCTTGCTCGCGTCGACGCGGTAGTACGCCTGTGCTGCGGCTTGGATGCCCCAGGAGTTGCGGCCGTAGTAACTGGTGTTGATGTAGCCCGCGAGGATGTCGTCCTTGGAGTACTGGCGGTCCACCTTCAGTGAGATGACCAGTTCCTTCAGCTTGCGCGTGACGGTCTGGTCCTGCGTGAGGTAGTAGTTCTTGACGTACTGCTGGGTGATCGTCGAGCCACCCTGCTTGCCCTTGCCGGACACGGTGTTGAGCAGGCCGCGCGCGGTGCCCTTCAAGTCGACGCCGGCGTCCTTGTAGAAGGATTTGTTCTCGGCGGCGACGAAGGTCCGCTGGACGGGCTTGGGGACCTCGGCGAGTTCCACGATCTCGCGGTTGGTTTCGCCGGTGCGGGCGAGGACCGTGCCGTCGCTGTACTTGTAGATGTTGCTCTGCTGCTTCGCGGCGGCGTTGCCCTTGGGGACGTCGATGATCAGGTACAGCACGACGAACGCGGCCATGCCCAGCAGACAGAGACCGAAGAACGTACCCAGGATCTTCTTCCAGGTGAAGAAGCGGCGTATACCGCCCTTGGCACCACCCTCGGCACCGGCCTTGGACGGGCGTTTCGGCGCGGCGCGGTGGCCACCGCGCTGCCGCGCCCGTCTCTCTTCCGCTCGTCCCATGGGTCCGGCCGCTCCGCTTCAGTCTCGTGTGTCTCACAGGTTCGTAGCTCAGGTCAGCTCAGCAAACTAACACCGCGGCTGGGGACAAAGGTTCGCCGATCCAGCCTTTTACGGACGTGAGAATCAGCACCTGTCCCTATGGAACCGACCACTCAGAGGGGTGGAAGGTTGCCATGACGGGTAAAGTGATATCACTTTGCTAGACTGAAGCTATGCGCCCGGGCAACGGGCGGCAGGACCACGAAACGGGGGATTCGCCCATGTCAACGCACGACTCACCGACCACCGCCGACGTACCCGAGATGCCCGCACCGCGCGTGCGGGAGTTCGCCGCGCACAGCATCGGCGGCGGGCTCGCGCTGCTGCTCGGGCTGGTCGGACTGCTGCTGGGTGTCGCGATGATCGTCACCGCCACGGCGGTGGACTCCACCGGCGGCAAGGCCACGCTCATCGTGCTCGGCATCCTGATCGCACTCGCGGCCTTCGTCGCCATGTGCGGCCTGAACATGGTGGCGCCCGGCCAGGCCCGCGTCGTCCAGCTCTTCGGCCGCTACCGGGGGACGATCCGCGAGGACGGGCTGCGCTGGGTGAACCCCCTGACCTCGCGTACGAAGATCTCGACGCGGGTCCGCAACCACGAGACGGCCGTACTCAAGGTCAACGACGCCTACGGCAACCCGATCGAGCTCGCCGCGGTCGTGGTGTGGCGGGTGGAGGACACCGCGCAGGCGACCTTCGAGGTGGACGACTTCCTGGAGTTCGTCGCCACGCAGACGGAGGCGGCGGTGCGGCACATCGCGATCGAGTACCCCTATGACGCGCACGACGAGGAGGGCCTGTCGCTGCGCGGCAACGCGGAGGAGATCACAGAGAAGCTCGCCGTCGAACTGCACGCGCGCGTGGAGGCCGCGGGCGTCCAGATCATAGAGTCGCGCTTCACGCATCTCGCGTACGCACCCGAGATCGCCTCGGCGATGCTCCAGCGGCAGCAGGCGGGCGCGGTCGTCGCCGCCCGGCGCCAGATCGTGGACGGTGCGGTCGGCATGGTCGAGGCGGCGCTCGCCCGGATCACCGAGCGGGACATCGTCGAGCTGGACTCCGAGCGGAAGGCGGCGATGGTGTCGAACCTGATGGTGGTCCTGTGCGGCGACCGCGCTCCCCAGCCCGTCCTCAACACGGGGTCCCTCTACCAGTGACCTCGTCTTCGGAACCGTCGGAGGGGGCTCCCGAGGGGACGCCCTCCAAGCGGCGGCCGCAGCAGCAGCGCAAGCAGGTGCTGCTGCGGCTGGATCCGCTGGTGTACGACGCACTGGCCCGCTGGGCCGGGGACGAGCTGCGCTCGGCCAACGCCCAGATCGAGTTCCTGCTGCGACGGGCACTGGCGGAGTCCGGCCGCCTGCCGGGCGGGACCGGCCCCATGCCTCGGCGGGGGCGGCCTCCCCGTTCCGGGGAGGCCGAGGAGTAGGGGCTCCCCGGCTCCCCGGCTCCCTTGGGGACACACCAGGTGTCCTATTCCGTACGCAGCCCGTCCGGACGCATCAGCCGCAGCAGGGCCGGCACGCTGAGGGCCGTCACCAGGAGGACGACCGCCGCCCCGATGCCTGTCATCGACAGGACGCTCAGCCAGTCCACGGTCACCGAAGTGGCCGTCATCTTCAGCAGGACCGCGCCCAGGGCGAGCCCCACGACCGAGGCGAGGACCAGGCCGAGTGCGATCGGGATCGCGGTCTGCCACAGCACCGACAGGCTCAGCGTGCGGCGCCGGGTACCGAAGGCGACGAGCGCCGACAGGAGCCTCTTGCGCTCACGCAACTGCTCCAGTTGGGAGACCAGCAGGCTGGCGCCGATCAGCGCGAGGACGCAGGCCGCGCCGACGAACAGACCGGTGCGGATGGAGGAGAAGCGCTCCGACTGCTGGCTCGACACGAACACCATGGGTTGCGCGAACATGTCGATGCCCGCCGTGGTGTTGCGTACGCGGTCGCGCACGTCCGGCACCGACGGGTCGAGCGTGAGGTAGATCTGTCCGGCGACGGTCCGGGCCACCTGGTCGGGCAGCGCGCTCGGGGTGATCAGGAAGCCCCCGCGTGCCCAGCCCGTCGGGTCCTTGCGCGGCGCGGCATCCTTGATGTCGCGCGGCACGGTCCAGGCGGCCTCCGCGCCCTTGGTGGAGTCGGTGTAGGAGGGATCGATGTAGACCGCCGTGCCGGGCTTGCTGAGCTTGGGGGTCTCCGTGTCGTCCTGGGCGTTCCGCACGGCGAAGACGTCACCCTCGCGGCAGGACGGCAGCTTCGCCACCTCGCGCAGTGCCGCGCAGTTCCCGACGGTCAGTCCCGCGGAGGACTCGGGGTCCGTCCTGCTCGCGCCCAGCCAGCTGTCGCCGACTGCCGTCGTGTCGCGTACGCCCCGGGTTTCGGCGAGCTTCCGGTCGGCTTCGGCGAGCGGGACAGTGGTCGGCACGGAGACCGTCATCTGGGCGCGCGAGAGGTCCTGGCCGGTGTCCTTCGTGTAGTCGTCGGCGACCCCGGAGAACAGCATCTGCAGGGCGATCGCGCCGGCCACCGCCACCGCGATGCCGTTGACCATGCGGGCCGCGGTGCCACTGCTCAACTGGAGCCTGCGGACCGCCAGTTGCCAGGAGACCGAGCCGGAGTTGAGGCGGGCCACGACGGCCTCCACGACCCAGGGCAGCAGCGCGGTGATGCCGATGAGCAGCAGGATCACACCGCCGGACACCATGTACTCGTTGAAGCCCCCGTTGCTGCGGCCCCTGCCGATCATCGGGGTGAGCAGCGCGAGTCCGCCCAGCGGCAGCAGGAGCCGCCACCACAGTCGGCGCCGCGCGGGCCGGGCCGTACGCACCACGCCGAGCGGCTCGATGACCACACCGCGCAGGGCGAGCAGCGTCACCACGACCGCGGCCGCCGGGACGGCGACGCCGATCAGAACGGCGAGAACCGGTGTCGGGTTGAGGTTGCTCGGGAACACACTGACATCGAAGAGCTCGAGGGTGCCGGCGATCTGCCGGCCGATCAGGAAGAACCCGGTGCCGAAGGCCAGCCCGAGGACCGCGCCCGAGAGCGCCTCGCCCGCCGCGATCCGGTGCGTCATCCGGCTGTCGGCGCCGACCAGCCGCAGCGCCGCGAGCCTGCGGTCGCGCCGCTCGCCGCCGAAGCGTACGGCCGCGGCGATGAAGACACCGACCGGCATCAGCAGCACGACGAAGACCGTGAGGATGAGCAGCAGCAGAACGGGGTCCATCGGTTCGGACGGCTGATCGTCCGGCGATCCGAAGCTGTCGATGCGGCTGACCTTGCCGGAGTCGATGTGCGCGTCGAGTCCGTCGGCGCCCGCGTAGTAGGCGAGTTCGGCCGGGCCGATGAGGCCGCTGTCCCCGATCGTGCCCGTCACGCGGTACGGCAGCCGCTCGCGCAGGAGTTCGCCGTCCCCGGACTTCAGCAGCTTGTCGAGTGCCGGGGAGACGACCATCTCGCCCTGCGCGGGGAACTTCGTCACCCCGGGCGGCAGCGGCGGCCGGCTGCCTTCGGGCTGCAACGCGCGGCCCCGGACGTTCAGTTCGCGGTACTCGGTGTCGAGGGTGTCCGAGACGAGCACGGTGTTGTCGGCCTTGGCCATGTCGTTCTCGCCGTACATCTGGTCCGCCCGGGCGTACTCACGGCTCTCCCGTGCGTCCAGCGCGCTCGGTATCGCGGTGGTGAGCAGCAGCAGCGCCACGCCGAGACCGACGCCGATGCCCGTGAGCAGGACGCGCACCCAGCCCTCGCGGCCCCCGGTGAACGCGAACTTGGCGCCCATGGCCAGATCCCTGGACCACTGGCGTGCACTCATACGACGCGCTCCATGTCCCGTGACTTGCCGTCCCGTACGACGATCTCGCGGTCGGAGTACGCCGCCACGCGCGCCTCGTGCGTGACGAGGACGACGGCGGCGTTGGCGGACCGCGCCGCGTCCGTGAGCAGCTCCATCACGCGCTCGCCGTTGAGCGAGTCGAGCGCGCCGGTGGGTTCGTCGGCGAAGAGCATGCGCGGGCTGGTGACCAGCGCGCGGGCGACGGCGACGCGCTGTCCCTGACCGCCGGAGACCTCGCCGGGCCGCTTGGCCTTCAGGTCGTCGACCTCCAGGCGTTCCATCCACGACAGGGCGGTGCGCTCGGCCTCCTTGCGGCTCGTGCCGTTCAGCCGCAGCGGCAGGGCCACGTTCTCGACGCAGGTCAGCTCGGGGACGAGCTGGCCGAACTGGAAGACGAAGCCGAACTCGGAGCGGCGCAGCGCGCTGCGCTGGGAGTCGTTCATCGTCGCCATCTCGCGGCCGTCGTACATGATCGAGCCCGAGTCGGGCGGCACGATGCCGGCGAGGCAGTGCAGGAGGGTCGACTTGCCGGAGCCCGAGGGACCCATCACGGCGACGACCTCGCCCGGGTGAATGGAGAACTCGGCACCGTCGAGGGCCTTGGTGGGGCCGTACGCCTTGTGCAGGTCGTAGGCCGCGAGCAGGGAGCCTGCGGGGGTCATCGGGTCACTACCTCGGCGAGTTTCGAGAGGCGCGCGGCGGTGAGTTCCAGCCACCGCAGGTCCGCCTCGAGATGGAAGAGGGCGTGGTCGCAGATCAGTTGGTCGGCGAGATCACCCTTGCGCTTGCGGTCGGTGAGGATCCGCATCATGCGCAGGTGCTCCGACCGCTGGGTGTCGAGGATCTCGGACGCGTCCCGGTGCGTCAGGAGGGCGAGGACGACCTTCGTGTAGAGGGTCGACTGGAGGTACGGCTCCGGCTTCTCCGGCGTCGCCAGCCACCGCCGGACATCGGTGACGCCCGCCTCGGTGATCGCGTACCGCTTCCGTTCGGGACCACCGCCCGACTCCATCCCGTCGACCTCCACGAGGCCGTTCTTCAGCAGCCGGGACATCGTCGAATAGACCTGGCCGTAGTGCAGTGGCCGGTCGTGACCGAACTTCTCGTCGAAGGCCCGCTTCAGGTCGTAACCGTGACGGGGCCCGGACTCCAGGAGCCCTAGGAGCGTGTGACCGATGGACATGCGGATGACTCTACACAGTGCGTATACACGGCGTGTATACGCACTGTGGATAGCCGACTTCAGGGGGTACGAAGCCGCAGGCCAGGGCCGATTGTCACGGTTCCGCTACTGCGGGAGGCCTCAGCTCATCGAGCACCTACACACCTACGCCGACGGCGGTGTGTCCGGCGGTCTCCGCTCCACCGGAGCCACGCCCATCACCGTCGCCCCGTGCGGCGCCGGAGACTGACGGAGGTCCGATTCCCGGGTGTACGAACGCAGGTAGCCGACCACCGTGTTGGTGACCGCGACGAGCGGGACCGCGACCACCGCGCCGCCGATCCCCGCGATCAGTCCACCCCCGGCGACCGACAGAACGACCGCCAGCGGATGGACCCGTACCGCACGCCCCAGGATGAACGGCTGAAGGATGTGGCCCTCGATCTGCTGAACGGCCAGCACGACCGCCAGCGTCATGACCGCCGTGAACACCCCCTGCGTCACCAGCGCGACCACCACCGCCAACGCCCCCGACACCACTGCACCGACCAGCGGGACGAACGCGCCCAGGAAGATGAACACGGCGAGCGGGACCGCCAACGGCACGTCGAGGAAGAAGATGCCGAGGCCGATGAAGATGGCGTCGATGAGAGCCACTACCACCGTGCCTCGCACATAGGCGGTGAGAGTGCGCCACGCGCGCGGCCCCGCCCCCGCGACCCCCGGCCGGGCAGCCGCCGGCACGAGCTTGAGCGTCCACTCCCAGATGCGCTTGCCGTCATAGAGAAGGAAGAGCGTGGAGAACATCGTGAGGAGAATGCCGGTCAGCGCCTCGACGATGACGGTGACGCCTTCGAGGCCCGCGGACGTGATCTCTTCCGTGTTCGCCCCGACAGCCTCGCGGAGACTCTTGGAGATGTCCCTGATCTGGTCCTCGGTCACATGGAACGGACTGTCGAGCAGCCAGCGCTGCAACTCGTCGATACCGTCCTGGACTTGGTCGGAGAGGTCGTCGATGTTCTCCATGACCTGCCAGACCACGAACCAGCCGACCAGCCCCATGATCACGAAGCCGAGGATCGCGGTGAGCGCGGTGGCGAGCCCGCGCGGCATCCCGTACCGCCGCAGCCGCGCCACGGTCGGCTGGAGCAGCGCGGTGATGAGCAGCGCGGCGACGAAGGCGAGGACGACGAGCTGTACGGCGCTGATGACGCGCATCAACACCCAGACGGTGCCCGCGAGTACGAGCAACCGCCACCCGGCCTCTGCGGCGACCCGGACACCCCACGGGACGGCCGCGGCGGGATCGGGACGGATGACGGTCACGACGGGGGCGCCCGAAGGCGAAGGCGGGGACGACGACGAGGAGGGCGAGGACGAGGGCGGCACCGGCTCGGAAGACGGCCCCCGGACGTCCGCGTCGTCCTTGCCGCCGTCGACGCCCTCAGCCCTCTCGGCCTCGAGGCGGCGCGCGTCCAACCGCTCACCCATCTCGGTGAGTCGGGCGCCGAGCCGACCGAGCCACCTTGGCACTCGCGACATGATCCGTCCCTTTTCCCCGTTGCTCCCCACCACTCCCCCCTGGAGTCTTCGGGGTCGACCGTACATGGCCGAAGCCCCTCACCGTAGGACGGTGAGGGGCTTCGGGAAGTTGAGCGGCGGGCCGACTCAGTAGTAGTTGTTGGCCTGCCAGAAATCCCATGCGCCGCACGGGCTGCCGTAGCGGTCGTTCATGTAGCTGAGGCCCCACTTGATCTGGGTGGCCGGGTTTGTCGCCCAGTCGGCGCCGGCGGAGGACATCTTGGAACCCGGCAGCGCCTGCATCAGGCCGTAGGCGTCGGAGGTGGGGTTGTCCGCCCGGTAGTTCCAGTCCGACTCGTGATCCACGATGGTGCTGAAGCACTCGAACTGGTCCGCCGGGACGATCTGGCGGGCCATGTCCTGGATCTGCGCGACGGTGTACGAACCCTGCGCCGGGAAGCTGGACGGGTCGCGTTTGGCGGAACGGCTGGCGGCCTCCTGGGCCTCCTTGCGTTCCTTCGCCTCCTGCTCAGCCTTCTCCGCGGCCTTCTGCTTGGCGATCGCGTCCTTGGCTGCCTGCTTGCGCGCGGCCTCCTCGGCGTCCTTCCGAGCGGTCGAGTCCGCGGCGATGGCCTGCGAGTCCGCCTGCTGCGTCAGGGAAGCGGTCTGCACCTGAGCCTGCTGGCCCGCAGGTATGTCCGCGAGCAGCGTCGCGTCGCTCGCCGTTGTGTCGGAGTCGTCCGCGGGTGCGGTGTTGCCCGAGGCAACACCGGTGACAGCGCCGACAGCGGTGACCGCGGTGGCCGAAGCCACTGCGAATCCCCGGACCGAAATCCGGCTCACACGGTTTCCTTCCAGCATCGCCCGCTACAGGTGACCCTCGCGGACGCAATCGTGCCCTTGACTCTGGCCTCCCAACTGCGGGGTCACGGGAGGCGCGGGCCCGGTGGGCAACTCCCGTAACGGGAGCGCCACATGGTGCTCGGGCGGCATACGACGGCGTTATGGAGTTCTGATGCTTCTGCTGTGCCGTACCGCTGGGGGTACAGGTGTGTCGTATGCGGGGCCTGACAGGACTGAGACTCTGCCGCACCCCGGCGCCGGGAGGCAATTCTGTGTTGAGTGTGAAAGCTCACACCTCGTTTGCCTCACGCGTTTCCCGGAAACGAGCACACACCAAGACGCCGCCCGGCTAGGCTCTTCGCCTTTGCCGGACGGCGTCAACTACCGTGTAGCCACCACCTTTTGACCAATCAGGACCAGGTGGGGCGGGTGGGATCAGATATGCCCGTCCTCCAGCATTTCGGTCACAAGCGCCGCAATCTGGGACCGCTCGGACCTGGTGAGCGTGACGTGCGCGAAGAGCGGATGACCCTTCAGCTTCTCCACGACGGCCACGACACCGTCGTACCGCCCGACGCGCAGATTGTCCCTCTGTGCCACGTCATGAGTCAGAATGACCCGTGAATTCGCGCCGATTCGGGACAGAACGGTCAACAGGACGTTCCGCTCCAGGGATTGGGCCTCGTCCACGATCACGAACGCGTCGTGGAGCGAGCGGCCGCGGATGTGCGTGAGCGGCAGGACCTCCAGCATGCCGCGCGCGGTGACCTCTTCGATGACCTCGCGGCTGGTGACCGCGGAGAGCGTGTCGAAAACCGCCTGCGCCCAGGGGCCCATCTTCTCGGACTCGGAGCCGGGCAGATAGCCGAGCTCCTGCCCGCCCACCGCGTACAGCGGCCGGAAGACCATCACCTTCTTGTGCTGGCGTCGCTCCAGCACGGCCTCCAGGCCCGCGCACAGCGCGAGCGCGGACTTTCCGGTGCCGGCCCGGCCGCCCATCGACACGATCCCGACGTCCGGGTCGAGCAGCAGATCCAGCGCGATGCGCTGCTCCGCGCTGCGCCCCTTGATGCCGAAGGCCTCCCGATCGCCCCGTACGAGCCGGACGTTGCCCTCGGACGTCACGCGTCCCAGAGCCTTGCCGCGCTCGGAGTGGATCATCAGGCCCGTGTGCACCGGGTACTCGGAGGCCTCGGGGACGTACAGGCTCTCCTCCTCGAAGAGGAGGTCCACCTGCTCGCCGGCCAGGGTCAGTTCGGACATTCCGGTCCAGCCGGACGAGCCCGTGATGGCGAGCTCCGCGCGGTACTCCTCGGCGAGGAGGCCGACGGACGAGGCCTTGATCCTGAGCGGCAGGTCCTTGGACACGACCGTGACGTCGAATCCCTCGGCCTGCAGATTGCGGGCGACCGCGAGGATGCGGGAGTCGTTGTCCCCCAGGCGGTAGCCGCTGGGCAGCACGCTGGGGTCCGAGTGATTGAGCTCGACACGTACGGTCCCGCCCATCTCCCCGGTGGGGATGGGGGCATCGAGACGGCCGTACTTCACCCGGTAGTCGTCGAGCAGGCGCAGGGCCTGCCGGGCGAAGTAACCGAGTTCGGGATGGTGCCGCTTGGCCTCCAATTCCGTGACCACCACGATCGGAAGCACAACTTCATGCTCGTCGAAGCGGCTCATGGCGTGCGGGTCGGCCAGCAGGACGCTGGTGTCGAGAACATAGGTGCGCCGGTCTGGCATACGGCGCTTTGTGCTGGTCACCACGGAAGGACGTACCCCCTCGGATGAGGTCGGGGAGCGACGGAGGAGAACTGGACCGGTCTCGGGCACCGATGCACGGGCCGAAAACCGGCCCTCCGCTTCGTCCGTACTGACCGCACGGTCGGGCTGGTGCAAAGGGCCTCCCGGGCGGACGGCCCCGTGCCGTCCGCTGAGATACGACACCCGTGGTTCGGGCGTCGACCTGCATGGCTTATGCCCTCGAACGAGCGCGGCCATGCCAGGACATATAACGGCGCGCTCGTTAACTCCTGATGACGTACGTCCCTGAGGGTGCTCCCTGTGGGCGGGAACACATCCGGAGGTTCAGCCTCCGTAACGCCGGTGTCGCGCCGCGTAGTCACGCAGGGCGCGCAGGAAGTCGACCTTGCGGAAGGCCGGCCAGAAGACCTCGCAGAAGTAGTACTCGGAGTGGGCCGTCTGCCAGAGCATGAATCCGGACAGCCGCTGCTCGCCACTCGTACGGATCACGAGGTCGGGGTCGGGCTGGTCGCTGGTGTAGAGGTGCTTGCCGATCATGTCGATGTCGACGTTCTCGGCGAGCTCCTCCATCGAGGTGCCCTTGTCGGCGTGGTCGAGGATCATCGAGCGCACGGCGTCGGCGATCTCCTGGCGGCCGCCGTAGCCGATGGCGACGTTCACGACTATCCCGTCCACGTGCGCGGTGGTCTCCTCGGCCTCCTTCAGGACGGTCTGCATCGGCGAGGGCAGGATGTCGGGCGTGCCCACGTGGTGCACGCGCCAGCGACCGTCGGCGGCGAGGGAGCGTACGACGTTCTCGATGATGCCGAGCAGCGGTACGAGCTCTTCCTTGGGGCGGTCGAAGTTGTCCGTCGACAGCAGCCAGAGGGTCACGACCTCGACGTCGGTCTCGGAGCACCAGCCGAGGAACTCCTCGATCTTGTCAGCTCCGGCCCGGTGCCCCTGAGCGGCGGTGCTGCCCGCTGCCTTCGCCCAGCGCCGATTGCCGTCCATGATGACCCCGATGTGCTTGGGCACCTGGTCGTGGTCAAGGTGGCCTTCCACCCTGCGTGCATAGAACCTGACCAGCAAGCGGCGCAGGTTGTCGCGCAGGTTCACGTGTTTGTCAGCCCCTCCGTGCAGACGGCAGTCCCCGAGGGCGACACCCTACCGCTGTGCGAGGGCCATTTCCCCTTGGGGTACAAGGGCTCCCGCTCGCCGAGCGCTCGCCGGTCGCCACTGGGTGGGGCCGATCCTCGGGAGCGTCGGGACCGAGTTGCGGGAGCCGCACCTCGAGCGGCAGCGAGCCGCACGGAGGCGAGGTTGCGGCGGGGGCGTACGCCAGGCGCGTGGCAGCGCACAAAAAAACGGGCCGGTCCGTGGGGGGGAGACGGACCGGCCCGAGGGGGGGTTTCCACCATAACCCTTCGTGAGGGATGACGCGTACATCGGCGTGCCACAACTACTCTCCGAAATCGCCCGACAACGCCTGAGTGGGTGCGGAACCGTTCATTCAGGGTCGGATCATGGCCGAATAACAGCGGATTCCAAGGGAATCGAGAGATATCCGGAGGGATCCAGGGGGTTCGGGGATTGTTTTGGGACATTCGGCCACATGCCTCGGACGTACGCCCCAAGGGTGACGCGGACACCGACGTCCACTTGACGCCGGCGCTAACTTCGCAGCCATGGCCACGCTCATGACCCCACACGCACCGGACCCCGTACCACTTGAGCTCGCCGAGTCCGGCCGGGCACGGCGGCGCGGGCTGCTCGGGCGGGACGGGATCGAGGGAGCGCTGCTGCTGACACCGGCGAGCGCGGTGCACACGCTGGGGATGCGATTTCCGGTCGACGTCGCCTACCTGGACCGGAAGCTGCGGGTCCTGGCGGTCCGGACCATGCGCCCGGGACGGATCGGGCTGCCCAGGTTCCGGGCCCGGCACGTGCTGGAGGCGGAGGCCGGGGCGATGGAGCGGTGGGGGCTGCGGCGCGGGGCGCTGGTCTCGGTGCGGGACATCTGAGGCGGAACGCCTGAGGCGACGTGCGGGCCTTCGGGGTGCCGTACCGGCTTCCGCGGGCGGTCCGGTGCTGGTGCCAGTGGCGGGGCACCGGGTCCGGTGGTGGTGCCGGTGACAGGACACCGGGTCCAGTGGTGCTGGTGGCAGGGGCACCGCGCAGCCCCCTCCGCTGCGCGGTACCGTCACGCGCGGCTTTGCTCACGCGAATTACCTTGGTCTGAACTTACGCGAGACGGAGGAGTGCATCGAGCCATTCGGCATAACGATGTGGGAACTCTGTGAGGTTTCCCGGGATTTTCCAGGTCCTCATCCGGACTGGACCGCGGCGATCGATGGCTCTTTGCTCAACTCTGGGTGTTTACGGCGGATAATTTCCCTCATGTGTCGATCGCCCCATTCGCCCAGTGGGAGCAGGGCGGTGTTCAACGCCTTGCCCAGCTCGGTCAGCGAGTACTCGACCCGGGGCGGCACCTCCCCGTACACCTCGCGGTGCACCACACCGTCCGCCTCCAGCTCGCGCAGCTGCTGGCTCAGCACCTTCTCGCTGACCCCCGAGACATGCCGGCGCAGCTCCCCGAAGCGCAGCGTCCCGCCCTCGTGCAGCGCCCACAGGACCATCGGCTTCCACTTGCCGCCCACGACGTCCACGGCGGCGTCCAGACCACAGCTGTAGGGACCCTTGCCCTTCGACATGGCCAACTCCTCCCAAACCGGGGCAGCGGACGGAATCCGAATCCGACCTCTTTCGGCCTGACGTCGTCGCTGCCATGACATCGAGGATCACATGGGACGAGTCTCGCGCGGCGCGGTGAACGACAACTCCGGTCGGCCATGGGCTCATTCCCGCCAAGCGCTCTCCCGCAGCAGGCGCAGGCCGTTGAGGCCGACCAGGATCGTGGAGCCCTCGTGGCCGGCGACGCCGAGAGGCAGAGGCAGGTGACCGGCCAGATCCCAGATCACCAGGGCGGTGATGAACGCGCCCGCGACGCACAGGTTCTGGATGACCAGGCGGCGGGCACGTCGGGAGAGGGCGACGGCCTTGGGGACGGCCGTGAGGTCGTCGGCGACGAGCACCGCGTCGGCGGTCTCCAGGGCGAGGTCCGAGCCCCCGCGGCCCATCGCGACGCCGGTGTGGGCGGCGGCCAGGGCGGGCGCGTCGTTCACGCCGTCACCGATGAAGAGAACGTTGCCGCCCAACTCCTTTACCATGTCGGCCTTTTCATGCGGGAGCAGGTCCGCGTGCACGCCCTCGGGCGGGATGCCGGTCCGTTCGGCCACGGCGTGGGCGGCGCGGTGGTTGTCGCCGGTGAGGAGGGCGGGCGGGGCGGTGGTGAGGCGGTTCAGAGCCGTGACGGCGGCGGGGGCGCCCGGGCGGAGCCGGTCGGCGAGGAGCAGCCAGCCGGCCCGCTCGCCGTCCACGCGGACGACGACCGCGGTGCCCTCGGCGTCGGGCGCCGTCCGCTCGCCGAGGCGCTCGGGTGAGCCGACCTCCACCTCACGCCCGCCCACCACTGCGGTCACTCCGCGGCCCGGGGCGGACTGGAAGTCGTAGGCCTCCTGGCGCGGGAGATGCGGGAGGTACGGGAGGTACTGGAGATGCATGAGATGCGGGAGGTCTTGTGCTGCCGCCACGATCGCGCGGCCGATCGGATGCTCGCTGCGATGCTCGGCTGAGGCGGCGAGGGCGAGCAACTCGTCCTCGGAGAAGGGGTGCTCCGGGATCACCTTGGTGAGATGGGGATCGCCCTCCGTCAGGGTGCCGGTCTTGTCGTACGCGATGGTGTCGGCCTGGCCGAGCCGCTCCATGACGACGGCGGACTTGGTGAGGACGCCATGGCGGCCCGCGTTGGCGATCGCGGAGAGGAGGGGCGGCATCGTCGCCAGGACCACCGCGCACGGGGACGCGACGATCATGAAGGTCATGGCACGCAGCAGTGCGCTGGTCAGGTCGGCGCCGACGGCGAGCGGGACGACGAAGACGAGGACGGTCGCGGCCACCATGCCGAGCGCGTAGCGGTTCTCGATGCGCTCGACGAAGAGCTGAGTCGGCGCCTTGGTGCGGGACGCCTCCTCGACGAGCGCGACGACGCGGGCGATGACCGTGTCGGAGGGGTCGCGCTCGACGCGGACGCGAAGGGCGCCGGCGCCGTTCAGGGTGCCGGCGAAGACCTCGTCGCCCTCCGCCTTCGGTACGGGCAGGGGTTCGCCGGTGATGGTCGCCTGGCCGATCTCGCTCGCGCCGTCGAGGACGCGGCCGTCGGCGCCGACGCGTTCGCCGGGGCGTACCAGCACCACGTCCCCGATGGCGAGTCGGTCGACGGCGACCGTCTCCTCCGTACCGCTGCCGGGACCCAGGCGCGTGGCCGTCTGGGGCGCCAGGTCGAGGAGGCCGCGGACGCTGTCCTCGGTGCGGGCGGTGGCCAGGGCCTCCACGGCGCCCGAGGTGGCGAAGATGACAATCAGCAGCGCACCGTCCATGACCTGGCCGATCGCGGCCGCGCCGAGCGCCGCGACGATCATCAGCAGGTCGACGTCGAGTGTCTTCTCGCGCAGCGTCCTGAGCCCTTCGAGGGCGGGCTCCCAGCCGCCGGTGACGTAAGCGGCCGCGTACAGCGGGCCCCACAGCCAGGCGCTCGCGTCGAACAGCTGGAGCGGCAGCGCGAGCAGGAAGGCCACCGTGGAGGCGGCGGCCCAGCGGGCTTCGGGGAGGGCGAGGAAGCGGGTGCGGCTCGGCTTGGCGCGGGTGGGGGACTTGGTGTCTGGGCGTGCGGAGGTGAGGACGGCCATGCGGCCACCGTACAGGAATACATGAACACCTCTTCATTCATGCCGACTGTTGGCGCGTCCGGATCGATACGATGACGGCATGGGCCATGGAGTCGACGAGAAGAGCACCACCCGCGAACGTCTGGACGCCGTCGGCGCCGCGGACGTCGCCGCGACGCTCCAGGCCCTCGCCACGCCTTCCCGGCTGCGCATCCTGGCGCGCCTGCGCGAGGGGCCGTGCGCGGTCGGCGAGCTGGCGGAGGCGGCGGGCCTGGAGCAGTCGGCGTGCTCACACCAGCTGCGGCTGCTGCGGAACCTCGGGCTCGTCACGGGTGAGCGACGCGGACGGTCGATCGTGTACGCGCTGTACGACCACCACGTCGCGGAGCTGCTGGAGGAGGCGCTGCGCCATGTGGAGCACCTGCGGTTGGGGTTGCGGGACGAAGCCTGAGCGTGCGGGGGGCTCGCCCGGTTCGCCTACGGCTTGCGTGCCCATGGCTTACGGGCCCATGGCTTACGGGCCCATGGCTTACGGGCCCATGGCTTACGGGCCCATGGCTTACGGGCCCATGGCTTACGGGCCTACGGCTTGCGTGCTTCGATGAGGTGGCGGGTGCTGTGCGCCACGAAAGGGCCCTCCGCCTCGATCCGCTCGTACAGGGCGCGGAGTTGGGGCAGGTACTGGCCGGCGGTGAAGCCGGGGACCATCCACACCACCTTTCGCAGGAAGTGCACGACAGCTCCGACGTCGTGGAACTCCATCCGCAGCCGCTCCGCACGCACGTCCACGATCTCGAGCCCGGCGGCCTCGGCCCCGGCGCGCTCGCGGTCGGGGTGGCGGGCGTTGCGCTGGGCGTCGGGCTGCGATCCGAGGAAGAACTCGACGATCTCGTAGGCGCTGTCGGGGCCCACGTGCTGGGCGAAGTACGTCCCACCCGGCCTGAGGACGCGGACGATCTCCGTCCAGTGCGCCCGCACCGGGTGCCGGCTCGTGACGAGATCGAACGCCGCGTCACCGAACGGCAGCGGGGCATCCTCCGGCGAGGCGACGACCACCGCGCCGCGCGGGTGCAGGAGGGCGGTGGCCTTGGCGACGTTCGGGGGCCAGCCCTCGGTGGCGACGGTGAGCCTCGGCAACTCCCTTGCCGACGCGAGGACTTCGCCGCCGCCCGTCTGGATGTCGAGAGCGGCCTCCACCTTGGCCAGGCGCTCCCCCATGGCCCGTGCGTACCCCCAGGAGGGCCGCGCCTCGGTGGCTCGCCCCTCGAACCACGAGAAGTCCCACCCTTCGGTGGGGGCGGCTTCGGCTTCTGAGACGAGTTCTTCGAATTCCTTGGAGGTACGGGTGATCCGGCTCATCCGGTGATGGTGGCAGGTGGGGTTTTGGTACCGCGACTGGTTTGTCCGGGGGCGTGGCTCTTCGGGCGTTGTCGGTGGGCGTTGTCGGTGGGCGTTGTCGGTGGGCGCTGTCCGTGGTCGTCGTTGTTCGTGGGCGTTGTCGGTCGCCGCTGTTACGTTCGCGGTATGACTGCTCCGGGATCTGGGATGCCGTACGCCGGCGACGAGAAGGAGAGCCTGCACGCGAGCCTCGACCGCCAGCGGGACGCCGTGCTCGGGAAGCTGGAGGGGCTGGACGACGAGCAGCTGCGCCGGCCCATGACGCCGTCCGGCACGAGCCTATTGGGGCTGGTGAAGCACCTCGGCTCGATCGAATACGGCTGGTTCTGCTCGACGTTCGGCCGTGAGGTGGAGCCGCTCTGGTTCGACCCGTACACGGAGGAGGACATGACTGTCGGCCCCGGTGAGACGACAGCCCGGATCGTGGACTTCTACGGACGTGCGCGAGCAGCGGCCGATCTCGTGATCACCGAGCTGCCGCTGGACACCCTCGGCAAGCCCGCGTGGCGCGAGGGCGGGGCATCGTTGCGCTGGGTCCTGATCCACATGATCGAGGAGACGGCTCGGCATGCGGGACACATGGACATCGTGCGGGAGTTGATCGACGGGGCGACGGGGGATCGCCCGCGAGGCGGGTCCTAGGCATCCCGGACGACCCGGACGTCGGGGAGTATCGCCGGGTCGCCTCGGTGTCGTGTTCCTACTCGCGGAACACGTCAAGGTCGGCTTCTTCCACAGCTCTCAGATGTGCGTGTGCGTCTGCGTCTGCGTGTGCCTGCGCGTCGTCGCTCATGGCGACGGAGTCTGGCACCGGGTACTGACAGTCGGCATGAGCGACGACGGGGCTGGAGCCAGGCTGGGCTGGGGCTTACGGGACGAGGGGGCGTACGTCCTCGGCCGCGAAGCGGATGAAGCCCTCGGGGTCCGGTTCGTCGGCGGTCGGCTGGAGGATCACGCTGTCGGCGCCGGCTTCCGCGAGGCGTTCGACGGCCTTGGCGACCGTCTCGGCGTTCCCGGCGACTCCGAGGGCGGGGACCGACGCAAGGTCTTCGGTCTCGAGCTCGGCCCGGAGACGGGCGGCTGCGTCCGGACCGGTGGCGGTGAGGAGGTAGACGACGACCCGGTGGGGATCGTCAGTACGAGAGGCCACTTTCCGCCCCTCTTCGATGAGTCGGCGCGCCTTTCGTACGCCCTCGAGTGATGTGCTCGCGGTGAGGATGGTGCCGTCCGCGGCCTCTCCGGAGAGCCGGAGCGAACGCGGGCCGGTGGCTCCCGCGAGGATCTCCACCGCCGCCTCCGGGGGCCAGTCGAGGGCGACGTCGTCGAGCTTCACGTACCGGCCGTTCGTGGTGACGCGCTCGCCCCGCAGCAGCGCGCGCAACGCCACGAGGTGCTCGCGCAGAAGCGTCACAGGCGACTCGGCCCTCGCCCCGACCTGTCCCATCCAGTCCTGTACGCCGTGGCCGACGCCCACGATGACTCGGCCCGGGAAGAGGCGGTGCAGGGTGGCGGCCTCCATCGCGGTCACGGCGACGTTCCGCAGGGGCACGGGCAGCAACCCCACTCCCACCCGCAGGCGTTCCGTCCAGGCGAGCGCTGCTGCCGCCGCCGAGATCCCTCCTTCCAGGAAACAGTCCTCCCACAACCAGAGTTCCTCCAGCCCGGCGTCTTCCGCGACGCGGACCATGGTCCGTAGGCGTTCTGGGGGCAGTTGAGGCCGGAATACAGCACCGAGTGCGGTCA
>NZ_JBQQCG010000052.1:0-80607 GCF_052245575.1 Streptomyces sp. 2A115 | reverse complement strand
AACTCTCGGCCTGGCAGAACGCCACCAACACCGACCAACGTCAGGTGGACTGGCAGTTCACCACCCACGATGCACGCATCAAACTGCGCCACCTCTATCCCAAACATTAGCTGCGACAGTCTACTAGTAGGGCTTGGTCAGGTGCGTATTGGTGTGGGTATGTCGCGGTGGCAGGTGGGGCAGGTACCGGTCCAGAGGGCGAGGAGTGTCTGTAGCTCGCGGACGACCTGGCCGATGGTCTTCACCCCACCGCCGCCGCGTACCGTCGCATGGGCAAGCGTTTTGCAGCCCATGCCTTCGCGACTGGCGGTCCCTTCCGCTGAGTGGGCTGGGCTCCACACCCCGCACCAGGTGTGGAGCTTTAACGCTCCTCCGGCCGGAGCTGGGCGGTGGGGGATTCAGGGCACTGCTCGCCTTGTGAAGGATGGGTTCGTGTGACCTCTTCCACGGGAACGTCGGTGCCGGCGTTGGGGCAGCGGGTGTGCGTGCTGCTGAGTGCAGAGCGTGTCACGATCATCGAGACCGGCACCGACTCCTACCGTCTCGCGGGCACACGGGCACGAGCCGAAGGACCTGCCGCGGCAAGCTGACTCCTCTCCCTTTCAGGCGCCGGCGCCGCCGTCGACCGGCAGGATCGCGCCGGTCACATACGAGGCCCGGTCGCTGAGCAGCCACGCGGCCGCCTCGGCGATCTGCCGGGGCTCGGCCATCCGGCCGAGCGGGATCGTCGCGGTCATCTGCTTGACGATGCCGGGAGTCGCAGCTTCCCAGGTGTCGATCATGTCCGTGGAGGTGCCGCCGGGAGTGATGCCGTTGACCCGGATACGGTCACCGGCCCAGTTCACCGCGGCGGTCTCGGTGAGGCTGTTGAGCGCGCGCTTCATGGCGCCGTACGCGGGCAGGGCGGGGTTCGCGCGGCGGCTGCCGATGCTGGAGGTGTTGACGATCGCCCCGCCGCGGCCCTGTCGCATGAGTGCGGCCTCGGCGGTCATGGCGGTCCAGTGCGAGCGGAAGTTCACGGCGAACTGCTCGTCGATGTCCTCGTCGCTGGTGGTATCGACCGGGCCGAACTGCTGCTGGGGGACCGCGCCGTTGTTGAAGGCGCCGTCGAGCCGTCCGTGCAGCTTTTCGACGTGGTCGATGGCGGCGCGGATGCTGGCGCGGTCGGCGAGGTCCAAGGTGACGGCGTCGGCGACGCCTCCGTCGGCGCGGATCTCGGTGATCATGCGGTCGAGGGCGTCGGTGCTGCGGGCGGCGAGCACGACGGCGGCGCCCTCGGAGGCGAAGAGCCGGGCCGCGGCCGCCCCGATGCCGCGGCTGGCGCCGGTGATGAACACAACTTTGCTGGTGAGCAGGCCGATGGGTGCGCTGTCGATGTGGTTGGTGTTGTTCGTCATGACAACAGCGTCGGGCCGCACCCCGGCCGGATACAGGCACAGGCAGTACCAGGATCCGCCGCCGGGCAGAGCGCACACTTGGCATATGGACAAACAGGAGCTCGGGGCGTTCCTCCGCAGCCGCCGCGAGCGGCTCAGGCCACAGGACGTCGGCCTCCCCGCCGGCCCGCGACGCCGGACACCGGGTCTGCGCCGCGAGGAGGCCGCGGTCCTCGCGCACATCTCCACGGAGTACTACATCCGGCTCGAGCAGGGCAGGGCGCCGCGACCGTCGGGCGAGGTCCTCGCCGGGATCGCAGGCGCGCTGCGGCTCACCGACGCCGAGACCGACCACCTCCACGTCCTCGCGGGGACCGCGCCGACCCGTACCCGGCTGCACCAGCGCGACGTCCGCCCCAGCATCCTCGCCCTCCTCGAGCGGCTGCCGCAGACGGCCGCCTTCGTGATGTCCGCCGCATTCGAGGTGCTCGCCTGGAACCACCTTGCAGCCGCGCTCATGGAGGACTTTGCCCAGCTCGCCCCAGAGGACCGCAATCTCGCGCGCCGGGCATTCCTCGGGCCGCAGCGACCTGATGCGACGCTGTACGGGATCTCCGACGCAGCCGAGTTCCGCCACCAAGTCGTCATGGAGCTCCACGCCACCCTCGCCCGCTACCCCACCGATCCCGCGGTGACCGGCCTCGTCGACGAACTCCGCAACGCCAGCCCCGACTTCGCCCGGCTCTGGGCGCGGCACGACGTGCAGGCCGCGCCGATGCTCACCAAAACCTTCCGCCACCCGGCCGTCGGGGAGATCACCGTCGACTGCGACACGCTCACGCTCACGGACCGCGACCAGCACCTCGTGCTCTACAGCGCGCCGCCAGGATCCTCTGGCGCCGACGCTCTGGCTCTTCTGAACGTCCTTGGAGCCGAGGCTATTGATTATCTGCGGTAGCGCCGCAGCCGGCCACGGCGAACACCGTCGCTGGCAGGGAGTGACCTGCTGATCCGGTCGGCCGTGGTCTCCTCGTCCAGCACCGCCACCGGGGTGTCCGCGCCGAACTCAGCCGACGCCAAGGTCAGGTCGGTGCGGTGAGCGCCGCCAGCTCCTGCGTCAGCTCGTCCATGGCGAGGATGCGGAAGGAGCTCAGGCGGCGGATCAGCTGCGAGGCGAGCAGGGTGGGAAGGTTGGGATGCCCGAAGGGCAGGTACTGGTGCGGATTCGCGACGACGTGCACCTGGTGGTCCGCGTTGAGGCCGTAGATGGCGCCGTGGACTCCGTACAGGGGGGCACTCCTCGCGAGGAAGACCATCGGGTCCTTCTCGAGATGCGGGCAGAGCCCAGCGGCGGCGCGAGCGTGCTTGGGGCATACCGGGGGCTGATTCGTGAAGATCGTCGGCTGCGTAGGGTCCTCGTCCCTGGGACCGGCGAGGAAGATGAACCCCAGGGCAGTCCGTGCCGGCCCCTGGCAGACCTGGCAGCGCAGGCTCTGCATGGTCATCATCTGCCGGTAGGGGTGCATGAGCTTCCACTGAGGAGCGCCCGTCGGCATGCCGCGGCCGTCCCTGGGACTGAAGCCGCACCGTGCCCACAGCACCCCCCGCATGGGCCGGTCCCTGGGGTCCTCGTCCGTGTAGTAGAGCCGGGGCCCGGAGGTGTGCCTGTAGATCATGAGGTTGGCCGGCGCGGCTTCCTCCCCCTCCCTCTGCGTGATGAAAGGGATCAGGCCCGGCTCGGTCGAGGTACGCACGCGTCTGCTCTTCTCTCTCATCTGTTGTGGACGGTCACGTCGTTCCGCTCAGCAACGAACCCATGAGGGTTTCGTGCGGTACCGGGCCGGGCTGG
Source organism: Streptomyces sp. 2A115 (assembly GCF_052245575.1). Classification (NCBI taxonomy): domain Bacteria; kingdom Bacillati; phylum Actinomycetota; class Actinomycetes; order Kitasatosporales; family Streptomycetaceae; genus Streptomyces; species Streptomyces sp. 2A115. The sequence continues at coordinate 77,382 of NZ_JBQQCG010000052.1, read as the reverse complement.
AACTGATCGAGCAACTGCCGCAAGGCGATCGGTGGCACGAGCCGGTCGCCGCGGCAGGGCCGAAGCCAGTACGCGCCCGGCGGGTCTGCTGTGGTCATCTGCGGTAGGACGATCTGGTACGGCCGCCCCAGGCACACGCCGTAGCGGCTCGGGGCCCATTGGTCACTCGTGCCGGGCGGGACCAGCCAGCACATCCACGACCTCTCTGGGTCATCGATGACGGGCCCGCAGCCGTCGTACTGGACGTCATCCATGAGGCTGACCACCGCTCGAGCGGCATCACCGGCAGCAGTGACCACAACGTCGAACAGGCTGCCGCCAAGTGGCAATTGCAAGGGGCGCCCCTGTTGTAATTCCATGAGGTTCCGCACCCGGGCGGCGAGATCACCCATGTCCGGGGCGACGTCTTCGGGCCGGACATGGTCTGGCCTGGCCTGGAACGTGGCGGGAGCGGCATCCACGGGAGCTGTGAACTGGTCGATGACCCGCTGGGGAAGCGCGCTCATGCCGAGACCTCCCCGGAGGCGATGAGGACCTGCACGGTCTTCGCCGATTGATCCTCCGTCGGCGTGAAGGAGACCCGGCCTTTGCACTGGCGCACCCACCACAGACTTCGGCGCTCGTCGCTGCCGTCGGCCGGCTCCCACTCAACGGCCGCGGTGAAGTTGGGGAAGTCGGGGGACGGGTCTGTGACCTCGATGAGGACTTCACCCGTCGCGAGGATCGCCAGGCGCAGCACGAGTATGTCGCCGGCGGACACGTGGGCGTGCTTGACCGCGTTGTCCATCAGTACGGATGCGATCCGGGCACCCATTTCGATGGAGCCCGTCCAGCCCGCGACGGTGAGGCGAGTGCGGGTGTGCACCCGGGCAAGACCAGGAGCGTTCTCATCGGCCGTGAACGCCCGCTTCCACTGCCAGCGGGGCTCATCGCGGATGGGCAGTGGGATCACGATGGCGCTGATTTCCTGCTCTGTGACGGCCGGTTGGGCTGAGCGCGCGGGAAGCCGCGCGGGAGACGAGGTCATTGGGGGATCTCCGGACGGAGGGGTGGGTTAGGGGGCTTCGCGGTCGACCAGGCGGAGCCGGACACGCGTTGCTCCCGATAGCGGGACGTCGCCGTCCTCCCCTGGCACGGTGAGGCAGCACCAGGTCGTGGCTCCGCCGTCGCTGGTTCCCCAGGTGCCGCCGCTCTCTCGCACCAGAGCCTCGACGAGCATCAGGCCCCGCCCCGACTCGGCGGTCTCGCCCGCGGCTTCGGGCTCGGCACTGCCGGCCATGCCATCACCGACAGCGATCCGCAGGAATCCGTCCTGGACGCAAATGCTCAGGCTGATCTCCGTGGTGCCGCTGTGCACAAGCGCGTTGGTGAGCAACTCCGAGACGATCACCATCACTTCGTCAGCCATCGCATCGAGTCCGCAGTACCTCAGACGCGCGGCGGCGATCCGGCGCATGATCCCTACCCGGCATGCGTCCTCGCGCCGGGGCGATGCGTCACCGCAGCCAGGGGCGACCTTGAAGCGCTCGTTCATCACGTCGCTCCCGCGGCGGGTAACCGCGCGAGGCGTCCGTAGGGCTGTCGTCGTCATCACGTCCTCTGGGGGAATGCAGGACCGATCGGATGGCGGACGCAGCCCTGCGCAGAGTTCACGCTTGTGCTCGTCCGCCGCTGGTCTCCAGGTGCTCTCGCCGCCAAGCTCGCGGATCAACGAAAGGCCCGTGCTCTTCTGCGCAGAGACCGCCTTGAGGAAGTCGGGGAACTGCGGGCTCGGGTCCGTCACGGCGATCAGCAGCGTCTCGTCTTCGGCGACGACCACATCCAGCACGAGCTCGCCTTCACCGTGCTGCGGTCCGACACGATCGATGACGTTCTTCACCAGCTCGGCAACGATGCGGGTGGCGCCCTCCTGGTCTCCTGGCCGGCTCGTCATCGTGAGCCGTGTGCAGGCGTACGTACGAGCGCGCCGTACCGTCACCGGCTTGATGGGGAAGAGGCGTTGCCACTCCTGCGGACGTTGAGGCCGAGGTAGAGGGGAGCTGCTGGAGCGGTCGGCTAAGCCCGGGGCTGGTGCCGCGGCGGGTTCCATGTCGTCGGTCCTTCTCAAAGGGGGAGGGAGCACCAGGTCGTCGTGCCGTCAGGGCTGACGCCCCAGGCCTCGGCGATGGCATTGACGAGGAAGAGGCCGCGGCCGTCCTCGTCCTCAAGGCCTGCGTTGCTCGGCACGGGAAGTTCGTGAGAGCCGTCCCGCACCTCGATCAGGAGGTGGCTGACGGTGAGGTACAGGCGTACCCCGACATCACCGCGACCGTGCTTGAACGCGTTTGTGACCAGCTCGGTGACAAGGAGCTCGGCGGACTCGATGAGGTCTGGTTGGCCCCAGTGCCTCAGCCCGGCCCGGACGATGCGGCGTACGCGCCGTGGTACGGCTCGGTCTACTTCCGTGATCGTGCCGGCCGTGGAGCCGCTGTCGCGGGCGAAGGACACCGCAAGGCCGGTGCGCACGCCGAGACGAGGGGCGGCACTGGGGTCCGTCTGCACGATGGGCGCAGTCGGTGTCATGCCGAATCCTTCATGCGTCCTCACTTAGCGATCAGCTTCCGGGAGTCAGCACCCGGGGACGATCCGGCCGGACCGCTGGGGAACTGCCGGCGCATCGGGGCCTGAAGACGCCTTACGCGTCGCCGCGGCGAGAAATGCGGTGCGATGCATCTGCAGGCTCACGTGAACTCCTGGCTCATAATTTGGCCTCGCCGGGCGGCGCGGTGGTCGATCCCTTCCCTGGGACCTGCACGGGAGGTGCAGACCTACGCCCAGGGAAGGAATCACCCTCTTCCGCGCCGGTGGATACGACGACACCGGAGTGGTGGTCGGGGCGTCACTCAGGTAACCGCTTATCTCCCGCCTGCTACAGGACAAGTTGGCCTTCGCCTACCTGCAACCAACCGGACAACTTTGCACTCTCATTACCTTTGGCATGGCTGAGGGCTATCCGGACGGCTACGTTCTTCACATGGGAGTGAACGTCGTCTTTGCGGCCCGGTTAGCTGAACTTGGGCTGAATCAAGACGAGTTAGCCGGTCAGATGAATGAAGCTCTTGAGGCGGCGACAGGCAAACCGGGCACTTTCTCCGACAGAACGATCCGGCGGCTCCTCAACGGATCGACGCGACGTCCGGCAGGGAACACCAAGGTCGCGCTGGAGAGGGTTTTCGGCTGCTCGGTGGAAGACCTAGGGTTCAACCCAGCACGCACCACCGCAGCACCGCCGGAGGAGCACGTGCGGCGTCGCCGCTTCATCACTTCAGCAGCAGGTACGGCCGCCGCCGCGGCAACGCCCCACCTGGTGACCCCGCCCGCCCGTGTTGGTATGGCCGACGTTCACAGGTTGCAAGGCCAGATCAACGAACTGACGCTGCTCGACGACCGTCACGGTGGCCAAACGACCCTGGACGACAGCCAGACGACCCTCGTCGAAGACGCACTTACCTGGGCGACGAGGGCTCTCGACCTACAGCAGCAAAGCGTTGCTGGAGAACGGGTGCGACGAAGCCTGTACGGAGTCGCTGCGGACTTCACGGCTCTGGCCGCGTGGTGCTGTATCGACTCGCGTGACCTCGCCCGAGCCCAGAGGTATCTAGAGCGGGCGATGACCCTTGCGGGAATGGCGCAGGACCACATCATCCAGCTCCGGGTGTGGAACTCGATCGCTATGCTCGCTCACCAGCAGAAACGCTTCCCGGACGCCCTCGCAGCGGCTCGGGCCGCCCAGAATCTCCCGATTACTCGCAAGGATCCGTTCTTTGCATCCTTTGCCCATGCTCGAACCGCAATCGGTTTCTCCAACCTCGGGGAGGACCAGCAGGCTCTGCGTCGCATCGGGTATGCGCAGGAGGCTTTGGCGAAGGCGACCCCACTTGAGCGGCCGAGCTGGATCCACTTCTACGGGCCAGCTGAGCTGCTCGCCATGACCGGCATCGTCCAGGAAAATCTGAAGATGCCCGCTGCTTCTGAGGCGTCCTCTCACAAGGCGCTGGCCGCGCTCCCCGCCCGGTTCCAGCGCAACCGGGCGCTCGCCACGGCGCGGCTCGGCCTCGCGCAACTTCACCAGGGTGACGTCGAACTCGGGTGTGCCACAGCGTCCAGAGTCTTCGACATCATGGGAGGTGACCCAATACCCGGTCGGATGCGAACGCTGCTCGGCGACTTCCACCGCGACCTACTGAGCCTGGCGCCAAGATCACCCCGCGCCTACGAATGGGCCGATGAGCTGCGCACGAAATGGAGCTGACGAGTGATGGACCTTCGCCACTACGGGCACGACGACCTGCCCCAGATTCGGCAGGTGCTCCTCGACGTGCATGCCGATATCCCTGAGTACCACGTCGGGAGCGAGTTCGACGAACGCTTCCCATGGTTCGTCGACCACTGGGGCGGAAACCCGGAGTACCACTGTGTCATCGGCTACGACGGAAATGAGCCGGTGGGCTTCGCCTACGGAGCGCCGGCGACGAAGGGGCGCGAGTGGTGGCGCGACACCCCTTATCCGGAACCGGAGAGCTCGCTCACCTTCGCCGTCTCCGAGCTGATGGTGCGTCCGAAATGGCGGAAGTCGGGGGCGGCAGAGGAACTGCACAAGGCGCTCCTGGATGGCCGTACGGAGGCCCTTGCCGTGCTCTTGGTCGACGTCACGCACCCCAAGGTCCAGGAACGCTACGAGAGCTGGGGGTACCAGAAGGCGGGCGAGCGCCAACCGTTCGCCGACTCTCCGCTGTACGCGGTCATGGTGAAGGAACTGCTCGAACAGGCTGCGTCGTAGAGACCCGCATGTACCCGGTCAAGCGTTCCAGCCAGCGCCTGGATCTCCACGAACTCGCGATCGAGGACGTGGACGCGGTGTTCGCGATCTACGGAAGCGCCGAGGCAACGGAGCATCTGTCGTTCGAGCCGCGCTCCCGTGCTCAGGTGGGCGACATCGTGGCCCGGTCCATCGCCTCAGCCACCGCGACGCCGCGCACCGAGTACGCACTCGCAGTCATCGAGCGGGACACCGCCGAACTGATCGGGTTCGGCCGCATCGCCACAGATCCACACCAGCAGCGCGGAGCCACATTCGGCTTCGCGCTGCGCCCGGATGCCTGGGGCGTCGGCTACGGCGTCGAAACCGTACGTCTCCTGTTGGGCCTTGCCTTCGAGGAACTGGGTCTCCACCGTGTCTGGGGCGCGCGCTCTCCTCTCAACGAGGCCTCGGCAAGGACGATGACGGCGGCGGGTATGACCCAGGAAGGCGTCATCCGGGAGTACATCCAAAAGGCCGGGAGGTGGCGTGATTCCGTCGTGCACTCGATGCTGGACCACGAATGGAGCGCTCGCCACAACTAAACGGCTCGGTGCTGCGTCATGAGATCGACTTCAGGGATGAGGTCTGGACGCGGACCGAATCCTCGCCGACAGCGTGGATCCACGCCAGCAGCGCATCGACAGCTTCGGGGAACTGCATCGATCACTTCCGGTGGGATCCCATGGAACATGGTGCCTCGCTCGGTGCCGGAGCGGTTCTGCACCCGGGGGACGTCGTCGCTGTCCGCCGCCTGGGTGCCGGCCCCAGGGCCGCGAGCTGGCGTGGTGGGTCCTGGGGTCCGGTGAGGCGGATAACCCCCGCCAGACGGGGCGCCATCCTGAAATTCCCTGGCTGGTCTGCAGCCTCGAGGTAGTCGCCCGAGTGGGCGTCCATGTCTTCACGCTGCGCGGCTGTGGGGGTTGGTGTCAGGGGAGTGGGTTGTGGGTGGTGTTGTTGTGGTGGTGGGTGAGGGTGTTGAAGCGGCGTTCGAAGCTGTCGAGGTATTTTTTGAGGTGGGGTGGCTGGATTGGTTTGTTGTATTGGGCGGTGATCCCGTGTTTGGTGAGGTCGTGGGCGATTTGGTGGCGGTCGGGGCTGTGCGTGTGGGTGCGGTGTTCTGCCCATACGGTGTAGATCCGGAATTCGTGGAAATAGCGGGTCAGCGCTTTGGGTTTGATGGGCTGGCCTTCGCGGTCGAGGACGTTTCGGTGGGCTAGGAATTGCGATAGTTCGGTGCCTTGGGGTTCGTGGCCGTGTTGGTGTTGGAAGTCTTGCCAGGCCAGGTAGTAGTGGTCGACGGTGGTCAGCTCGGATGGCACTGGCACTGGTGCTGGTGTGCCGCTTTCCGGTGTTTTTTTCAGGGCGGCTTTCACCGGGCGGGCGTGCTGGGCCTGTGCCGGAAGCGCCGCAAGAGGTTGTGCGGGTTTCTGCGGGGGAGCTTCAACAGGGCTGGGCGGACGTGGGTGTTGGCCGGGTTCTGGTTTCGGGGTGCTGTCCTTGCCGGGCTGGCGGGTGCGGCCCGGGCCGGCCGGGATGGGCAAATCGCCCGCCTTCTGCGGACCCGGTTGGTACGGCTGGGACTGCTGCTCCTCATGCCGCTGCTCGTAGGGTTCGGCGGGGGCGTGCGCGGGGTTGTGGCCGCCCTCGTAGGCGATCTCCTGCCGCTGCGGGGGCGCGAACCGGGGGCTCGTGCCCGGCTCCGGCTCTTGCGCGTCGTCCCGCTGCTGTTGTTGGTAGGGGGCGGGGTTGTGGTCGGGGTCCTGGCGGTGCTGCTCGCTCTGCGGTGCTGCCGCGCCCGCCTGTGCCGCTGGTTTGACCTGGGCGGGGGTGGCTGCGGGGGTGTTGGCCTGCTCCGGCTCCGTCTGCTGCCGGGGCGCCGGAGGCAGCAGCGCCGGCTCGATGCCCGCCGCCGCCAGGCCCGAGGGGGCGGTCTCCGCCAGCGGCACCCCGTAGCGGGCCAGTCTCAGCGGCATCAGGGACTCCGCCGGGGCCTTGCGGCGCCAGGCGCGGCCGAAGCGGGAGCGCAGGCGGGCCTGGTAGACGAGACGTTCCTGCTCCAGCTTGATGACCTGCTCGTAGGAGCGGAGTTCCCACAGCTTCATCCGGCGCCAGAGGAGGAACGTCGGCAGCGGAGAGAGCAGCCAGCGGGTGAGGCGTACGCCCTCCATGTGCTTGTCGGCCGTGATGTCCGCGATCCGGCCGATGGCGTGCCGGGCCGCTTCGACCGAGACGACGAACAGGATCGGGATGACGGCGTGCATGCCTACGCCCAGCGGGTCCGGCCAGGCGGCCGCGCCGTTGAACGCGATCGTCGCCGCCGTCAGCAGCCACGCCGTCTGGCGCAGGAGGGGGAAGGGGATCCTGATCCAGGTCAGGAGCAGGTCGAGGGCGAGCAGGACGCAGATGCCCATGTCGATGCCGATCGGGAAGAGGTAGCTGAATTTCCCGAAGCCCTTCTGGAGGGCGAGCTCGCGTACCGCCGCGTACGAACCGGCGAAGCCGATACCGGCGATGACGACCGCTCCGAAGACGACCGTCACGGTCAGGATCCGGGGTACTGGGCGAGGTTCCGGTACGGGGGTGGCGCTCTTCGCCATCACGCGCTGCTGCTCCTTTCCATGAACGGCCTCATAGGGGGGCGGTGCACGGCGGGTGGTTGACCGGGTGGAGCCGGGCGCTCGGGCGGATTCCCGTGACGCGGGAAAGGCCGGGCCTGACAGCTGGATGGGGATCAGGTGCCATCGGCCTGCCTCGTCGTGGTGGCGTTGAGGAGGTTGTTGATGAGGTGCTCGGTCTCCCTCTCCAGGGAGCAGTCGAGTGCGCGGTTGACCTGCTGGACGCGGGTGATGGCGGTGTGCAGTCCCTGCCTGTTCCCGGCCGCATGCTCGATCCGGCACCAGTCGCGATACAAAAGCTCCGCGGTGTCGTCGGCGTCGAGGCCGGTCGCGATGGCCTGGCGGGCCGCGCTGAGGTCGTGGTGCTCACCCGCGGGGGTGCGGTAGGTGGCCACGGTGTGCGCGACGTCGATGATGCGCGTGATCATTTCCTGCTGGTGGGGCTCGGCCCAGGGCAGGGGCTTGCCTGCGAACGGGCGGCCCCGTACCAGAGTGAGCGCCCGTTCCAGATCGGTCAGGCCCGCCGGCCCCAGCGGCAGCGCACGTTCAACGAGCTGCAGGAAGCGGCTCCAGTCGCAGCGGACACCGGGGGAGAGCCGGTAGGGGTCCTCGCCGGAGCTGCGGCGCGGCACGTAGGGGTCTCCGGCGGGATCGCTGCCCAGACAGCGGCGCAGGCCCTGTAGCCGGGCGTTGAGGGTGCTCGGCGACCACGGGCTGACGGGATCCATGTCGGAGCACAGCACGTCCGCGCTCCGCCCGGGCCGGAAGAAGAGCAAGGCGGCGAGCTGTGCCATCCGGGGGCCGTGGCCGGTGCTGTCCACGCCGGTCACCTCGATGGGGCCCAGGACCCGGATCTCCGGCGCGTGCAGGGCATGCGCCTCGCGCTCCTCAGCCTCCGCCGTCTTGCTGTCCTTGGCGGACTCCTCGTGGGCGTCGGCCTGCGCGGCCTCTTCACCGGCCGGCGTCTCCGCGGGCGCCCAGGGCGCTGCTTCGGTGTCCGGGCCGGGCTCGTCGGCGGAGTGAGTCGATGTCGTGGCGGTGGGCAGGAGGCGAAGTCCGGACGGATCGGTGGTGGCGGCGAGCAGGGCCGGGAAGACCTCGCCGCTCACGTCCGTTGCCGCTGCCGGCGCGAGGTTTGTGGTATCGGCGGTTGTGGGCGCGCTGGGCTCCTCGGGAGCGGGCTGGGCGGGCTCGTGCATCCTGTCGGGCTCGTTGGGGACGTCCTGCCAAGGGCCCTCGGCCGCGTGCGGCGGCTGCCCGGACACCTTCAACGCGGTGGTGATCTGCAGGTAGGCAGCGTGCTCCAGGCGCTGCACCGTGACGTCGATGCCGGCGTAGTGGAGGGTCTGCGGTTCACTGAGGGAGGCGTTGAGGATCTCCGCTTCGGGGAAGTTCGCGGCCGCCGAACTCGCCGGGGCGATCAACGTGACGGGGACCGTGCCGGACCTGTCGATGACCTCGGCGACCTGCCAGGCCGTGTCCGCGTCCAGAGCCGACGCGCACAGCAGCAGATACGGCTGATGCTGGGTTTTTGGCATCTGGTGTGCTTCCAGCAGCCGTTCGCTCAGATCGCGCAACGCGTGCGCGGCCTGCCGCATATGGGCGATCCGCGCGGTGGGCAGCAACTGCGGCAGCTCCTGGCCGAAGCCCACGGTGACGACCTCGGCCTCGGCCGCCCACGGGCTCATCCCGAGCTCCAGGGCAAGCGACGTGCACACCTCGCTGATGTGGACCGGGTTGCCGTCCAGCAGCAACGCGGGCAAGTGCGCGAGGTTGAGCAGCAGAAGGTCACCCGCCTCGGTGCTGCCGATCGTGACCAGCCCCGGATACGGTGCCGGCACCTCGCGGGCGGCCTCCTCGTCCAAGAGGACGGCATCAGAGGACTGGACCCACCAACCGGCCTTCCCGGACACAAAGGGCGCCTGCGCCTCCTGGGAGAGGTCCTCGGGCAGCACCTCCACCGCACGGGTGCCGATCCGCGCAGCTCGCAGCTGTGGCAGGTCCGTGGCGTCTTTCCCGGCGGCCACCTGGTGGGCCAAAGTCCGCAGGGCCACGTCCAGGCGGGCCGTGCCGCCTGGTTCGGCGGCCGCCGCCAACTGAGCTTCTGCCGTGGACGGCTCGGGCGCGATGGCGATCTTCTCGCCCGGCTTGCGACGGCGGCGCTGCAGCGTCCTGCGCAGCGCGAGGGCACCGGTGACGGCTCCGGCCAGCAGCGCGCCGGCGCCGAGAACGGTGCGCAGGTTCAACCGGCTGCCGGCCGGAGCCGGCCCAGGCGACTCGGCGGCAGGGGAGGAGGCCGCGGAGCCGGACGGCTCCGCTGACGCCGACGGGGAAGCGGCAGAAGGGGAGGCGCTGGTGCTGGGCCGCGGCGTCGCGGGGGGCGCGCCTTGCTCCTGACCGGGCTGCCGGGTGGGAGGGCCGGCCGGTGTGCTGGGAGCCGACGACTTGGGTGCGGGCGCGCTGCTGTGGCTCGGTGCGGGTGCCTGCGCATCCCCCGTGCCATCGCCCGGCTTCTGCTCGCCGTCAGGGCTCTGGGTGGCCGGGGGAGTGGGCTGCTGGCTGCTCCCTTCGGCGCCCTGCCCGCTGTCGGGGGGTGGATCGGTCTGGTCGGCCTGGGCGCCGGGCACGGTGACCTGCTGCCCCGCGTAGATCACGTTGGGGTCGGTGATCTCCGGCAGAGCGTCCGGCTGCGGCTTGCCCCGGCTGGCAGCGAACAGCTCGGGCCACTGGTCACCGTCGCCGAGTTCCTCCTGGGCGATCTTCGACAGGTAGTCGCCGGACTGCACGGTGACGGTGGACGCGTGCTCCTCCTCGCTGGCTGCGGCCGGTGTCGAGGGGCGGGCGTCGGTGGGCAGCTTGATGACCGAGCCCTTGGGCAGGTACTGATCGCCGGAAGCGAGGCCCGGGATGTCGGGGTTGAGGGCGGCGATGTCGTGCCACCGCTGCCCGTTGCCGAGATACTCCTGGGCCAGGTCCCACGGCAGTTCCATGGACGAGGTCACGGTGTGCGTGGGCGAGCTGGCGGCGCTAGCCGGCACAGACGTGGTCGGTGCGGCGCTGGGCATGCTGTCGTCAGCACTCTGGGGCGCGGTGACAGCCACGGCAGGCGACGAGGTCGTCGCGGAGGCCGCGGTCGGTGCGAGCAACACGATCCCGCCGACGAGGAACGAGGCCAAGGACTGCATGCCGCCCAGAGCGCGCAGCCGGGGAGCGGAGCGGCGGCGGGCCACGGCGATGATCTCCAGGATCACCGTCCAGGTGAACGCCGCCCAGGCCCCCCAGCCGATGCAGGTGATGGCGGCAAAGAACAGGGTGCCGTCATCCGGGCGCAACAGGACGTCGATGCCGCCGGACAACTCAGTGGGCGGGGTGCCGATCAGCAGCAAGACGTACGGGGTGCCGGCGAGCAGGGCGACGAGGAAAACGAGGCCGAGCAGCGCACGCACCAGGACGCCAACGATGCGCACAGGCACGGGGGTTCGAGACGCCATGGTGGGGCTCAGTCTCCAGCCTGGGTCTGCAGCTGCGCGGTCGCGGATCCCGTCACATCGATGGTTGCCTTGCCGAGCAGCTGCGCAAAATAGGTGCTGTAGGTGTCATGAACGGTGACCGTCATGGTCTGCCCGTCGTCGCTGATCTGGACATCCCCCTGGACGCCTTCGGCGGCGAGGTAGTCCTGGGCTGCGCCCTGCGCGGCGTCCGCGTCGATGGTGATCGCGGTGCCCTGGATGGCCTGGGCGGGATCGAGTTGCTGCCCGGCAGTGCGGGCGGCTTCCTGGGCGAGAGACTCGGCCCGGCTGGAGGAATTGAGGGCTCCGCCGCCGTCGACGAGCAGACCCATGACCAGCAGCAGGCCCACGGTGGTCACCGCGAAGAACAACGACAGGGAGCCGTCCTCGCGGCGAGCTTTCACGGCGGCGAGGCGGCTGTGAAGTAACGCGATCACGATCATTTCGGCCTGTCCATCAACGCCAGCCTCCGCTACACCGACGTCGTCGACCACCCCGGCTTCGGTGATGCCTTCCCGTCCGCATGACCCAGCGCCATCACGGACAATGACGCCATGACACGCTGGTTCCGCAGCCACTGGGCCGAGGAAGACATCTGGTTCTACTTCGAGGTCGACGGCGACGGCTGGGTCACCCGCCAGGTTGAACTCCAAGGACCGCTCGAAAAGCCCATCGCCGCGGCCTCGTTGACCGAGTGGGAAGCTGCCCAACAGGCCGGAACTCTCGCAGATTACGAGGCGACCTTCGGTGTCACGGCGGAGGTTCCCATCCACGAGTGGGATCCCCACGATCCGCCGGAACTCACCGTCGCAGAGTTTGAGGACGTCTGGCTCACAGCACGATCCGTCTGCCAAGCAAGAGCACGCTCGACGCGCGGAGCGTGAACCCACATACCCTCGCGCGCTCACTGCTCAGCACCCACCCTTCGGTTCGTACTCCACGGCACGTCAGAATTCGCGAACCCAAGAGCTCTTGCCCTGTAGGTGTCGATCGGGCTGGTCCATGACGCGGTGAGGGTCTTGGCTCCGGGCAGGCCAGGCAGCCCGATGTCGGACAGGTCCGCGGTGCAGGCGATCGTCGCGGTGACCGTGGCGGCTTCACCGACGTCGGTGGCGTAGCCGGAGGTGCCGACGGCGACGTTCGAGGTCTGGCAGGTGACGCCGTCGCCGTCGAGGCTGCGGGTGACCGCGTCCTGGGCAGCCGACTGCGCCGTTGTGGCATCGCGCTCGAGGGAAGCGGCACGGGCGGCCGCATGGGCGGCGGCATCGACCGCGCCCTCGGCGTCGGTGACCCTGCCGAAGGCGATCATCAGGCCGAGAACAGCGATCAGGACGGGGGCGAGGACGGCCGTCTCCAGCGCGTAGCTGCCCCGGTTGCGGCGCAGCAGCCGCAGCAGGCCAGGGCGGGTCACGGGTTGGTCCAGCGTTCGATCGGGCCGTCGGCATGCTGCGTGACGCGCAGCGTCAGGCCGGGCACCAGTGTGGCGACCTCGCCGGTGACGGTGATGCGGATCTGCTGGGCGGTGCTGCCGCCTGAGGAGACCTGAGAGTCCTTCACAAAGCCCCCGTAGCGGGCGAGGTACTCCTGGGCCTGGACGACTCCGTTGCCTTGGTCGGCGCCGAACTGCCGTCCGGCGTCCACGCCTTGACGGGCGGCGGACTGGGCGACTTTGCGGGCGTGGTAGTAGAGGCCGACCTGGATGGTGGTGAAGGCGAGCGCGAGTACGACCAGGGCGAGGGTGGCCAGTTCCAGGCTGCCCACGCCATCGTCCCGGCCCCAGCGGATGCGCCGGATGCGTCGGTGCAGGGCCCTGCGGCGCTGCGGTCGGCTGTCCACCTCTTCCCCCTTCTCTCATCGTGGCCGCTCTCCTGCGGGTCGTTGGGCTTGTCAGCCGCCCTCGATGATGCCGATCTTCTCCGCGAGCTTGGTGCGGATGGCGACGACGAGCAGTCCCGCACCGACCAGCAGGGAGCCGGCGATGACGGCAAGTTCGGTGCTGGTGGCGCCCTGGTCGCGGGCTTCGCGCATCACCTCGACACGGACACGAAGCCAAGCAGTGATCATCTGGATGTCCATGAGATGGTCGGTCTCCTTTGACGAGGGCCAGGTTCAGCCGGCGAGGATGGTGTTGACGATCGGGATCATCACGAAGGCGAGCATGAGGATCACGCCGAACGTGACGGGCAAGACCATGGCGGCGCTGGCCTCGTTGGCCTGTGCTTTGGAGTCGGCCAGCAAGGCGATGCGCAGCTGGCGGGCCTGGGCCTGCAGGGTGGTGTAGACGGCGGCGCCGTCTCCGGCCAGCGCCAGGGTGTCGGCGGGCCGGGTCAGTTCGGGGATGCCGAGTTCCTCGCCGAGTTGCTTGAGGGCGTCCCACGGGGTGATGCCGGCGAGCTCGGCATGGTCGAAGACGGTGCGCATGCGCTGGAAGATCCAGCCGTCGCCGACTTCGGCGGTCTGGGTCAATGCCTGCGCGGCGCCGGAGTTCGCCACCCGGGCGAGAGCGACACGCTCGAGGTAGCTGGCGGCGGCGTGCCGGACGATCAGGCGTGCGGCGGCCGCGTCCCGTTTGACGTCGCGGCCGGGGCTGAGCCAGAACAGCGCGCCGAGCAGCAGGGACGCGCCGGCCGGGATGACGAACGGGAACGGAACTCCGGCCAGCGCGAGCAGCGCCTGCAGCAGCTGGGGGGCGAGCAGCCCGTACAGGGCGAACAGGACCCGCTTGCCGAGGTGTTCGGCCGGGGAGATCCGCAACAGGCTGAGGTCACGGAGCGGCAGCCGGAGGCGAACCCCGAACTCATCGAGCAGCCGGGCGCCGACCTTCTCCGGCAGGCCACGGGCGCCGTGCGGGGCGGCCACCGGCACGGGGCTGGTGAAGTGGCGTGCGTCGAGATGGTCCAGGACGCTGGCCAGGTCCGGCTTGGCAGGCAGGGCGGCCCGCACGGCGAGACCGACCAGCACGCCGGCGGCGGCCGCGGGAAGCACCGCGTTCATGGGAATCATCGGCCCTCCCCTTCCCCGACGGCCAGGTGTACGGGCAGCGGATCCAGCAGGCGTGGGTCGGGCTGGGTGCGGGCGATACGGCGCAGCCACGCCAGGGTCCACGCGAACAGGCCGCCCAGGAAGGCCAGCACGATCTGCCCGATCGGGCTCTCGTACCAGCCCGACCAGGCGTTGTTGAGCATGCAGCCGATGACCACGATGGTGATGACCACGGAGACCTGGCGGGACGACTTGCGCACGGAGGCCCGGTCGGCTTCGACGTCGCGGGCGTCGGCGGCCTGCTGATGGATGGTGACCGCGAGCGCTTCAAGAGCGTCGGCCAGGCCGGGCCCCTTGTAGACGGCGTGTGATTGGAACAGCAGCACCACGTGGTCGCAGATGCCGTCGGCGAGTTCGCCGGCGAACATCGCGAAGGCGAGCTGGGCGTCCATGCCGGTGCGCAGCCGGTCCGCCAGGCGCTGCACGTTGCCGGCGATGGGAGCGGGCGCGTTCTTCGCGGACGCGCGGACCGTCTGGGGCAGCGAGATGCCCGCGGTGTGCACGCCGGCCAGGTGGTTGAGCCACTGGGCGAGCGCCTCAAGGCGTTCGATGCGGGCCTGCGCGGCGCCGCCGGGGTGCAGGACGAAGGGCAGGCCCAGCACGGCGGCACCGGCGAGCAGTCCGTGCACGGGCCAGCCCGTGAAGGCCCACACGCCCAAGGTGACCACGGATGCTGCGGCGACCAGGTGGCGCCAGCGGTGCTGCCAGTTCTCGGGCAGCTCCGTCCTGGCGCGACGCATCCGGGAGGCCAGGCGCGAGGGCGGCTTTGTGGGGTCGGGGATGCGGCCGCGTACTTCTCGGGCGGCGGCGATCGCGGCGAGGACGGCCAGTACGGCGCAGCAGGCCGCGACCAGAGCGAGCTGAGACGTGGTCACAGGCGGCTCCCGGGCGGCGCGATCCGGTACGGGGCGGGGCAGCGGCCGGTCATGCCCGGTCCGCCAACTGCAGAGGGGATCCCCACCAGTTGTTCGGGTTCCTGGCCAGCCAGGAACGGTGGACCAGGCCGGTGCGCTCCAGCGCGTCGATGAAGGACGGCATGTTCTGGTAGACCGCACGCGGCTCACCCGGGGCGGGAGCGAACAGCTCGGTGGTGGTGGGCCGTCCCGCCTCACCGACGACATCGTGGATCTCGTAGATATGGGAGACGAACCGGTGCTTGCGGCCGCCGATCCCCGTCTCATCGACGTAGGTGAGGTACACCACCACGTCGATCGCGGAGGCGATGAGATGGTGGGCGGCCTCGGTCGCCATACCGGCCTCGGTACACAGCTGCACCAGGCGGGAGATGATGGCGTGCGGACGCCGCACGTGCATGGTGCACATGGACCCGGACCCACCCGCGGACATGGCCTGCAGCATCGGCACGATCTCGGTGGAGCGGACCTCGCCGACGATGACGCGGGTGGCGTTGTAACGCAGCGCGGTGGCGAACATATCGGCGATGGTGACCTCGCCGGCGAGCCGGTCACCCACGGAGCGTTCACCGTTGGACTGACGGGCTTCGAACGCGAACGTGACCGGGCCGGGCTTCGGGCCGGGCTCATCCAGGTAGAGCTCACGGTCGGATTCGAGCGTCACCACCCGTTCAGCCGCAGGGATTTCACGGCCCAGGGCGCGCAACAGGCTCGTCTTCCCGGCACCCATGTCACCGACCACGAGCACGTTCGTCCGCGCCTGGACGCAGGCGACGAGGAACCGCTCCAGCAGCGGGTTGATCGACTGCCACTGCACGAGCTCGCCAATGCCGTGCTGCAGGATGCGGTGCTTACGGATGACCACCGAGGGGCGGCTGGTGAGCAGACTCGCCGTCACCCGGGAGCCGTCGGCCATCCGGAAACCGACCATCGGGGTTGCCTGCGTCAGTGCACGTTCACCCTGACCGGACTGGCGGGCCATCCGGTTGACCCAGGTGATCAGCTCATCGTGGGAGTCGGCCACCGTGTCGATCGTGCGGCGCGGCTTGTCGTAGTACTCCACGTGCGCGGTCAGCCCGTCGACCATGACGTCTTCGACGCCGGCCTCATCGAGGAGAGACTGCAGGCGCCCGCCGCGGAACATCGCGTCGTACACCGCGGTCGCGATACGCGCTTCCTCGTCCTGGCTCAGCGGTGTATTGCCCTGCGCGTACTCGGTGGCCCAGTCGGCGACGGCGGTGTTGGTCAGCGATCGGGCCAACGCGCGCCGGTCCGGCTCGGCCAGGGTGCGCTCGGGGTCGCGCGTGCTCAACTCCGCGGACACCTCGGCCTGCAGGGCCTCGATGACCTCCCAGCCAACCGGGAGGAGTTCCCTGGGCAGTCCCGCCAGCCTGGGCACGGCCGCCGGACTGCTGGCGCCGCCGGGCGCATGCGGTGGGGCCGCGGCGGGCGGAGCAGGGGCAGCAGGCCGCCGCTCACCGAGCTTGCCCGTGAGCAGGTGAGCGATGTCCTCGCGGCCCATCGGGGCAGAGGCCTGCCCGTTGACGCCGGCACGCTGGTGAGTGTCAGCCACGGGCACCTCCGCGGTGGGCCAGGCGGTCCAGAATGCCCGCGAGCTGCGTGTGGGCCTGCGAGGCCGGGTCGTGCTGGTGAACCTGGCGGCGCGCGGCGATCACCTCGAACTGCTCGGTGGCGGTTCGCGCGTACCGCAACAGGGGACTGCGGGCGAAGCCACGCGGAACCTTTCCGCCTGCGGTGAGGTAGGCGGCGGTGTCCGGGTCCCACGGCAGCACGGCCAGCACCGGGGCCTCGAGGGCCTCGGCGACCTGGTGCGAGCGGAACGGCCCGTCCTCGATCAGGAGCAGGCCCAGCGCGCCGGCGCCGGTGCCGTTGTCCTCGAGTTCGGTGCGCAGCGGCCGGATGAGATGGCGGGTCAAAGTCAGGGCCTGCTCGGTGCCGCGGACGGCGAGCAGGACGAGGTCGGCCTTATACAGCAGCGGGGCCGGGGTGAGCGTGGGGTGCAGGCGTCCCGCTTCCAGGGCCAGACGTCCGGCGTCGACGAATACGTCGTAGTCGGCGGATTCGGCCATCACGTGCAGGACGTCGGAGAGAGCAGGCCAGGTGCGGCTGAGCGCGGCGGCCTGGGCGGGGTCGGTCAGCCCGAACAGGGCCCGGCGGTGGCCGGCTTGACCGTCCAGCGGCCACAGGTGCGAGGCGAAGGCGTTGGCCAGTTCGACCGGGCCGACGCGATCGGCTGCCGCGAGATGGTAGAGGCCGTATCCGGCGCTCACCTGGCCCTGCAGCAGTCCGGCGCGGATGGTGCCGCCCGCCGGGTCGCACTCGGCGAGCAGCGAGGGGCGGGCGGAAGCCATGGTGAGGGCGAGCGCGGCGGTCGTGACACCGCAGGACTTCGCGGAGGCGATACAGGTGACGGGCATCAGCTGCTCCGTGGTTCACGGACCAGAGCAACACGGCCCAGGGCGGCGCGGGTGGCCAGGACGGGGCCGTCGTTGAGGGCGACCGCGAGGTTGACCACGACCGTGCCGGTGGCATCGGGGCGGGAGACGGAGACGACGGTGGCGTCGATGGTCTCTGGGGCCGTTGCGGTCTCCGTGGGCTCGTCGCCTTGGCCGGGGGTGGTCACCGCGCGGACCTTGTCGCCAGGCGCGAGCGTTCCCGCGGGCGCCATTCCGCGCTTGATCTGGACACCGACTTGCTCCTGGTCGTCCCCCAGGCCCGATCCAGCGGCGAGTTGAGAGGTCAGCAGCAGGCCGCCCTTGCGCAGGTCGACGGCGGGCCGCTTACCCAGCACGGTGGCCTTCTGGGAAGCAGCGATGGGAGTGAGTCCGGCATCCGCGGATACCTCGGCGACCACGAGATCCGCGGCGGACAGGGCCCGGCCGGCCGGTACATCCCGTGCCACGGCCAGCACCCGTTCTCGATCGCTGGCCGAGTTGACCGCGGCGGCGGCGCCCAAGGCGAAAACGACGGCGAGCACGACGCACAGCGCGATGACCGACCACTTGCGCTCCCGTTTGACCGGCGGGGTCGTGGTGATCGGGACCTCGGGACGGGCCGGGCTCGTCGGGCGCGGCGCCGCCGGCGCGGCGGAGGTTTCCATGACGGTAGGGCCCTTCCAGGGTGTTCGAGTGGTTGCGTGGCCGGTCAGTTGTTGTTGAGGACCTGGACCTCGGCGACGGTGATGTCCACGGCGTTGTCGCGGATCTCGGTGAGCTGGCCGGCTTGCCCGCCGCCCTGCCAGTCGATGGTCCAGGTGGACGTCGCGGCGACGTGGAACTTGCCCGACTCCCTCGTGGAGGAGGGCTCGCTGTAGCGGTGACCGCAGTCCGGGGAAGGCTGCTTGCCGTATTCCGCCTTGTAGGGGGTGCCGCGGGCATTGCATGTGACCGTGGCCCCATCGCCCATCCGCCACACGATCTTCGACACCTTGGCGGTCGCTGTGACGGTCACCCCGCCGGCCGTGGCCGACGCCGTGTTGGGCCCGTATGTCGTGGCGCTGTCGTTGACCCACATCCACATGGGAAGGCCCAGAACGTACTTACCGGCAGCCCGCGGACTGGCGATGTCCGGTCCGAGCAACGTCATGGAGTCGACGGCGCGTTGAGCCAGCTCCTGCGGATCAACGTCGGGCGCAGGTTGGTCCTCGCCGCCGACGACGAAGCCGTCAGCGTTGTTCTGGCCGCCGTCCGTGCAGGAGCGGAAGAGCAGATCGCTCTTCCTCGGATCGGCGCCTTTCCACGCTGGGTGGTTGGCTGGCGGCTCCGGGTCGACCTTGGTCAGCTGGCAGTCGACCTTGCTTTCGCCGGTGTCCTTCGACCCAGCCTGCTGGCCCTGGCCGTCGGTGCTGTCGTCAACACCGACACCGACGCAGAACTTCTGGACCTGGCATCCGCCGGCGTCGACATCGGGATCAGGGTCCGCTGCATGGGCCGTTTCCGTTGGAAGTACAGCCAGGGCTACGGCCGCGGCGATCAGCCCGCCCCGCCGGATCAGCACTCTTCCTCTTGCGGGGTCAACTCCGTGACCATCCACTGCTCCCCCCACTTCTCGAGTTTGGCGACACTGACGTACTTGGTGAGCCGTTGTGTCGGCAGCGCGACCTTCTTCTTCGAGTCCTTCTCGATCAGGGTCCAGTTCGTGGTGTCGACGCAGTCCGTGAGGGTGGCCTTGGGGATCTCACCCTCGGTCACCTTGGGATCCATGGGGTGGATCACCGGCTTCCCGGTCGTCACCTGTCCGGCGTTCCGCATGGTCTCCAGGTCATGCTCGATGAGACCCAGGGCCCGCAGAGTGGTGGTCTTCCTCAAGTCGGTGCCTGTGGAAGACGCCTTGGCGTAGGCCTCGGTCTGGGCCGTCCAGGACTGGGTGTATGCGGTGAGGACAGCGGCCTTCTCAGGATCAGCCGTGGAACTGGGGGACGTAGATGGTTCCGCTGTACGACTCTGGCTGGGTTCGGACTCTGACGCCTTGGAGTCGTTGTCACTGCATCCGGCCAGCGCCACCAGACTTCCCGCGAGGAGCGCGGCGGTTGCGTGCCTGTGGAGGTGAACTGGGATGAGCCCTGCCCGGCGGCGTTGTGCTCGTGTCACGTGGTCTCCCCGTACGACGCGGTTACGACGCGGTGCGGCAGACCGCGGCCCCAGATGCCGGGTACGGCAGTCCAGTTCGGCGGCCTGGTCAAGCTACGGTGATGCGTTTGCGTTGCGAGAAGATTACGCATATGCCAGGCAACTTCCCAGTGCGAGAGGCGAGTTGGTCCGAACGACGTGGATGCATCCGCTCACCTGCCGAGCAAGGCCTTCAACGGGTCGATTGGCGGGCTGGTCGCGGCTGGGTGGAAGGCCAGTTCCCACTCGGGATGGCTGGCCCAGATGCTGTGAGCGATGCTGCGCAACGTCCAGCCAAGGGTGCTGACCTGGTTAAGGCGCAGGTCGTCGGTGTCCTCGGTGGCGAGGTCGCGTTGGGCGAGCCATTCGGCGAAGACGTCCTGCACGCCGGCCAGGGCCTTGAGTTCGGCGAGGCAGCAGCCGAGCGTTTCCGCCTCGGCCAGCCGCTGGGTGAGGAACCGTGCGAACCGCTGGTCGCGGTTGCTGGCCCACGCGTCTGTGGTTGTAGACGTTTGCTTTAGCGACCGTAGCGTGCGTGGCGAGGATGTCGGGGCGGGTCTCACCGGGAGTCCACCATCGTGTACCCGCTGGTGATCACCTCGGGCTTGCCCGGCGGGGTCAGTGTCGCGAGGGCCTGGCCCTGGTACTCGTCCGTGATCAGGGGCCGCTTCTCGCTGTTGTAGACCGCCTCCGCCGGGCCCGGGATGATCGTCCCGCCGTTCATGAACCGCTTGTGGAGGTATTCGATGGTGTAGGCGCTCGGGAAGAGCGCGAGGACGCCGCCGTCGGCCAGGCGCAGCGCGTACACCTTCGGGTGTGCCGGTTTCCCGTCGAAGTGCTTGACCGTGGCGAAGCTGGCCGCTTTGACCTTGGTGCGGTTCGTGTAGTTCTTGGTGAACTCCTTGGTGGCCTTGGTGGGGGCCAGTTGCTGGCCCTTCTTCTTGCCGCCGGTCTCCGCCAGGTCCTCGAAGGCGTCGGCGAGCTGGTTCGGGGTGAGCGTTCCTACGCGCTTCGACGGGTCGACGGCCGTGGCGAGCCCGCGGTCGACAGCGATCTCGGGTATCGGGGTGTTCTCGTCCGCGTACACGGAGGCGACCATCTTGAAGCGGCCGTCGACCTTGTCGAAGATCAGGAGGCCATCCGACTTGGTTGCGGTGACCGTCACGGTGACCGCGAACCAGCTCTCATCAGCGTCCGGGATGTGGTACTTCCGGGCGGTGTAGAAGTGGGGCGTCCCGTATTCCTTCTGATCGTCCTTCGACCAGGTCTTGATCTGCTCGTAGTCGGCGAGGGACTGCTCATGGACCTGGCCCGCTTCCACCGTGCCCAGGAGTCTTTCGCCACGGCTGCCCCGGATCGTGTTGGCCTCATTGTTGGCCTTCTCGAACGCGTCCACGGTGGCGCGCGCGGCATCGACGGTGATCACGCCCTTCGGGGCGGGGCGCGCAGCGGCACGGTCGGTCCCGGGCTCGTCGGTGCCGGCACTGCACCCGCTGAGTGCGGCGGCCGCCAGCACGCTGAGCGAGAGCAGCGCCGTAGGGCGCCTGCGCGGGTGGTGGGCGGGGCGTAAGGGGGAGGTCATCAGGGGTGTTCTCTCTCGTGGATGGGCGAGTGGGGTCGAGCGGGTGACAGTGTGGGGTCAGCGCGTGCCGACCGGGCTGGAGGCGGGTTTCGCGATGCGCGCGGTGACGTGTTCGGCGATGCGGCTGAGCCGCGATGTGCATTCCGCCTCGTCGGCTCCGGTGACGATCCAGTGCGCAAGGCGGTCCTCGGGTCCGCTGCGCGGTGGGCCGAGCACCGGGTTGCCGGTCCGTTGTGTCCAGGTGAATCGGTCCAGCCACGGCAGTGTGAAGAGGTGGGGGGCTTTGAGCCGGACCAGACGGCCCGAGGTGTCCGGGTAGAGGTAGCGGATCGCCGCGGCCGCTTCCCGTGTGGGGGACAGGTCGGGGGTGTCGCCGGCGGCCAGGGCGGCTGCCGCGCGGGCCAGGTCGATGCCCCGGGCGCGGGCCACCAGCAGCGGAATGAGGTCGTCGGCCAGACAGGCACCGACCTGCAGGATGAGCGGACCCCGCGTGGTCAGCCGCACGTCGGCGTGCACGACGCCGACGGTGAGCCCGAGCGTGGTCGCTGCCTGGGCGACGAGGCGGGTGAGTGTGTCGTCTTTGAGCAGCTCGTCGTGTGCGTCGATGCTGTAGCCGACCGCGGCCTGGGAGCGGTCCGGGCAGAGGGTCTTGCGGGTGATGGCGACCGTGCGCACCTCGTCGGGGGAGAGGACCACGGCCTCGACGCCGACTTCCGGGCCGTCCAGCCCGGCCTGCTCTATGTTCATGCTCGCGGCGAACGGGTCAGCGGTGCCGGTTCGGCGCAAGGTCCGGTACGCGCTGCGCACCTCGCTATCGCAGTCCGCGAGCAGTGGATCGGTGCCCACCGCGGGTGCCGTGAGGGAGACCGGGAAACCGAGCGTGCGCGCGGCGTCGAGCGCAGCGCGCTCGTCATCGACCGCGTGTACCTGCACGGAGGGGACGTCAGCTTCCCGCAGTACGTGCCGAGCTCTGGCCGGGGCTTGGCATGTGGCGACGGCTGCAGGGGAGTTGCCGGGCAGGCCCAGGTGCTGGGCCAGGTGGGCTGCGAGCCTGGCATGGCGGGGCTCGTAGGTGACGAGCCCGCCGACGGAGTGGTCGACGAGGAACTTCCCGACCGCTGCGGTGACTTCGCCAGGGTCGGACAAACTGGCGGTGACCTCTCCTGCCAGATAAGGGCGCGCCCAGGGCGGCACGGCACGGTCGACCAGGACCACGGGATGCGCGGCGGCAATCTGCAGGAGACTGTGCAAGTGGTACTCGCGCACGCCGGAACCAATCAGAAGAACCGGGTGGCGTGTTGTCGTGTGCACGGTTACGCCCTCCGGACGTCAGGGTGAGTCGGCTGGATGACCGTCGGTCACCGCGGCGCGGCAAGCCGGCTGCCGGGCGAGCACGGGCTGGTATGAGCTGCGGCTGTGCACCGCAGTCACCGGTCGGTGCCGGTCGGTGGCCTCTTCGGGGGGGTGTTGCGGGGGCCGGAGGGCCGGGCCGGGGTGCGGCGTGCAGTGCCGGGAGCGGCGGGCGGGGGGATGGCCCGCAGCGCCTAAGTATGTAGTGTGCATGTCACATCCTTCGGTGAGGGCGGGGCACCCCGGGGCTCAGAATCGGGATCCGGCCGGACGGCACGGGACGTCGCGATCCTGTGCGCGAGCCGGTCTGTCCTGAGCCCGGCGGCGTGCCGCGAACACGCCGACCGGAGCACCCCAGTGATGGATGGGTCCGTACCTGGTGTGCCTGACTCGGATGAGTCGCCAGGTGGCCGTTCCCTCCGGGGGCGGCCACCTCTGTGCGTGTTACGTCGTGCGGGCGCGCATAGCCGCCGAACCGGATCCGGCGCCGTCGTCCCTCCTGCTGACGGAACCCCCTCCAGGGGCCGACTGCCGCAGATCACGTCTGTCCATGCGTCCTCCCGATCCTGCCCCCATAGGCGTCGACCGCACCCGACTTACTCCCAGCCCGGTGCGACGGCACGTATGTGAACGGAGCCCCCGTCGGCGGCCGACCGCGATCTCGCAGCTTGCCGTCCCCCCACCAACTGCGCGCCGGCTGCGGCGGGTTAGACATACTCAAAGGGTTGTGAACGGAGATTGCAAGGTACAGAGTTTGCACTACCCGCAGGTTGCAGAAAGTGCCGGAAGGGGATGCTGTGGCTCGCGCAAGGTCTGGCAGGACCGTCGCGCACCTGGTTCTAGCCACCCGGCTCAAAACGTTGCGTGAGGCGGCCGGGATGTCCCGGGGCGAGGCCGCCCAGGCGCTGGGGGCCCATACCGCAACAGTGCGCCGCATCGAGCAGGCCGAGACCTCCCTGGACGAAGGGCAGGTCCATGCCCTGCTCACGGCGTACGGCGCGGGCACGGCCGAAATCGAAGCGTTCCTCGGCCAGCTCGCGACGGCCAACCTCCCGGGGTGGTGGCATCCGTGGCGGTCTGTCATGGACTCCTGGCAGCTGGACCTCATGAGTGTGGAATCCGCGGCCCGCATCATCCGCGTGTGGGAGCCGGCACTTGTTCCCGCCCTGCTGCGCACACCGTCCTACGCTCGCGCCGTCGACAACGTCCGCAGACCCGACCTGTCCCCTGCCGACAAGGACCGCCGGACCGAGCTGCTCATGGAACGCCAGAAGCGGCTGCGCCACCAGAACACCCGCATCTGGGCCATCATGTCCGCCGCGGCGCTGCGCACGTCCGTAGGCGACGAGGATGTGATGGCCGAGCAGCGGCAGGCACTGCGGGCAGCCGTCGATCACCCCGATGTGACCTTGCAGATCCACCCGCTGGACGGTCCGTGCCACCCCATGACCGGCATGCCGACCGTGACCCTGTACCGGGTCGACGTGCCGGGGATCCCCGACCACGTAGTCCGTGAAGGAGATCTGGCAGGAGCCGCTGACGTCTCAAACAGCCTGCACGCGGTGTCGGCGTATCACCTGTTGATGGACCACACCTGCGTCATCGCACCCCATCCCGACGAATCGAAAGACGTACTGACATGACCGAACCGACTCGCCCGCATCAGCCGATCGACACGTCCGTCGCGCACAGTGCGCGCGTCTGGAACTACTGGCTGGGCGGAAAAGACCACTACCCCGCCGACCAGGCCGCCGGCGACGCCTACAGCAGCAAGTACCCCCTGATCGTCCCGTTCGCCAAGGAATCGCGGGACTTCCTCCGACGCACCACCGCCTTCCTCGCCAAGGCAGGCATCCGGCAGTTCATCGACCTGGGTGCCGGGCTGCCGACCAGCAACAACACTCACGAAGTAGCACAGCGGATCTCGCCCGACTGCCGCGTGGTCTACATCGACCACGACCCGATCGTGCTGCTGCACGTCCATGCGCTGCTCACCAGCACCCCCGAGGGCGCCACCGCCTATGTGCAGGCGGACATGCGCGACACGGACGCCGTCTTAACCGGCGCGGCCAAGACGCTGGACATGACCCAGCCCACTGCCCTGGTCATCAACGACGTGCTGGGCCACATCGAGGACTGGACCGAAGCCAGGGGTCTGGTGCGCCGGCTGGTCGAGCAGCTTCCCCCGGGCAGCTACCTGTCACTGAGCCACTCCACCGCCGCAGACCAGGAACACCAAGCGGTGCAGGACGAGTACAACAGCTCCGGTGCGATCCCCTACATCTTCCGGGAGCCGTCGGTGGCCGTCGAACTCTTCGAGGGCACCGAACTGGTCGAACCCGGGTTCACGAGCTGGCCGCGCTGGCGCCCCGACGCGAACACCGGCACTCTCACCGACCGCGCGGGCTGGGGCGGGGTCGCACGGATCCGATGACGACGAGCCGTGCCGGGCCCACGCCTGCCCGCCCCGTGAAGGCGACCCGATACCAGGTGGTGCGACGACTCACCCGGGCAGCAGCCCACTCGGACGCCCAGCTGATTGCCGAAGCCGCAGTCCTGGCCGAGGGCTCGGCGGTCCTGGCGGACCTCACGGGCGGCGTCGTCTGCAGCACCCCAGACACCGCCGGACCTGAAGGGGTGCGTGCCGCCGCGCATCCCCAGCTCTACCCGCACCTGACGATCCGCAAGATGACCGGTGGCGTCCTCGTTATCCGTCCCGGCCCGGCATCGCCCGTATCGCGCATTGACCTGATCGCGCGGACCTGCGTCGATCTGCTCAGAATGCGGGCGCGGGTCCGCCGGGCGGAGGACACCCGCCACGCTGAGCAGAGACTGCACACCGCCGTCCTGCATCTCCTGCTGAGCGGCCAGCCCCATCTGGCGACCGACGTGCTGGGCACCGCCGCCACCCACGCGACGGTGTTCCGGCTGGCCGGTCAGCAGGTGCATGCCGCCTATCAGACTCATTGGCGAGCAGCGCAGCCCCGCGTGGCTTCCAAAGCCCCCCGCATGCTGGTGTGTATGGAGGGAACCGAGGTGGCGGTCGTTGCGCTCCACGGCCTCGGCCACGACCGCCACGTGGCCCGCCCTTACGTCGCGCGCATCGCAGAGCGCCATCAACTGGCCGGCGGCGTCTCGGACCCGTTGCCGCTGGACATGGTCGCCACCGCATGGGCCGAGGCCGGCAACGCGCGGCACGGCGCAACTCCCGGCTGCCTGGCGTCCGCGACCTTCCTGGGTTCGCACGGGCTGCTCCGCGCCGTGCCCGCCGACCGGCTCGCCCGCTGGTCCGCCGCCGTCCTTACGCCCCTCACCCGCGAGCAGCACCGGACGCTGGAGGCATACCTGCGGTCGGGGTCCGCTCAGGCCGCCGCAGCAGTGCTCGACGTGTCCGAAGGCACGGTTCGTGCACGCCTGCGCTGGATCGGCACTGCCCTGGCCGCCGACCTGGACAACCCCACCGTGCAGGCACAACTCCTGCTGGCCGTGCGGGCCCCGGCACCTTCCGGACAAGTCAGCCCATCCGCACGCCTTGTTCCCGACCCCCCGCTGCCCGCCGATCTACTCGGCCCCGACGACGCCCATCACTGGGCTACCGCCCTCCTCAGACCTCTGGACAAGCCGCTTCGTATCGCCCTTCGTTGCTGGCTCCAACACCGCGGCCGAACAGCGCCCGCTGCCTCCGAGCTAGGCCTGAGCCGCAGTACGCTCACCGACTGGCTCAGTAAGTGCGGCAGGGCACTGTCCCTGGATCTGTCGTCCGCGACCGTGCGGGCCGAGCTCCACCTGGCCGCCGAGACGATCGCGACCCCCGAGGACACCCCGGCCCGGTTGCCGCGGCGAGGAGGCAGAACATACCGGGGACAACAGCCCTGAAAAGAGCGTTCTTCTCTGCAGCCAACCGCAGCGGGGATGTCACAGCTCGGTCCACGACCGTCGTCCCCCACCGACCAGCGGCACCCACACGTCAGACGCGGCGCCGTGCTCTTCGAGGTCTTCCAGGACGACCGCGCCCAGCGGCACTTCGCGGGCCATCTCGGCCACGAGGGGATGGTGGGCGACCATGGCTTTGAGGTCGCTGATCCGGTTGTCCATCGCCTGACGCCCAGCGCCGGTCAGCACGAAAAGGACCCGGGGAAACTTCGGGTACCAGCGCAGCCAGCCGGGCCCAGCTGCCGGTCGGCGCCGACCGACCGGCTGTGGTTCGTACGACCACAGCCTCGCGTACTCGATCAGCTTGGCTGCCAGGCGCTCGCTGCTCATGGTGGCCCGGTCGACTTCGACGAACGCCCTGAGTTTCCGCCGTTGTTGGCCGTTGATGAGGGTGTAGTGCATGAGCGCGTCGGCTACGACTTTCTCGCCGTCGCCGATCGAGTGGAACACCTCGGGGGTCCAGTCGAGGTGGCCGTGTTCGTCGCCGCGGCGGCGGGCATCGGCGACGAAGACCAGGTGGGTGCGCAGGACGGTGAGGGTGTGCGGGGTTTTCAGCGAGGCGGCTGTGGTCGAGGTGATCGGATACGGCGGGCGGCCGCGCAGCGCGGGCCAGTCCCTGGTCAGGCGGGCGCCTTTCGGCGTGAGGTACCAGACGCGGGTGCGGTTGGACTGGGGCAGCACGACGAAGTCGACCAGGCGCTCGCCGAGCAGCTGGTTCAGCCGTTCCGAGACCGCCTGGCGGGAGCGGTCGGGGCGCAGCAGGACATGCAGTTGATGGGTGGAGGCCATGCGGTGTTGGGCGAGCGTGGCCAGGAGCTGATGTACGAGGGGCTCCACGGGGCTGGGCGTGAAGCCCGTGGTCGTACGGTCCCTCGGCTGGGCGGTGGTCATCCGAATTCCTTCTCCTTCGACAGGTCGACAGCGGTGGCGTCGGCGGGGGAGTGCTCGGCAAGGAAGGCGGCGACGCGGCCGAGTTGCTGGGTGGCGAGGTCGGTGAGCTGGCCCAGTGGGCGTGCTCCGGCGTTCGCGAGGGCGGCTCGTTCCAGCGCGGGGACGTCCTTGGGGCGGGCCTGGGCGGCGAAGATGTCGTCGAGATGCGGGCCGCGCAGTTGGACGGGCCCGACCCGGCGCCCGTGCACGTTCAGCGAGACGTAGTGCTCGAACCTCTCCATGGTGGCGACCCGGTCGGGGCTGGGGTTATCGCCCCACTCGGCGGTGATTGGGGCGATCGCGGACTTCGAACCGGCGGTGGTGGCGAGCGTGGACGCGTTCTGCACTAAGGACAGCCGCACCGGTGTGGGAAGGCGGGACAGCAGCTGCGTCATGCCGTGGACGTGGCACCGGTATTTGCGGAAATCCTCGAACATCGCGGCGATGGTCTCCGGGGCCGCGCCGGTCAGTGTGATCAGCTCGTCGAAGTAGGGGCGGAAGGGCACCCGCTTCTGCTCGGGGGTGTCTCGCCGGGAGCGTGCGGCCCGCAGCAGGTCGCGGGCGAGCAGCGCGGTCAGGAGGCGGTCGGTGGGGCCGTTGCCGCCCGGGCACACCCACACGATCATCTTGGAGTCCATCGCGGCGCGGATGTTGTAGACACCGATTGGCTGGCCGAGGAAGGCACGGGTGATGGGGTTGGCGGCGAGGCGGGCGATCGGGTTGAGGACGACGGCGAATGAGTCGGGCGGCAGGGTTGGGAACACCGACTGCCACCACGCGTGGGTCTCCTCATCCAGCCGCCCGGCCACCGCGGCGAGTGCTGCCTTGCGGAACGTGGCGTCGGTGAGCAGGGCCCGTATGTGGAAGATCGTGGCCTGGTCTTCGGGACGGCCGGCCTGGCAGGCCGTCTCGTTGACCGCGACCAGGACCGTGAGCGCGGCGGTGAGGATGGTGAGTGCACGCGGCGCACTCGCGTCGTCCCAGGCCAGTGCGGAGGCGTAGGCGTCGGCGATCGCCTCGACGACCTCATGTGCCGCCTGCCCGTGGTGCATAGCGAGCGGATTCCACGAACTCACCCGCGGGTTGGGTCCGAGACCGTTGAGGTCGATCAGTGCGATCCGCTCCATCAAGGCCTCGTGCGCCAAAAACGTCATTGCGCGCGGCCACGAGTCGCGGTGTGGGTCGACGAAGGCCAGCCCTCCGCCCGCGTGTGCCCAGCCGATGGCCTGCGCCAGGGCGCGTTCGGTCTTGCCGCCGCCCGCCCTGCCGACCCCGACCTCGAAGAGGGTCTCTGCGGCGTAGGTGGCGACCAGGCGCTCGCGGCCGTCCGGGCCCCGGTAGATGCCCTGCAGCAGCAACTCGGGCTCGCCGAAGGCGAAGGTCGGCAGGTCACCGGCGAGTACCGGCAGACGGCAGTGCACGGTCGGGGGCTTGAGCAGGCCGGTGATCTCTTCCAGTCTGACCCAGTTCGCGCGGGGCGGCTGGCAGTGCCCCAGATTCCAGCGGCGCTCGAAGCCGTGCCGGGTGGGCCAGTGGTCGGCGCCGATCCGCCACGGTCCCAGCCGCCATCCGCGCATGGCCCACCGGGAGCGGCCGCCGAACACATCCAGCGCGGCCTGGAGTTGGGCGAGCCTCGCCTGGGCGCGACCCTCGGTGTTCGAGGCACACATCACCAGCAGCTGGACGCGGACCAGGTGGTCGTCCTCGGCGAGTTTGCCCAGCGCCTCGGCCGGCTCCACCCGACGGGGCACCGGCGGCATCACCAGCCGTCGGCCGCCGCCGGAGCCGGGTTTGTCACTGAGGAGCTGCTGCAGCTGCCAGCCCATCGAATCCTCGATGCCGCTGGCGTCTTGGCGCAGCCAGCGAGCGGACCGCTGGGCCTCCCGGCGTTCGGACCGGCGTGCGGCGCTCATCAGCTGCAGGCGGCGCGCCCGCAGCGCCCATTTCGGGGCGCGCTGGATGTCGAGCCGGATCTCGGCGAGGTCGCCGAGCTCGGCGCGCAGGTCGGCCACGGCGTCGACGAGCGGCTGGAGGGGGTCGGGGGTGAGCGGCACCTCGCGCAGCGGAGAGGTGAGCCTGCCGCGCAGGATGAACTCGGCCCGCACCACGTGGTCACGGGGCTTGTCGGCGGTCGGCCTGGCCTGGTTGACGGTGACGTCCGGCCCGAACGGGGTGATGGACAACAGGCGCTCACCGCCTGCGGGGCCTTCGATGCGGTAGCGCAGCGGGCTGGAGCCGTCCGCGCGCAGCCGGATCTGTACGGCCTTCGCCCTGCGGGGCGCCCACCAGGGCATGGCCGTGGAGGCGCGGGCGAGCTGCACGCCGCGGCGGAAGATCTCCTCCAGGCTCGGGTCGAAGTGCCGGCTGGAGACGAGCTCGAGGGCCATCCGCTCGGCCGAGGCGCGCGCCGCGAAACGGCGCACCACCCTCTCGCCCACACCCCAGCACACGGCGATGGACAGGGCGAGCAGATACCAGTGGTCGTAGAGCCAGTCAGCGGCGTTGACCAGGTTGGTGAGCAGGCCGAGTGCCTGACCGGCCGCCGTCTCATCGGCATGATCGGTCACGTACGGGGCTGCGGAGTCCACGTGGACGCTCCCTTCGTCGAAGTGCGGGTGAAGTACCAGTCGGTGATGCGCCGGTCGGTGTAGGTGCCGCCGCGGTCCGTGCCCGCCCACACCAGGTGCACCACCGCCTTGTCCGGGCTGCCGTCGCTGCGGGCGATGGCAGCCTGGATGCGGAAACGAGCGGTGGCGAACGCCGGTGCGATCGCCTTGTCCGGTTCGCCGAAGAGCGCGGGCCACTTGGCGCGGCCGATCCCGGTGGCGTCCGCCCGCAGCAGGCCCCGGCCGGCCGCGAGGAGTTTCTGCTCGTCGGCGGCGGCAAGGTCGGCAGGCCAGGCGTCCTCAAGCGACTTCTGGATCGCCGTATCGCCGGCCACGCCTTCGCCGTGCGGCGGCAGCGCGGACGCGTTGACCGGACCCGCCGTCACGGCCGGCCCAGGCGCCTCGGTCCGCGGAGAGCGGCTGCCGGGAGCGGTTGTCGAGGGAACCGACGTGGAGTCAGTCGCCCGCGCCGTCGCCGAGGTAGCGGGTGCGTTCGGCGCATGCGGAATCGTCAGCAGGACCACCCCGGCCAGGACCAGGACCACGGTGGCGATCAGCAGCAGGCGCGGCGAGCGCGCCGGGAAGGTGGTCACAGCAGCCGGGCCCCTCCCGCATAGCCGGACATCGCGCTGACCGCGTCCAGGCGGACAACGGTGCCCGGGCGGGCGGCGTTGACCATCTGCCCGCTGCCCAGGTAGATCCCGACGTGATAGATCGTCGCGTCGCGGCCGGGGGCATCGGCGTAGAAGACGAGATCGCCCGGCTTGAGCGCGCTGGTGCCGAGGCTGGCGGGGATCCGCTGGCCAACCCCGGCCTGGGCGGCCGCCGTGCGCGGCAGGCGGATGCCGGCTTTCGCGTACGCGTACGTGGTCAGGCCCGAGCAGTCGAAGCCCTTGATGTTCGCGCCGCTCTTCCCGCTGCGCGTGCAGCAGATCCCGTACGTCTTGCCGCTCGCGTTGCCGCCGCCCCACGAGTACGGGACACCGCGCTGGGAGAGCGCCGCCTCGATGACGGTGCGGACCTTCCCGGACACGTTCTTCAGGTCCGGGTCTTTGGCGGCCGCCGTGTACTGGTCGATCCAGCCCAGCACGTTGGCGAGGTACTCAGTGGAGTGGTTGTACTGCAGGATCGCGGCCTTCAGCTGCGCCCGCTTCGTCAGGTCACGGCCGTTGCCGCACAGGTAGATCGCGGCGCCGAGTGCGGCGTCGTAGGCGTTGTGCGGGTCGGCCGTCTTGTCGCCGCCCGCGTCCTTCCCGACGCCCTCCCAGGTGGAGGGCAGGAACTGGAACGGGCCGACGGCACGCTCACCCCCAGGGGTGCCGTCCCACTTGCCGCCGTCGGTGTCCGGGAAGACGGTGGTGTTGCCGCCGGCCCCGGAGCCGTTGAGGAGCGCCCCGTAGATCTTCGGGCGGATGTCTCCGCCTGCGGCGATGTTCCGGCCGACCGCGTGGTTGGACTCGACCTTGGCGATCCCGGCCAGGATCGGCCAGCGCATGCCCCGGCACTTCGGCACATGCTTCCCGACCTGCTGGACGGCCTTCTTGTAAGCGGTGCGCATGCGCGGTGGTGCGTCCACGGCGCTGCCGCCCTCGGCAATTCCACCGTCGTCCTGTGCACCCGTTTTCAGCGCGACGTACGCGCTGATCGCGTTCCCTACAGGTGCGGCACAGCACACGGCGGCGAAACCCAACAGCACCACCACACACCCCCACCGCGCCATACGGCGCCGGGCCGGCCTCACTCGTCCTCACCGTCCTCGTCGCGCTGCCGCTGCTCCCGTTCCTGGCGCAGCCGCTCGGCGTCGGGCGCGGTCCGCCGCATCAGCTCCTGGAACCTCGCGTGCGCCTCGTCACGGGTGCTGCTGTGCGCGCCTTCGCCTCCGGGAAAGACCGGCCTGGACCTGTCCGGTGCCGGGCTGGCCGGACGCCGGGGCGTGCCGCCTGCGAGTCGCGTCGGGGACGTTGGCGGGGCGCTCGGCCGTGTGCTGGCTGCAGCCGTGGTCGGAGCTGCGGGCGCGCTGGTCCGGGGGGAGGCCGGCCTCGTGCGGCCCGGGGAGCTGGAGGACCCGGTCGGCCGCGGAGCCGGTGCCGGACGGGTCGGCAGGCGACGGCTGACGAAGGGGCCGGGGCCGCCGCTGTCGTCCGTGTGTTCCCGCAGGACACGGGACACGTGACGGCCCGTGTCGGCCCAGGCCCGGCCGTCCTCGCGGACCGTGTTGCCCCACACCCGCACCTGCTGACGGGCGTCCTGGGAATAGCGCGAGCCTTCCGACCGGGCCCGGCGGACGCCTGCCGGGGCACCGACCGTCGCCCCGTACGCTGTCCGGCCCCCGCGATTCAGGATGCGGTACCCGCGGAAGCGGACCAGCCGGTTGTGGGCGCGCGTGGACAGCAGGGTGCGGTCGGTGTTCTGGTCATGAAGCGTCTGGCCGGAGTCGCGGTCGCGGATCAGGCCATCCTCGTCGCGGTACCGGTCGGGCGGACCTCCGGGCCGACGCGGCCCGGTGCCGCCTGAACCGTCCCCGCCGTCCGAGGGGCCGCCCGTGTTCGGGTCCCCGTCGGCGGTGGGCTTGCGCCACTTGGCCAACTGCTCTTTGTCAGGCCGACGGCCGATCAGCATCCAGTGCGCGCCCTTCGCACCGAGCCGGGCGCCCAGCCCGCCCACGGCGGCGGCCGCGGTGAGCGGGGCGAGACCACGTCCGGCTTCGGCGGTGGCATCGGCGAGGATGCCACCGGTGTCCACCGGCATGCCCGCGCCGTCGACCAGGGAGCCGAGCGCAGCCATCAGCCGCTGGCGGGTGCCGAGCATCCCGTACCGGCCGCCTCCACCTCCGGTGAAGGCGCGCAGCCCGCCGCCGTAACCGCCCATCGCGGCTGGGGAGTTCATGGCGAGCGCGGCGCCGAGTTCGGAGGTGTCGCCGGGCAGGTGGGTGCCGCCGACCTTGGCGTAGCGCATCCGCATGGCCATGCGACGGCCGAAGGACGTGATGCCGGTCAGGAGTCTGCGGTGCCCGGCCGCGCCGGCGATGGCGAGGACGTCGATCAGCAGGATCCGTTCGACCATCAGGTCGGGACCGTCTGTGATGGTGGCGTCGACGGCGATCCCGAAGAACGGCACGAAGGCGCAGATCCCGACCACGGCCAGGACCGAGATGCCCCAGATCGACAGCCACTTCCACACCGACTGGCGCGCGGGCCCGGGCAGCATTCCCGCGATGAAGGTGACACCGCCGACGGCTGCCGCCGCGGCGCAGATGCCCTGGGTGCCGAGCAGGACGATCGTGCTGCTCAGCAGCATGCCGCAGATGAACAGGGCGGCGATCAGCAGCAGGGCGGCGCCGCCGACCCGCCACCAAGTGGGCTTCTCCGCGTACGCGGCGCACGACTTGCCGACCGGACCGGCCTTCTTCAGATCCTGCAGGAAGGCATAGAACTCACGGTCCTCGTCGGTGACGATCGCATTCGAAGCGTCCAGCAGGTCGCCGCCCGGCGTCAGTTCAGGCAGCGAGTCGCTCTCGCACACCTCCTTGGCCTGGCCATCGAGAAGCCTGCAGTTGTCCTCGTCGTCGGTGCCGCGCTCGCACCACTTCTTGGCATCGCCCTTGACCAGGTCGCAGGGGTCCTTCCGGTCGTCCGGGTCGTCCGAGCTGTCGGCACCCGCCTTGTAGCCGCCGGTGACCCACTTCAAGTGGACGGCGTAGGCCTTGCGGTCGGAGTCCTTGGCCGGGTCGAGGATGCGCCCGTACTGCAGCAGCATGTAAGGCTTGACGATCAAGGCGTTGGTGATCGAGTCCTGGATCGGGCGGGCCACGTCCTGCGACGACACAGGCTTGGCGGCCTCAAGCTCCTGGCACTTGACCTCCTGCATGCCGGCCATACCGGCGCAGGGGCTCAGGCTGGCGAGCTTGCCGCCCCAGTCGTAGGAGTTGACGCTCTGCTGGGCGACCTCGGCGGCCACCTGCTGGGATTGCCCCAGCGGGCCGTCCTGGGAGAGCAGAGTGTCGGGGCGGATGAGGGCCGAGGCAGCGATCGCCCCGATGAGCAGGGTGAGGAAGATTTCGCCCAGACCGCGGCCCACACGGCCGCGCACAATCATGAACCCGGCGAAAACGAAACCCCAGGCCAGCAACAACCCTTTCAACCCGAGCGTGTCGACCACCACGGTGTCGTAGGTGTCGGCGACCTTCTGCGCCGGGCGGGTGAGGATCTTCAGCAGCGGGAACCGGAAGGCCACCTCGATCCCCCATCCCCCAAGACCCGCCAACAGCCGGATCAGGGTGAATAAGCCCCCAAGGGCGAAGGCGAGGGACTGGGTCTTGAAGCTGACGATGGAGCCGCCCTCGGCGTTCAGCTCGTAGCCGTTGATCGCCACCCCCTCGGAGGAGGTGATGTTCAGCGGGGCGAGGAGGTCTCCGGTCTCGCTGTTGCTGCCGGCCGCGTACACGACCTGGCTGTTCACCATGAGGAACATGCCGTTGAGCAGCACGACGAAGCCGGCCGAGCGGAGGGCCGCGCGGTCTGGACGGAACACTTCAGCGCCGCCTTTGCCCGGCAGGGCTCCGCAGCCGCCACACCACGAGAGCGGCCAGGCCCGCACCGGCCGGCACCAGCCGCCATGCGGCACCGGCAACGTCCGGCTGCTCGGCGGAGGCAGTCGTTGTGGTGCCGCGCTCGCAGTACGCCTTGGCCGGGCCCACGATCAGGTCGCACAGGTCCTCGTGCGCGGGGCGGGCGTCAGCGGCGAAGGCCTGCCCCGTGTGCGGCCACCACGCCTGAGGCACATCCACCCCGACGGCCAGGACGAGCACGCCGACCACGATGGCGATGACAGTGAGGACACTTACGGCCGCGGCAAGGCGCCGGGAGCGGTCCCAGGAAGAAGAGGTCATCAGACGTGCTCCTTCGGACGGCGGGTCCCGGCGGCTTCTCCGGCAAGCGGCTCGGGCACGGAAGGTGAGGCGGCGCTTGTGCGGCGTCCGGGTGTGGTGGTGATGGATGTGGTGATGCGCGGGATACGGGGGATGGAGACTTTGACCCGGCCGGTGTTCTGCCGCGGGCAGGTCAGCAGGAACTCGCCCTCCCGGCCCTTGCGGCCGACGGGGGACAGGCCGGTGGTCACCAGCCGCAGCAACTCTGAGTCGTTCTGGTCGAGGCCAACGAACTCCAGGCCGCGGCGGGCGCGTTCACGGTCGGTGGTGCGGGCGAGCGCCCGGTAGGCCATCAGGCCGCGGTCGGGGCCGAGTTCCTCAGCGTCGTGGGATCCGGCGAGCAGGCCGGCGCCGTGCTTGCGGCCGTCGTGGAGGATCTCGTGGACCAGCGCGGTGCCCTCGGCCGACGAGGTGAGCCAGTACAGCTCGTCCAGGACCACCGCGGTGAAACGGCTCGGGTCCTCGAACGCGGTCTGCCGGGCGATCGCCGCGATCAGATACAGCACGGCGCGCCCGATCAGCGCCTCCAGCGGCTGCTGGTGCAGGACCTCCGGATTGTCGAAAGCCGCTTTGGGCGGCAGCTTCAAACCGGTCGTGGTGATCACGATCATGTCGGAGGCGCTGGAGGCGTCCAGCTGCACCGGCGGCAGCGTGGGGTCGAACACCATCGCCGCCAGGGCGTTGCTGGCCACCACGCGGACGAGGCCGGCGAGGCTGGCGGCCGCGTCCTGCCGCTTGCCCACTTCGCTCGTGGCCATCTCCTCGAGGACCTGAAGCACGCGGTGCATGGACGGCTGGGCGTGGGCGGCGGCCTGCTCGACGGCGTGGTGCAACACCTCGCCGTTGGTGCTCATCGGGCCGATGCCGAGCTGCAGGGTGAGGTAGGACAGGGCGTAGTGGCGGCCTTCGGGGCCGGTGAACATCCTCAAGGGGTCGATGGACACCTCGGCCTGGGCGGCGTCGATGATCTGGACGCGGCCCTTGGCTGCGGTGCGGGCGAAGGTGGCCCACTCGCGTACGGGGGTGCGGTCGATGCAGATCGCGCAGCCGCTGCGGGCCCACACCGCCTCCGCGATCAGCTTCTGCAGGACGCTCTTGCCCGCACCGAGATCTCCGACGATGCCCATGGAGGCGGACGCGTCGACCTTGGGCGCATCCGCCACGTTGATCATCACGGGGCGGGTGGTGCCGCAGTCCAGGTCGATGCCGAGGAACATTCCGTTGGGGTCGCCGACCTCCGCGGTGGTGAAGGCCCCGCCCAGCGCCCAGTCCTCGGAGACCTGGTGCTGGGTGAACTCGCGCAGCACGCCGGGTCGGACGGTGCCCGGCAGGCCGAGGGTGAACAGGGCCTCCTGAAGACCGGCCGGGCGCACGGCCCGGTAATCGGCACCACCCAGCAGCGCGGCCAAGGCCCGGGCGCGGGCATCGCAGACGGCGGCGGTCGGCCCCCACACCGTCAAGGCGGTCACCGACTGCACCTCGACCTCAACCGACGTGCGCGACAGGCGAGCATCCAGCTCGCCCAGGTCGCGGGCGGCCTCGGTCAGCGAGGCCGGCATGCCGGTGGGCCGGGCGTCGTACTGGTCGGCCTGGTCGATCAACTCGTTCTTCTTGCGCCGCACCTGGTCGCGGGCCTTCTCCGCGGGCATGAGGGTGAGGTCGATGGTGTAGTCGACGGGAAAGTCGAGGGTTTCCAGCTGGGCGAACAGGTCGGCCGCGTCCTGGCTGACCGCGGGCGGGCACTCGGCCAGCGCCAACTGCGCCTGATAGCCCACCCCGGTCTCTGATTCGACCTGCATCCAGCGCCGCCCCAGCGGCGAGCCGGTGTTCAGCCGCCACCAGGCCGTGCGGCCCGACCGCGTGATCCGGCCCGCGTTCTTGAGCTCGTCGACGTCGTCGAGGCCGGGGTCGATGCCGCCTTCCTGCAGGCGTACTTGACCGAGGTCGGCGTAGCTGGGGGAGCGCAGTACACCGTCACGCAGCTGCCCGCCGTACAGATCGCTGGTCTCGGCTTCCGCCAGCAGCGGCTCGGCAAGGCCGCGGTGCAGAGCGTGCTGGATCATCCACACGATCTCCGCCGGGCCGGCCGGCCGGAAGGCGATCCCGCCGGCGAGCGCGGCCTCCACCCGCAAGGCCTGCTCGCGGTAGGCACTCACCTCGCGCCGTGCCACCGGCGCCGGGCGCATGCCCAGCATCGGAGACAGCTCCGCCCACGCCGCGCCGAGCGATGCCGACACCTGCAGACCGGCTGTCTCGGTCTGCAGCGGCACTGCCAGCCACAGAGTGCGGCGGTGCATCTCCTGGTCGTCCAGCAGGTCCAGGGTCGCCTCGAC
This sequence comes from Streptomyces sp. 2A115, assembly GCF_052245575.1. NCBI lineage: Bacteria > Bacillati > Actinomycetota > Actinomycetes > Kitasatosporales > Streptomycetaceae > Streptomyces > Streptomyces sp. 2A115. Next base: position 40,173 of record NZ_JBQQCG010000052.1, on the reverse strand, counting down.
GTTCTCCACCCACGGGTGCGGCCCGTTATCCGGCGCCGTGTCGGCAGGTTCGATGCCCTCGATCATCCGCAGGGCGATCTCGCCCGGGTCGACCTGCGCGCACAGTCCGAACAGCCGCGGCGCCCCGGACAGCGACCGCACTAAATGTGTGGTCTTGGCGAGCTGTTCGTCGCGGACCGCGGCGGGCACGTAGGTGCCCTGGACGGTCTCCTCGTTCTGTCCCTGCGCGTCCGGGCCCGGGTGCAGACGGTAGAGAGCCCACACGCTGCCGTGCGTCGACCAGAGAAGGTGCCCGGCGATGTGACGGATCGGAACCCTCATCGCACACCCCCGCCCCGCTCGGCGAGCGCGAGCAGCTGCTGCACACCCGACACCGGCCCCACCGGCACAGCAGGAGCGGCCGGCTCCGTGCGACGACGCGTGGACGTGCGAGCTGCGGCCGGGCTCGGGTGCGACGCCCGGCCGGTGGGCCGCTGCGCCGGACGGGACGGTGCGGCGGCCAGGACGGGGTTGGTTGTGTCCTCGATCGTGAAGCCGCCGAGCAGCGGGTGGGGAGCGCGGTCGCGGGCGGCCCGCCCGCCGATCCGCCCGCCCTGGGGCTGCCATCCCAGCAGCACCCAGCCCAAAGCGGCCTGCATCGGGGCACGTCCCCGGATCTTCGGACGGCGCACCGCCCAGATCGCCAGTAGCCATGCCGCGATCGGAATCGGCCCCAGCATCGACCACCAGCTGATGGTCTTGACCAGAAGGAAGCCGCCGCCGACGGCAACCGCGATCTGCGCAGGCGTATACGGGCCGAGCGGGATCTTCCAGTCCGCGACCTTCCCCAGCACCCAGGGATGGCGACGGGCGGCGGTGTAGAAGCGCCCTACCCGCCCAGCGGCGGCGGCGCTCACAGCCAGCCTCCCGCGCCGGCGGAGTGCTCCCGCAGAGCCGGATCAGAACTGTGCACGATGCCGGGGACAGCGGGCGCGCCCTTGGCCGGGTTCTTGACCTCGTCTTCGAACATGTCCGAGAGGTCCTCGCGGGAGTTGTACAGCCCCAGCGCGATGATCATCAGCAGCAAGGCGCCGATCCCGGCCTTGAGGCTGAACTTTTGGATCATGATCACGACGACGAGGACGAGCAGTCCGGCCTGCAGACCCTTGGTCGCCCAGTCCTGGAGCATGTTGATCCACGAGTCGCCGAGGTCGTCCAGCTGCCCGGCGAGCATCAGGCTCTGCACCGTGTTCACTTGGCACCCCCCGCGTGGGCGGTGGTGCCGGACTGAAGCGCGGCGACTTCCCAGCGGCCCGAGCGGGTTTTCAGCGCGAGCTCGTACGCCAGCGGCCACCGCCCGTCGTTGTCCCGGGCTTCCACCTGGACGAGGATGCGGACCTTCGTGCCGTCGGCCGGCACCCGCTCGGCGGCCGCGGCCTCCTCGACGGCGGAGACCTGCTGCACCGTGAGCGCCGTGTACGGGGCGGGGGAGACGGCGGTGAGTTGCACGCCGGGTGCGAGGTAGCGGTCCACCTCTCCGGCGCCGGTCAGGTAGGCGGCGAGGAACTCCCCGAGCGCGGACGACAGATCGCCCTCCGGAACGGCCACGCCGTACGACGACGTCGGCATCTCGGCCCGGGCCGGGCCGGCCACCACGCCCGGTGCACCGGTCACGGCGAACGAGGAGCCTGCGCGATCGGCGGTCACCGGCACCGCGTAGTAGCGCACCACACCGTCGGCGTACTGCGCAGCCACCGTGACCGACCACGCACTGTCCGCGCGCTGCGCACTGCGTACCGCCGTCACGGACTGAGGCTTCGACTGCGCATCCGCGGCTGGGTCGGGCAGCTCGACGTCGGGTGCCATCGACTGCGCAAGCCGCGCCTGCGCACTCGTCGCGTCATCCGTGCTGCTGCGCAACCACGTGCTGACGAACAGCTGAGCATAGCCGGACGGGTCGGCGGCCACCGCCGTGGTGCGCACGGCGGTGGGCTTGGTCTGGGTGGCCGCCTCGACCGTGGTCGGGGTGGAGGTGATGGCGACGCCCAGTGCGATCGGGCCGGCCGCGATGACGGTCCAGACGGCCAGGCGTGAAAGGCGGACGCGGCGCCGCATCGCCTCCAGCCGGGCGCCTGCCGCCATCGGAGCAGCGGCCTCGCTCGTAGAGGCCTGCTTGCCAGGAGACATGGTCAAACTCCCAGGTCAGAACGGGTACTTGCTGACTCTGAGAGAACCCGTCGACCCCGACCCGACCACCGACCACCAGACCCCAACCACGGTCACGATGGGGACACGAAGTCCATGGTCGGGGTCATGGTCGGCCCGACCATGACCCCGACCACGGGTCTGCGCGAGCTGGCGACCGGTCACTCTGCCTGGCCCAAGCCCTACTGCCGGCGACCGTTGCGAGGCCTTCATGCCGCGCGGACCTCGGACCCGTACACCGATGCGCAGACGGCATCCGCCCGGGACGGCGGCGGAGCCTGCGCAGTGCGCCATCCGAACCTGCGCACCCGAACATCAGGAACCCTCGAGCGGACTGCGCAGCCGCCCCGCGCCACCCGACTGCGCACGACCCTCGACCGGTTGCGCAGCCCCGAATGTGCACCGCCCGTCCCGGCTGCGCAATCGGGGCTGCGCGCCGCGTGCCGCCGAGCCTGACGCCGCGTGGTCGGCCCGACCATGAGCCCGACCACGGCAGCTCGACGGGCATGTTGCCGGATCGTGACCGATGGTCGGGGCTGGTGGCCGTCAGCCTGGTCGGGGTCGGCGAGTGAGCTGACGGCATGGAACCCACGCACGCCTCCACGCCCAGGACCACCGGCCGCCTCACGTCGGCGCGTCCGGTGTGCAGCCGTGGCCAGAGCGTGCAGCGGGCGTCGGGGGCAGGGCGGTGAGCCGCTTCGGGGCGGGGATCCGCCGGGGCGTGATGGCTGGCGATCAGTTCACCCAGATCGCCAATGCGCTGTTTCGCGACGCCCAGCTGTCGTTCAAGGCGAAGGGGATCTTCGGGTACGTCAGTACGCACCGAAACGGCTGGCAGGTGACGATCGCCGACCTCGTCCGCCTGGGCCCGGACGGACGGGAGGCGGTCCGTACCGCCCTGAAGGAACTGGAGGCGCACGGCTACCTGATCCGGGAACGCCTGCGCCGCCCGGACGGCACCCTCGGCGAGATCGTCTACTGCATCACCGACCGCCCGGCCACCCTGGACCTCGCGTTGCCCGAAGCCGACTTGGTGGTCACGGCCCCCGAGACCGAGTCGGCCGGCGGGTTCGGGGCGGGGATCCGCCGGGGCGTGATGGCCGGCGATCAGTTCACCCAGATCGCCAACGTGCTGTTCCGTGGCGCCCAGCTGTCCTTCAGGGCCAAGGGACTGTTCGGACTGCTCTCCACGCACCGGGAGGGCTGGCGGATGACCGTCACCGACATCGCCCGCCGCGGCCGCGACGGCGAGTCAGCCGTCAAGAGCGGGCTGAAGGAACTGGAGAAGCACGGCTTCCTGGTCCGGGAGCGCGAGCGTGATCCCGACGGAACGCTCGGCGCGGCCGCGTACTTCATCACCGATCTGCCCAGCCTGCAAAACGGCAGGTCCGGGCCAGAGTCGGGTTTTCCACCAGTGGATGACCCTACGTTGGCTGATCGGTCCGCTAAGAACACCATCGTTCAGAAGACCAATAAGCAGCACACCAGATCCCTCCGTCCGTGCGGCCGCGTCGAAGCCGCGCGCACGAACGGAAGGACGAACCCCCCGGACGCGGCAGCGTCCTCGACGCCGCCGCCCCCGGCTGACGAGATGCATCCGGGGATCCGGCTGCTGCTGGAGATCGGGGCGAGCCGTCCTGACCTGCTGCTGACCGGGAAGCCGCTGACCGATCAGGGGCGCGTGGCGACCGTGATGATGGACGCCGGCTGGAGTGCTGCGCAGCTGCGCCACGTCATTACCGGCCGGCCCCTGCCGCGCCCGGTGCGTACCTCGGTCGGGGCGATCATCGCCGCCCGGCTCCGCGCCGCCCAGGCCTACCCGCCGCCCGCCACCGCGGTGGACCACCACGCTGCGCCCCCGTGGGACCAGCCGCTCGGTTCGGCGACAACCGAGCGGTCGTCGACGACGTCCGCCGCCCGCACGGTGACCGAGGCCCTGACCTACCGGGCCCTCGTCGAATGCGCCGGCTGCGGCGTGCCCGGAACCGCCCCCGGCGAAGACCTCTGCCCGGCCTGCCTGGGCTGGCCGCTGTGCCAAACGTGCCCCGGCCCCACACCGCGGCGCGCCCACCCCAACAGCGACGGCAGCTGCACCACCTGCCATGCCGCGCTGACCCGCGAGAGCGAAGGAAGCCGACCATGACAGACACCCCGCGCACCCCACCGCCCGCCGCCACGGCCGCCTTGCGGCCCTTCGCTCACGACCCCACCCGGTGGGAGACGGAGCGCGACCGCGCCCTGCGTACCGGGCACCACCCGTGTGCCGAGGGAGCGTCCGCCATGGCGGGCGAGCCCTACCTGGTCCACGAACGCACCCGATGGGGATGGCTCGCCTGGACCGTGCCCGCCGACGGCAGCCTGCCCGAACAGCCCCACCACATCGGCGTCCTGCCGCCCGCCACGACACGACGCGACCGCCTGGCGGCGCGCTGGCTCACCCGCCGGCCCGCCCGGCGCATCGGCCTGCACGCCGCCATCCCCGGGTCGCTTCGCTATGCGGCGGCAGTGTTGGCCCTCGTCGGCTGCGCCGCCGCCCTGCACACGGTCGGCCACGGCGCCCCCGCCGGCATCGCCCTGCCCCTGGCCCTGCTGGCCCCGCTGCTCGCCGAACATCTGCCCGACCGGCTCGACACCCGTGCCCGCCGGCATGTTCGGATCCTGCACGACCGGCCCGCTGTTCGCTACCTGCAGCGCCTCGCCGCCCCGCACACCTACCTCGTCCGCGCCGCCGGCGGCGACCGGTATGAGCTGCGCCGCTCGGCCGAGATCGGCCAGCACCTGCTGTGGGACGCCGCCGCCCTGCTCCAGACCCAGGACACCCGAGCGGCCTCGGCCCAACTCATCGCCTGCGAACGGCTGATGGTCCAGCTCGCCGACCAGGTCGCCCAGACCCTGAAGCGCAGCAGCCACAGCGAGGACGGCCCAGCCGACACGGACCAGCCCCGCAGGAACGAGGGGCCGCCTGGCCCGTACCCGCCCGGCATCGGGCAGACGGCACGGCCCGCACCTCGACGCACACCTGGCACGTCACCACTGAAGGGATTCCACCCCATGCCCCAGACCCAGCCCGACGACCATGGGCACGCTGCGGACGTCTACCTGCTCTTCGCGCACGAGCCGTACCACCCCGGACCCGGCACCCAGGAGATCAACACCACCCTGGTGCCTGCTGCCTGTCTGCTCCACCCCCGGGTACGGCAGCCCGACGGGGCCCAGATCCACGACCGCCTCACCCAAGGACGCCAGCCAGGAGAGATCGTTCCGCTGGCCACCCTCACCCACGAACTGAACGGCGGCGCCGACTGGCCGACGGTCGGCGACTGGGAAAGCGTGATTACCGACCTGCTGCAGCTCGTCCGCGCAGGGGAGTGCGACGCCCTCGGCCTCGGACTCCCCGAGATCGCACGTGCCCTCATCTGCACCGGACCGCACAACCACGTGCGCGCCTTCGACGCCGCTGCCGGCGAGTCCATCGCCTACGGCCCGACGGAACGTGCCGCCGTCCTGGCCGAGGTCGACACGTTCCTCGCCTGCCTGGTGGCCGAGCGGGATCTCTGGCCCGGCGACGGCCTGCTGGCCCCGCTCTGCCAGCGCGCGTGAGACCGCGATGAGCCGCCAGGCCGAATGGGCCGGACCGGCCCCGAAAGACGGGGAGTACAGACGGTGCTCGGATATGAGCCATGCAGGCGGCCCGTTAGTCGTTGCCGGCCCCGCACCTGCCCTGGCGTGAAGCGGGTCTGCCTCGCGTGCCGGAGCACTGGCCGCTTCCGCCTATGTCCCGGCAGGTGGGACCGTCGAGCCCACGGAGGTGGGAAGCCCGACCCGGGTGTGCGGGCCCGTGAAGGTCGAGCTTCGTGTACACGCCCGTGCCGACGGGGCCGCCTGGAGCGGGTGGTCTACTGCCGGCACGGCGCAGTGCCAAACCTGAGCGGCCAAACTGCGACCGCTCCACTGCGTACGGCAACTCCTCAGCTTTAGCCGACCCGCAACTGCTGGTCGGTGACGGCGGCTTCGTGGGAGTCCACCGCTATCGCGCCTTGGCGAACTCCACGAATTCCCTCCAGGCGGCCGGCTGGACGGCCATGATTCCACGACTGCGCGTTTTCGTGTCTCGCACCATCACCTTCGTCGGTTCGTTGTCGGCCACTTCAACGCAGTTCTCCGTCCCTGTGTAGGAGCTGGTACGCCAGTTCGGGGTCACACGCTGCATGGTGTTCTCCTAGTCACTCGGCATCTGATCGAAGTGTTGGATGGCGGTGAGGATGAGGTCTCGCACAGCGGTGCCGTAGACCGCTGCCTGCTTCAAGAGGGCGAAGGCCTTGGTGTACAGCTCGATCTCTCGGGGCTGTGTGACGGAGAACTCCGCCGAATAGGTCTCAACGAGGACGAGCTTGTCGTCGAACATCGAGAAGGAATTGCCGGGCCAGATACCGATGGGTGCGGAGCGCGGGATGATGCCCAGGCTCAGCCGGGGCAGCCGCATGACCGCCAGCAGCCGGTCTAGCTGCCCCTTCATCACCTCCGGCCCTCCGAAGTTCGTGTAGAGCGCCTGTTCGCCGAGGACCACATTGAAGATCCGGTTGCCTCGGTACAGGTACTGCTGTCGTTCCAGTCGCTTGGCGGTGGCGGCTTCCGCGTCGTCGGGGATCTCGTAGTAGTCAACAACCTGCCGGAAGGTCTCCGCCGCGTACTCGGCTGTCTGGAGCGTTCCCCACACCAGCGTCGGATGCCAGATACGGAAGACCTTGGTCTTGGCGTAGACCGGCAGGGCCTTCTTCTGCCGCTGCTCCGCGCCGGTCTGGAGCTGCCGGCGCCACTCGAGCCACAACTCATCGATGTGCCGCACCGTGGCGATCAGGTCGGCGATGTTCTCTTGCCTGTTGGTCGTGGTGCACCAGGTGCGGATGTCGTCTTCGCTGGGGTTCTGTCTGCCGTTCTCCAGCCGGGAGACCTTCGACTCCGCCCACCCGGTGGCCACGGCGAATGCCCGGCCGCTCGCGAATCCGGCGTCCTTGCGGAGTCCGCGAAGCCGGGCACCCAGTGCCTCTCGTGCTTCCTGTGCTTGATTGCTCACTGATGGGTCAGGGCTTGTACTCGGCGTGTGGGATGGCATCGGCCCAGAGCAGGTCGCGTACGTGGATGCATGCGGCCACGGTGTCAGGGTCCTCGATGATCTCTGACCCGAGGACGCGGCCCTGCGGATCGAAGTGGCCAACAGCCAGCAGACGGTCGTCGTACAGCCACCAGTCGCTGCCGCCCACGGGGAAGGTGATGCCTTCGGGCAACAGGTGCCGCGGCAGCCATCGGATGTCCTCGCCGACTTCGAGGTTGAAGTGGGTCAGCGAGTGCTCCCACATGACGTACTGCGTGTGGGGCTCCGAAACCACCCGCACACGCCGCACGGTCTTACCTGCACCCGTGACGTGCTTCATCAGCGTCCTCCACGGATCGAGCCAGCCGTAGTCATCCGGCTCGCCCCGCTGCCATCGGGCATACGGCGTGTCCTCGACAGGAGATCCGTAGTCGTCCCGCAACTCCAGGTGGAAGGCGTTGCGTTCAAAGCTGTGGAACAGCTCATCACGCTGTGCGGGGGTGATCAGGTCCACTGTCTTCCTCCAGCAGGGCCGTGATCGAGGACTTGGGGACCTCGATGCAGGTCTCATAGTCAGGCATGCGCATCTGGTTCAAGGTTTCAGGATCGTGCATTTCCGGGCCCTGGAGCACGCATGTTCCCTGTTCCGTGACGAGCATGATCGGGGCGGTGAACTTCCTGATCTCGCCGGAGACCTGGCCGTCCTTGGCCAGGTGCTCGAACAGCTCGGTGGGCACCTCAACGGCGGCGTGTCCGTCCGGCACGTCGAGCTGCATGAGCAGGTCGTTGGCGAAGACCTTCCAGCCTTGGATGACGTAGCTGTCCTGGTCACTGGCGTACAGGGTGGGGCTGTCTCCGGGGGTGGAGTTCTTACCAAGGAACCGTAGCTTCATGGGTGCTCTCCTGTCCGCTGCCTTGCGCAGGTTTGCGCGCCATAACGATCGTCAGTGAGGCATTCGGGCCCGTCAATCGGCTTGCTGCAAACTCACGCAATCTCCTTGGGAGTTGGCCGATGGCCGCTCTACGGTCGTTCTCGAACCGGGTAACCGAGGCAGCCGCCTCACGATGCGGTATCGAGGGGAGATGCGTGATGTCCACCGTGACCAATGAACCCGAGGCCCTGGCCGTTGACGGTCCGCCCATCGACGCGGAGTTGATCGCGGACAGCACCGCGGCTGCCCTCACGATGGAGCTGGGGACCTCGACCCGCGAGGAGATCGACACCAGCACGCAGGCGATGATCAAGCACCTGAACAGGCTCCTTGCCGAGGAGCTGGGCGCTGACGAAGACCCCGACGTCAGGGGCCTGTTCAGACAGGCGTACCGGCTGCTGGAGCTGACGAGCCGGCCCACGAGGCAGACCGCGGTCTTCAACGCCTTCCTCTACATGCGCGACGCGGCCAACCTGGCTCGGCGCCTACTGCGGATCTACACCGAGCCGAGCAGACATGCGACCTGACCACCCCGCCCTGCTCCCGCGCGCCTCGGCAGTGACGCGTGCCGTGAGCCTCGCGACGCCGGGCTTCTGGTGCGAGTGGCGCCATGCGGACGGCCGGCGGATCACCTGCGCTGCACGCCCCACCCCTTCAGCGGCCATCCGATGGGCGCGTATCCAGATCCGCACCATCGCCTCAGCCGTCGAGCCGGACCTTGTTGACTCTCTCGTCGACCGGGGCTACCCGGGGTGGCGGGACGCCGTGTCGGCCCTTGCGCAGGGTGCACACTTCACGTTGCCCATCACGGCGGCACCGTTGTCCTTCGTGTGGCACGCCCGCCCCGTCCTCGTCATGGCCGTCGTCGGCGGCACCCCGCTGCCTCACCTGCCGGCAGGTGACCCGCCATGGGGCTGAGGCCGCAGGAGCTGTGGGGCCGCTTGACCTGGCAGGACGGGAGCTGTTTCAGGTGCGAGCAGACCAACGTCCCCGTAGCGGAGATCGGCGACATTGCGGTGGCCGGCGTGGTCTTCCCCCTCTTCGCCTGCCAGGTATGTGTGTTCCGGCTCGAACAGCTCCACTGGACGATGAGCGAACGAGCTGTCCGCCAGCAAGGCGCCCTCACGTCCGACACGCCTCGTCCCCCTGGCCAGTGGTCTGCCAGGGCACCGCTCCCCAGACCGCCTGCCCATGTCGCGTAGGAAGACCGGCGCGCCGTGGACGGGCCCCATGCCCCCGCTCCTGCTGCTCGAACTGGAGGTTTCCCCGACCTCAGAAGGACAGGTCGCAGCAGGGGCGGGGTCCAACCCGAGGGAAAGAGGTACAGGATGCACAAGCTGATCGTCAGCCCGTTCCTGGATGGCCACCTGGCCGTCCGGCCGGGCAGCGCCGCCTGTATACGCCTGCCGGCCGAGCACTACGAGGAGTTACGGCAGCGGTCCGGTTCCGACGACCAGGTGCCGGACTGGCTGGTGGGAACCGCGGCCGAGGCCTGGGACCTCGACCTGGGCGGTCAGACTGCAGGGTCGGCGCTCCTGGTGCGCGAGCCGACCGAACTCGCCTTCGCCCGGGCGAGTTGGGAGATCAACCTCTACTGCAACTTCGGCTGCAAGCACTGCTATCTCGGCGAACGCCCGCTGGCCGGCTTGAGCTGGGACGAGAAGGTCAAACTCATCGACATCTTCCGCGACGCGGGGGTCCTCTGGCTCCAGATCACGGGCGGCGAGCCGACGGTCGATGCCGACTTTGAGGGTGCCTACCGGTACGCCTACCGCCAGGGCATGATGCTCACGGTCTCCACCAACGCCTCACGCCTGTGGAAACCCGACCTGCTGCGCCTCTTCCGGGACTGCCCGCCGTATCGCGTCGTCGTCAGCATGTACGGCGCTGCGCAGGAGTCCTTCGACGAGCTCACCCAGCGCAAGGGCGCGTGGAAGAACTTCCAGAAGGGCATGGCCGCAGCTCGCAATGCCGGCCTGCCGTTGCGGGTGTCCGTCGTGGTCACGGAGGACAACGCTCACCAGGTCGACGCCATGGTGGACGTGGTGAAGGGCTGGGGCCTGGACCATCACGTCTACACCAACATGCAGCCGACCTTCTCCGGAACAGGCGAGCCGTTGCTCGTCCAGTCCGCGGAGCACCTGCGCAAGCGGCCGCTCTTCCAGGGGTGCAACGCGGGCGTGACCTTCTTCCACGCCGACCCGCACGCCAGGGTCTCGATCTGCAAGATCGGCCGGGACGACCAGATCGACCTCATGGCCGAGGGCATCGATGGACTGCGCCGACTCGGAGCGATCTCCGATCGGCTCATGCTTCGCACCGGTGGCTGTTCGGGCTGTTCGCTCTCCGGCTCCTGCCAGGTGTGCCGACCGCTCGCCAAGGTCTACCAGGAGGCGAAGGCTCCACTGCAAAGCTACTGCCAGCACGGAGACACCAAGGAGATGGTGCACTCATGAGTCCCGTTCTCGTCGAGATCCAGACCAGCCGCCCGCCGGCCATCCGCCCGGCTCTGCCCACCACCCTCGTCGCCACCCCGGCGCTCGTCATCGAGCCCGACGCCGACGCCCTGATGGAAGCAAGCGCCTGCTCCTGCGCGGCCGGCGACGACAACCCCAACTGACCACATTCGGTCATCTGCGCTCAGGCCCCGGCAAATCCACGTCGGGGCCTGAGCCCTGAGCAGGAGATGAGTACCCTGAGCACATGCGATTCCGCTGGGACTGGCTACGTCCAGTGGTGTCGGCGCCCTACGTGCCGACGATCGGGCCGGTGCACCCGTCCGTACTGACCGAAGACCTGTTCACGGACACCCTGATCGCGGCCCGTACCGACCAATGGTTCTTGCACTACGACAAGGACATTCGCTGGTCCGACAGCAAGGACGAGGCGGTTCTCCTCGAGGACATCGTTCACCGTCCCGGCGAGACGCTGATTCCCACGCTGTCCCGGCGCGGTGCTGGAATGGTCAAGGTCCACCTCTACAGCATCGAGCCCGACAGCGCATTCACGGCCACCGGGCTGGCTCAAAAGCTGGCCGCCGAGCATGGCGTAGGCAAGGCGCGGACCGTGCGCTTCCTCGGCCCCGAGTCATCGGGCGGCCACGGCACGCGCATCCAGCTCCAGGATTTCAGGGCGACCGTCCGCCCGGCACCCGATGGCCCCGTCCGCCGCTTCGACGAGTGGCCGGCGGGTGTACGAGGCAGCTTCTCCGACTTCGCTGAGGAGATGGCTGCGGACGGCTTCGCCTTCCTCTACGGCCAGATGCAGGCCGGGAAGGTCGGCCCGGTGCTGACCGCCGTCCTGGGCCGCCGGGTGGCCGGTGCCATCGGCCCCATGGAGATCCGTCCCGACGCGATCGGCACCCCTCAACTGATGCCGCAGTACTTCGGTGTCCTCCCAGAGCACCGCGGCGCGGGACTGGGACGTCTGCTGTGGCGTGCTGCGATGCACTGGGGGCAGGCCAACGGAGCCGCCTATCAACTCCTTCAAACGGAGGTCGGAGGCCCTTCGGATCGTCTCTGCCGGTCCGAAGGACTCACCTCGCTCGGCTTCACCTACTGGCAGGCTGCTTGACCACCGTGTGTGAGAACACGAGGTCCTCACCGCGCCGCTCAACCACCGTGTTCGCGAAGGGAGTTCATCCCGTGAGAGCGCATGAGCGAAATGACAGAGAGGGCGCCTGGGTGAACGTCGGATGCTCCAGAGCGATCGCCCGGGGCGTCGCGGTGCAGGCGGCCTACCGCGTGCGCAGCACGCTCAGCGGGAGCGGCCGACTGCTTTGGGGCGGCCGGCCTGCCTGTCGCGGCCTGTCGGGAACGGGACCCTCTGAGGGCGGGAGCAGCGCCGGCGGCACGCTGGTGATGAGCGCGGTGTCCTCGGCAGGCACGAGCGGGTCGATCAGGACGTGAAGGACGCGATCGGTTTGGGACACGGGGGCTCCATCGTGAGGCGCTGGGATGTCAGCGTCGTCGCCGGACGCGCAGGTGAGAGCTGCTATCCGGGCAGGGGCGGTTACAGCGCGGGCAGGGGGTCGGTGGGGTCGTCGACGCCGAGGAGGAGCACGTGGTGCCCGACGACCTCGGTGATGCCGGCGGTGACCTTCTCGACGTCGAGGCGCAGCCGGATGCGCCCGGCGCCTTCACCGTTGGCCGCGAGGTCGTGTTCCAGTTGGTCGTCGATGCGGTCCAGGGCGGCCTCGGCCGCGGCGTAGTCGGCCAGGCCGTGGGCGAGGAGCTGGCGGGTGGCGGTGTCGCGGAGCTGATAGCTGGCCATGCGGGCTCGTCCTCCGGCTGGTGGGAGTTCAGGTGGTGGGGTCGGCGAGCCGTCGTGCCGCGTTCACCGCGCGCGACCAGACATCGGGGCTGCCTCCGTGCTCCCGGGCGAGGGAGGCGGCGAGTCCCCGGACGTCGCCCCGCTCGCGCAGGGCGGCCAGGGCGACGTCCGCCCGCCGGTCGGCCCCCGAGCGGGTCGGCGCGGCCGCGGGCATGGGGAGGTGCTCGAGGGCGTTGCGTACGACGTACTCCCAGGACCGCTGCGGCCCGCCGTACTGCACGCTGAGATCCGCGGCCAGCTGCGGGTGGTAGCCGTCGCGCTCGATCGCCTCGGCGGCGAACTGCTCGGCGAGCTGCGTGGCGGTGAGCGGCTCACCGCCGGCGCGGGCGCTCAACTCGGCGGCGAGAACCTCCTCGAGGGCCGAAGGCCGGCCGACGGGCGCCTCGGGCTGCGGCCCGGGACGGCGGCCGGCCTTGCCGAGCTTGTCCCCGGTGCGCTTGCGGTCGAAGTCCTGCAGGTCGCCGACGCGGAAGGCGGCAATCATGCGGCCGGTGGGACCCTCGACCTCGCCGACGGAGTCCGGGAAGTAGCCGGGGTTCGCCTGCTGGTACTTGCGGATCACCGAGGGCCCGCTGAAGTTCAGCAGCTCGGCAGCCTTGTTGATGGAGACGACGGTCTCCGGGGCGAGCTCGTACAGCTCGGGGTCAGCCTTGAGGACCTTGCTCGCCTTCTCCTCCTGGAACCACGCGTAGAAATCACGGAACTGCTGCTCGTCGTAGAAGTCGGTCCCGTCGATCCGCTCCTTCTCCGGGTGACGGTGCTCCTTGGGCTGCTCGTCCCGCACCTTGTACCAGCGCGCCGCGGTCCCGACGCTGGCGCCGGTGAACTCGCGGATCCAGTCGCGGTTCACCACGGCGCGGCCGCCGACGAGGCGACGCTGCGGGTTCAGGGCCTTGGTCACTGCACTCTCCAGTTCTGGTCGCGGCCCTATACTTGGGGCCTGCTCCTCTTTGTTCCTCCGGCGCTCACGTGCCGGCGGGCGAGTCGAGTTGGTGAAGGTGGTCGGCGGGACGTTCGGCCGGGGTTGCCGCCCTGGGTCGACACCCTCGTGAGAGGGTGCCTTCCGCCGCCCACCGCTTTTGCCGCTAGCTTCGCGTAATCAATATGGCGCTCTTGATGGTGGCTGTCAATCTCGCCAGCGCCAAGACCGCATCACGACCGGAACCTACGGTGCGCGGCCCACTCCCGTGGGCTCGATAAGCCGCAGAGATCCCCGGGCGGCCGCACCCGAGAGCCTGAAGGCGAGAAACCCGGCTCCGCCCTCGACTCATCGGCCTTATCGTCCGGCGCATGCAACCTGAACAGCTCAAGACCTCGTCGCAACGGTGGATGACCGCAGCGCTGGCAGCGTTCTCGCAGGGACCGGAGTCACACGACTTCGCGGTTCACCACGCTGGAATCGCTGCAGAGCACCTTCTGAAGGCCTACCTTGCCGCTCTACACCCGGCGCTGATAGTCGAAGCTAAGGACTTCGACTCACTACTCCATGCCACAGGCCACGGCGTCCACGCGTCGGCTCCTGCGAGTCGAGCGAAGACCATCGGCCTGGTCGAAGCTCACGCCCGAGTGCACAAGATCCTGCGCAAGCAGATCCCCATCGACCAACGAGCCCTCGCCCCGGTCGCAAACGCACGCAATGGAGTCGCTCACAGCGGAATCCACGATGTCGCTGAGGTCCAGACTGTCTTCACCACATGCCTCCGACTGATCGACCCGTTGCTCACGGAACTGGAGGTCGACCCCAAGACCTACTGGGGCAGCTACGAGCAACTCCACGACATGCTGATCGCAAAGCAGGTGGAGGAAGCCCGCATCCAGATGGAAAGCATGCTCGCCAAGGCACGAGCGATCTTTCAGCAGCGCTACAGTCACTTGGCTCCGAAGGAGCGAGAAGTCGTGCTGGCCGCGGTCACGCAACCCCCGCAGCCGCAGTCGCTCTACAACCGCGAGCACGCCGAAGAACAGGCCTGTCCCGCTTGCGGATCGCGAGGGTGGCTCACGGGAGACACCTACGTCCTGCACAGCGATGAAGGCGTCATCTACGCCCCCCACACCTTCGCCTGCTCAGCCTGCGATCTCCACCTCGAAGGCTCAGGACTTGGCGACCTCGCCGAGGAAGTCCCCATCGATATGACGCTCGACGAGTATTACGCGGACTGGGAACCTGACGAGGACCTCTACCGAGACAGATGAGGCCCTGAGTCTCTGGCTATTCCTCTCCAGCGACTCCTCGTACGGGATGAGCCGGCCGAACACCGAGGTGACCACGGCGACCTGGGTCGGGATACCCAGGGTGAGCACCCCAACCAGCTGGCCTGCCGAGGGCGCGGCGGTGTCGGTGAGGCCGTAGGCGAAGCGGACGGGCCACGAAGCGCTGTAGTGGTGGGCGAGGACGAAGGCCTTCGCCGCGTGGACGAGGTCGTTCGGCAACTCGCGGACGCGGTAGCGGGCGGAGTCGAAGCCGCCTTCACTCCTCGGCCTCCAGCTGTGCCGGCGGTTCCTCCAGCGCTGGCAGACGGCGCCGAGATCGAGCGGCGGTTGTTCGTACGCAGACATCAAAGGGTCCTCTCGGTGCGGTGAGCTGGTGAGCGAGGCCAGTCCGGGGTTGCCGCCCCTGGCTCTGTTGCTGCGTCGTGATGTCGATTGTCGTTGAGCGCGGATGGCACTGCCGTGGAGACGAAGACGATGTCGCTGAGATTTAAGGGCAGTTGGGTCCTTGTGGTGGGACGATGGCTGTGCATCTCCCGCTGGGGGCACCGATGCGCCTGTCGAAATCCAAGGCCGACCTGTACGCGGCGATCCGCCGGGACCGGCACGGACTCTTACCGACTCGCCCAGACCAAAGCCCGCGCCGAACAGGCGGCCACAGTCTGACCCCCGCTCCCGGGGCGAACACGCCGGGGGCGGGGGCGCCGCCAGAAGGATGTGCTGAACCCGTACGGCTCCCAGTCCATGCCCTCGCACCCATTAGCGGGATGCGGAATGAGAGTCAAGGGGCATGGGTGCGCGTTCTTTTGCCCACCTGCGCGTTTCGTTGCGCTGGTCGAACTCATCAGCTCCACGCGCGATCGGATCATACTGAGACGTAGCCAATTAAATGCTGACCGCAATGCGTGTTGGCGTTCCTGCGGAAAGGATTGGTATGACCGAACGTCAAGATGAACCCTCTCCGACTCGCTATGCATGGGCTGCGGAGATCACCCCTGTGTTGTGGGCGCTGGCAGCGGTAATTTCCGCCCTGGCTTCCCTCGTGTCCAGCTGTTCATAGCTGCTAAGAAGGAGGAGACGAAGTGAAGGAGTTCGCTAAGGGCGAGCTGGGGCCAAAGGCTCCCAACGCGAAGCTGTTCAGGGGAAACATGAGCCCAGTCCAGGGGACCCTAACCGGGGTGAACCGTGAGCTGGGCAAGATCAAGGACATCTTGGATGAGTCCTCGGCCATCGAGGAAGTTCATGCGGAGAAGCTCAGCAGCCTCTTGACGAAAGTCAAAGTCGAATACACGAAGAAAGGTGTCAAAGGCCCGGATTTTTATTCAGGGCTCCTAACCTCCCGAAGGTCCTTCAACAGGGTTACTGAGGGAGAGACTCCAGGGCCAGATCTGAATGTGCTGTGTTCTATGCTCTCCAACCTCGAGAAGGTGACAGGCGTTACTACCGATCTGCGGCCAGAAGTGGAGAAGGCCGCAGCACGCGAGATGCCCCGGGCTCTTCAGGAGCGGCTTGACGCCACTGAGGCAAAGCTCGGCGAGAAGATCAAGCTGGAGGCTGTCCTTGCCGCACGCGTGGGCTCGTTGCAGAAGAAGGTCAAATCCCTGAAGCGAGACCTGGCCGTCGCCGGCGCGCAACGGCAGATCCTGCTTCGTCGCCTCGAGCAGGCGGAACAGGCTCTGCAGGAAGCCTTGGAGCAGTGGCAGGAAAACAGCGAGGAACTCCGAGAGTGCGCCGCAAGGATGCTCAAGGTCGTCAGCGAGATCAAACCCTTCCTCAACTTCTCGGCATGACTGCATCAGGCCAGTCGCTGAGAGATCTGGCGTCCGCATACCCGAGTGACATCGAAACTCACCGACTTTCACCGGCCCGTAGGCGCTCGGATGACATCCGAACTCAGCAACAAACGACATCCGTTGAGGGGTACGCAGCCACCGCCCCGGACCGGCACGGTGTCGATGGGTCAGGTCGTGGGCGGGAGCATCAGCTGACGGGGGGCGTGCAGCACGTCCAGGACGCGCTCGCGCCAGCGCATCGCCCAGTGCACGCAGTTGGAACAGCTCTTGTGCTTGCCCTCGCACTGGGGCAGCGGGTCGTTCCAGCGGGCATCGCGCGACCAGGCGAGGGAGTCGGCGGAGGCCAGGTACTCGGCGCACGTTTCGAGGGCCTGGGTCTTCAGGCCGAAGCCGTGCAGCCGCAGTCCGGCGGCGGCCACGGTGGCCAGTACGGCTTCAACGTCCTTGACCGACTTGCGGCGGCAGACGGAGCCGACCCCGACCAGCGGATAGTCCGCCAGCCGTACGCCGCGCTTGTCGTACAGCTCCATGCAGGCTTCGTAGTCGGCCGGAAGCAAGCCTTGAACGGTGGGGATGATGTCGACGCCGGGGTCCTCGGCCATCAGGTCGATGAAGTTGCCCACGGTGCGGTCGATGTGCTCGCGCACGGACAGGCCCGTCTTGGCGATCATGTCGGGCTCGCACATCCAGTCCTGCGGGCCGGCCCAGACCAGGCGGCCGACCTGGTCGCGATAGCGGCGCAGCTCACGGACGTAGGCGTGCGGACTGATCGTCCAGCCGCCGTGGTTGTCGAGCTCGGAGAAGGCGCCCGAGTCGCACACCCAGTCCTGGGCGGCGCGCGGCAGGGTGGCGCGGTCGGCCAGCACGGGACGCGAGACGCACATGGGAACGCCCCAGGTGGACAGCCAGCGTGCGTGGTGCCCGCCGATCCAGAACATCGGGCCCTCGGCTGGGGAGTCGCTGGGGTGGAAGCCGAGACCGTACTCGCAGCGGCAGACACAGCCGCCGACGGCGCAGAACCCACAGTCCACGCACTGTTCGTGGTAGCAGTGGCCGCAGGCGTAGCGGACGGCGGGCGTGCAAGTGCATGTCTCGGGGTACTGGCCGGGGGCCGGCGCGAGGGTGAGTGCGCGGAGCCTGGCGGCAAAGTCGGACATCGCGACGCTCCCTTCGGTGAGTTGGTGAACTCCGGGCCCGGGGTTGCCGCCCCGCGCCCGGAAGGCGGTCAGTGGGGGAGAGGCTCGCCGGTCTGGCCGTGGCACGTCACGGTGAAGGCGGGATCAGCGCACCGGGCCGCGAGCTGCGAGCCGCTCCAGTCCTCGGCCTTGACGGACTGCACCAGGTGACCGACGGGGCACAGGAGCAGCACCCGGCCGTACGAGGTGCTGCGTACGACCGGAGGGCCGGAGTGGGGCAGAGGGCCGGGGCGTCCGGAGAGTTGGCTGAGTACCGTGGCGGCCCGCTCCTCGCAGACTTCGAACAGACTGAACTCGTCCTCGGCCGCGTCCATGCGGCGGTGAGCGTCGGCAGCTGCGTTTCGTGCCCGGTAGACCTCAGCCAGGGCGTACGCGGCCTGACGCTCACGGGCGACAGCGAAGAGCGGTTCCATCTGCGCGCGCTGTTCCTCCAGAACCTTGGCGGCGGCTGGCGCGACCTGCGGGCGCACCGCCCGGACTGACGCGAGGTAGTCGTCCTGGTCGCACAGGACGCGGACCAACTCCCACCGCTCGCCGGTGACCTGTTTGAAGGTGGCGGTGAAGGTCAGGGGGATACGGAAGTGAGTGGCGACGCGCACGGCGACTCCCAGCAGAGGACCGGGGTCGACGGAGTCTGCGAACTTGGGACGCAGCGTGAAGGCAGCGGTCCGGCCGCCAACTTCGCCGGGGACCTGGAGCTCAGGGGGACCGGCGCTGTGGTCGTAGGAGGTGGTTGGCTCGGTGGAGTTCACGGGGGAGCCTCCTTGGCGGCTGCACTCGGGTGGGTTGGTGGGAGGCCGGTCCCGGGGTTGCCGCCCCGGATCGGCGGTGGGTGAAGCGTTGAGCGACGCGGGTGTCGCGGCGGATGCGAGCTGGGCGGCTCGCGCGGTCATCGACGGGTCAGGTGTCCGCAGTGGACGGGTCGCCGCGGTTCCAGGGACCGAGGACGGCCCGCGGCTCAGCCGCTCCCTGGCGGCGCTCGCGGCGCGCGGCCAGCAGCAGATCGAGGATCCGCCGGCCCTTGGTGGCGGCCTGGTGGTGCAGGGCGGCGGGGATCTGGTCGGGCAGACGCACGCGCTTCGCCCGCAGGTCGATCTCCAGCGTGACGGTGCGGACCAGGGTGCCCGCCTGGCGCTGGCCGACGTACAGCAGCAGCCGCGCTTCGACCCGGTGGTCGACCGGGGTGAGCTGTACGTACTCGTTGCCCCAGGAGCGGTTCTCGACGTCGGGGGAGATCCGCACCCTGGCGGGAACCGTGCGCCCGGTGGGCACTTCGCGGTCGTTGAGCGGGTAGGAGGGGTCCTTCTCCCGCCGCGTGACGTGTTGGTGGAACGGGTACCAGCCGGGCCCGTAGAAGACGGGTGAGGCGTCCAGGACGTACGCCCACTCGTCGAGCTCCACCTTCACGGGGTACGTGTAGCGCTCGTCTTTGGGGCTCACGTAGAGGTCCAGGGCCGAGGCGTCGCGCGGCGGAAGGGCCGGATCGCGGAAGGGATGTGCGGGCAGGTCGGCGGGGCTGAATGTCGTGCGGGTGTTCCCCAACTCGTCCGGGTCGAAGGCGCCGTCACCCACTACCTTGCGGACCAGACGGGGGACGTCGCGCTCCAGCGGTGTGATGCGTAG
Source organism: Streptomyces sp. 2A115 (assembly GCF_052245575.1). Classification (NCBI taxonomy): domain Bacteria; kingdom Bacillati; phylum Actinomycetota; class Actinomycetes; order Kitasatosporales; family Streptomycetaceae; genus Streptomyces; species Streptomyces sp. 2A115. The sequence goes on along the minus strand of NZ_JBQQCG010000052.1, from coordinate 20,813 downwards.
GGCGACGGCCGAGCCCTCGACGGCGATCAGCTCCTGGAAGTCCCAGTCCGGCCGTGCCGCGCGCAGGTCGTGTTGGACCTCGCGCAGCGCCCGGGAGATGCGGCGGCCGAGCGGGTCTTCCGGGTCGGGACGGCGGTTTGCGGGCAGGACGAGGGCGGCGTCGGGGTGCCACTGGTCGGACAGGACCTGCCACGGCCCGGGCGGCAGCAGCGAGGCGACCTTGCCGGCGAGCTGCTCGGCGTCGGTCAGCTCGCGCAGGACGGCGGCGGTGAGCCGGGCGGTGGACGGCGCGTCCCAGGGACCGCCCAGGACCAGGCTGAGCCCGCTGCCGGGGCTGCCCAGGGTGACGCTGAGGCGCCTGCCTTCCAGCCAGGCCTCCGCGGTCCCGAACCGGACGAACAGCCCCGGCTCGCCGGGCCGTTGGAAGGGGGCGCCGGTGGTGAGCAGGCGGGAAACAGCAGCGGAGGGCGGGTGGGCGGCGCGGGCGTTGGCTAGGGCCGGGGCGTAGCGGGTGACCGTGTCGAGGATGCGCGACGTGGCGGACGTCGGGGTGTGCGCGCTGATGCGCGCGGTGCAGATCCGGGCGGGGCCGGTGGGCGACGGGGCGGCCAGGGCGGCCTCAAGTTGGCCGTGCCGCTCGCGGGTGCGCAGGGTCAGCCGGTAGCCGCCGGGCAGGTCGGCGTGGGTGCGGTCCCGGCCGTGCAGGTGGTGTTCGACGATGGTGTCGGAGATGGCGTAGGTCGGAGTGGCGGGCGCGAACTCGTTCATGGCGCAGGCCTCCAGGCGGCAGTCGGCGCGAAGTGGCGGGGCGGTCAGCGGGTGATGCGGGCCCGGGCGCGGTCGGCCTGGGCGTGGGTGGTGTCGGCGTGCGCGGCGGCGCGGACCTTGTCGGCCCAGTCGGCGGCGCGCTGCGCCAGGTCGGCGAGGCGCACGAAGTAGGCGTCCTGGTGCTGGCGGGCCCGATCCATGAGCGCCGTGTGTTCGGCGGTCAGCTCCTCGGCGGCGTACGCGGCGATCGCTTCGGCGCCGTGGCGGCGGGTGACGCGACCGAAGGGGCAGGCGCCCTCCTCCTGCTCGATGACGGCGAGGTCGGCGGCGGGCCAGCCGGTCTCCGTCTCGCGCGGGCCGAGCTGGATGTCGAGCACGCACACCGCGTCCGGGTCGTGCAGCCCGTTGGCCTGGTAGCGGTGGCGCGGCCGGGGCACGGGGCCGGTGGGGCGTTCGGTGTGCGCACGCCAGAGTTCGGGGGAGGGGTCCTCCTGATCCTGGTGCAGCCGGTGAAGGTAGGAGACCAGGGCGGGCAGCTGCCAGGCGGCGGAGCCGAACGGCGCGGCCGGCATGGCCAGTCCGGCACGGGCGACGAGACCGGTGTGATTGCTGACGGCGGCCTGGGCGACGAACAGAGGAGTGGTGAGGCGGAGTTCGGAGCGGAGCATGGCGAGGCCTTCCGGGCGGCGCGCAGCGAGCGACAGAAGGGGAGCGGGAGGGGGCCGGGGCCGGACCTGTCGGTCCGGCCCCGGCCTCGGGTCAGGACGCGCTCTCGGAGTCCTCGGCGCTGTCGGCGTCCGGGGTGTCCTCGGCGGCGGCCTGCTCGTCGGCCGCGCCTTCCTCTTCCTCGCGCTCCTGGCAGGGCTCGTCGTCGACCACGGCCTGTTCGACGCTGGAGAGCGGGTAGCCGATCTCGGCGAGGAACGTCAGCCACGTGCGGGCGTCCGCGCGGATCTCCCGCAGCTCGTAGACGGCGGAGTGTGCGGTGCTGTCGGTGCGCCAGGTCCGCGTCTCGCTCATCCGCTTCTCGAACGTCGCGGCCAGGACCGCGAAGTTGAGGAGGGTGAGCTTGGCCGGGGTCGCCGTTTTGGCGCGCTCGGCAAGGGTGCTGTAGCCGGTCAGCTCCTTGATGAGGTTGTGGCGTCCGACGTCGCCCGACCACTGAGCCACCGGCTTGGGGCAGGTCAGAAGCTGCTCGGTGATGAACGCGGCGAGCGGCTTCGGCGCGGTCTTGCGGCCGATCAGGTCCTTCAGCCACGCCTGCCGGGCCTTCTCGGCGGCCCGGTAGGCCTTGTTGCCCGCCTTGACGTACTCACGCGCGGGCTCCGACGGCTTCGCCTCCGTCGCCCGTGTCGGCTGATCCTCGCCGTCGCCGTCCGTCCCCTGGTCGTCCTCCTGGGGCGGGCGGTGGCCGAAGCGGTCCGGGTCGGTGCAGAAGTAGTCCACCTCGCCGGGCTCGCGGGGGTTCTCGGCCCAGGCCGCCACGTGACCGGGGCACTCGGTGTGCGTCTCGACGGTCAGCGGCTCGCCGTCCGGGCCGTCAAGCTCGGCGAGCGGCTCGGCGGTCGGCGGAAGCTCGCCGTCCCCGGCCAGCCGCACCCCGGCCGCCGTCAGCTGCGGGCGGACCGTGGCGCGGGCCTGCTGCTCCTCGCGGTCGTCACGCTCCCACTGCACCTGGAACTCGAAGCGGCCCTTGCGGTGGGCCTCCAACAGCCGGTCTACGGCGTCGGCATCGTCGTCGAACTCGCCCAGCACCCCGAGCGCTTCGAGGTCGAGGTTGTACGTTCCGGCTTCGGCGAGCGCCGAACGGGTCCGCCCGCCGACCGTCTTGGCGGTCTTGACCGCGCGGGAGACCTCGGTACGGCTGCGGCCGGTGAGCTGGGCGACCCTGGTCTGTTTCATGCCCGCGCCGACCGCGCCGAACAGGGCGTCGGCCTGCTCCAGCTCGGTCAGGCCCCGGCGGTAGTCGTCGTCGTTCTCGATGAGCTGGTCGATGAAGTCCTCACCGGCCTCCCTCAGGGAGGGGTCGAGTACGTACGCGGGGACCTCGATCGCGTCCTTCTCCTCCTCGGTCTCCTTGGTAGTCCGGGCGCCGAAGTAGCGCCGGTGGCCCATCTTCAGCTCGTACGCGTCCTCGCCGAGCGGGAGGACCACGACCGGCACTTTCACGCCGTTGGCGGCGATGGACTTGAGGAACTTCTCGTCGAGGTTGAGGTCCTGGCGGACGTTGTTCTCGTTGACGCGGATCTGGCCGAGCCGCAGGGTGACCCGCTGCATCGGTGTTGTTGTCGCGGTGTCGCTCACGTGCACTCCTCGTGCGATCGGTTGGTGTCGAGCAAGTTGCCGCTTGCTCTGGAAATCAATTATACGCCTTTTCGGGGATGGGGCAACACCTTTTTTCCGAGGGAAAGTCGGGCAACCATGCTGGTCAGGGACGCCGCACTGTCTGGACGCGCCGCAGGGCGGCGAAGAACGACGCAAGACGCGCAAGGTGGTCCGGCGGGAAGGCCGAGGCGCTGTCCGGTGCAGTGATCAGGGCATCGAGTACCGCGGTCAGTTCCACGAGCGGGGAGCCGGAGGAGTCGCACACACCCTCGTAGGAGCCAACGCCGGGTAGGTGCGCCACGTAGTGGCCGGGGTGTTCGAATACGGGGTTGGCTACGGCGACGTCATTTGGGACCACCGAGGCGTCTCGAAGCGGCCCCAATCTGTGAAGATCTCCTCCCGTGAAGGTGGCCTGGAATGGCTCCACTTGGCTCTTCTGGCTCGTCACTCGTGGGTCCAGTTCAGGTCGCCGCGATACAGGCTTCACAAATTGGGGCTCGCCGGAGGCGCCTCTGTGGAGCCGGAAGAGCACGCCGCAGCCACGGCAAGATCCTGGCCTCAGGCAGCGAGGACGGCACCGTACTGCTGTGGGGCGTCGCCAGATCTCCTGGCGCATCGGCTTCGGCCGCCCCTACTGCCATCTCGGCGGCGCCAATCTGCCGAGGTCCTGGTGCAGCGGCCCGACGAGCAGCCCGGCGAGCGTGCTGAAGGAACTTGCGGTGACGAGCGCGAGCGCGGCGCCGGCGGCGACGGTCCAGGGGCGCGGTCGCCGTCCGCACGGGAGGGGGCGTGTGCGAGGGGCGTCGTTCGGTCACGTTGCATCCGTACGACCCTGCGCGGCGGCTGGGATCGCGATGAGTGGCCATACAGCCGGTATGCGAGAGGATCTGCCACAGGGAGGTTAGCGTGCGTCCTCGGCACGCGGCCCCGGAACTCCGTTGCCCGGAGCGCCTGTTCGGTACCTCTCCGTGACAACACGCCGGGCCGGGGGCACACTTGGCGTGAGGGAGCGGCCCTATGCGATCAGTCCGGTGGTTGACCGTGGTCCTTGTCACGCTCGTGGTGTTCACCGGGTGTCTCTGGCTACTGAGATCAGCCGCCTTCGGATGGATGCCGGACGCGGATGCCGACCGTTGGGCGGTGGCCATCGCGTTCGCCACGGTCGTGGCCGGCTCGGTCGGAACGGCCCTCGGCTGGTGGGCCGGTCGCGGCGAAGACGATGTACCGACGACGCGGCAGACCGCGAGCGCATCTAAAGGGCAGATCCTCCAGGTGGGACGCGACCGGACGGACACACCTCCGGCGACGGATCCCGGCTCCGTCCCACGGGTCGAGCAGGAAGCCAGGGCCACCGGCGGCCGCATCGAACAGATCGGACGGGATTGGACCCGCGGCCGGAGGCACCGTGGCTAACGGCCGCCGTCGCGCGCCCGAGGCGGCCGGTGTCCACCAGCAGGTGAAAGCGAGTGGCAGCCCGCACATCACGCAGGTCGGCCGTGACCAGATCATTGTCAGCCTCTCCTTCGGGGACGTCGGCCGAACGATCGTCCGCGCCCTCGACATGCTCCCACCCCCGCCGGCCCGCCTGGTCGGTCGCGAGGACATGGTGCGCGACCTGCTGCTCCTGCTGGATCCGCAGGCCGAGCGGCCGTCCGAGGCAAGGGTGACTGCCGTGACTGGCATGCCCGGGATCGGCAAGAGTGCATTCGCCCTGCACGTCGCGCACGAGGCGGTCCGACGCGGCTGGTACCCCGTCGCACTGTATGTGGCGCTGCACGGCTACAAGCCAGATGACGCCGTCACGCCGGAACAGGCCCTCAACAGCCTGCTCCGGGCTCTGGGCGTGTCCGGCGCGGGCGATGAGATGACGTTCGACGAGCGGGCGTGGCTCTACCAGAAGGAGTTGGCCCGCCTCGCGGACGAAGGCATCCACGTCCTCGTCGTCGCGGACGACGCGTCGAGTGCCGACCAGGTGGCAAGGCTGATGCCCGCCCGCAAAGAGCACCGCATGGTGATCACCTCACGTGACTGCCCGAGTTCGTTGACGGTGCGTAGCGTCAACATGCCGGTGCTGACCCCGGACGCCTCCGCCTCTTTCGTCACTCTCGCGCTCGCCCACGCGCGACCCGACGACCCACGCGCGAGCCGGGAACCCGAAGCGCCGGCGGCGGTAGCGGCTCACTGCGGGCACCTTCCGTTGGCGCTGCACATCGCCTCCGCCCTCCTGGTGGACGACCCTGGCCTGCCGATCAGCACCCTGGCCAACGACCTCACACACACGCACACCCGGTTGAAGGAACTGCGCCACGGGACGGGTGAACTCGCCCTGGCGGTGGAGACCGCGTTCGAGCTCTCCTACCGGCGACTCGCGCCGGAGGCCGCCTTGGTGTTGCGGAGCCTCGTCCTCAATCCAGGACCCGACCTGGGAACCGCCGCTGTGGCCGCGCTGATGGACGTAACAGAACGTCAGGCCCGCAAACGGCTGGCGGAACTCACTGGAGCCGGCCTGCTCGGTGAGGAGCCGGTGAGCAGCGACAGATGGCGCATGCACGACCTGATCCGGGCATACACGCGGGGACTTGCCGCACAAGACGGGTCCGAGGCACAGCAGAACGCCGTTTACCGGCTGATGCGCTACTACGTGGCTCACGTCGAGGACGCGGACGGCTTCATGCGCGCGCTTCCCGGTACTCACCACTCGGCGCTTCTGGACGACCGGGAATCGGCCCTGGCATGGCTGGACGAGGAACGCCTCAATCTGGTGGCCGTAGTCGAGACGATCGCTCACGGCGAGCCGCTGGACGCCGAGATCGCGATGGCCATCGCCATGGCGTTGCGGCAGTACTTCCTCCAGTTCCGCTACCTCGACGACGCGGTTCGGGTGATGCGGCGCGTTGTACCTCTCTCCGAACGAGCCGGGAGGAACGCCGAGATCGCAGTGCTCGACTCTCTGGGAAGCGCACTCAACGCGCTGGGCCGATCTGCCGAAGCCGTCCCCCTGCACGAACGAGTGGTCAGCCTGGGCCCCGGGCCACGCGAGCTGGCAACGGCGCTCAACAACCTCGGCAACGCGTTGCTGGGTGATGAGCGGCCCGCCGAGGCCTTGGACACCTACGCGCAGGCCGTTGACCTGGCGGCCGGTACGGACGACGCAGTCGTCAAAGGAATGGCACTGACCAACAGGGGCAGGGCACTGTTGAAACTGGAGAGATACACCGAGGCGGCCGCCGTCCTTGAGGAAGCCGCCACCCTGCGCAGCGCAAGTGGTGACACCTACGGTGAGACGCGGGCCCTGGAGGTCCTGGCCGCCGTCCTGGCGCACTGCGGACGCGGAGAGGAAGCCATCCGGCTGTCCGCCGACTGTGCCGAGTTCTTCGCGGATCGCGGCGATGCGCTCAGCCAGGTGATCTCCCTCTGCAACCTGGGACGTAACCTCTTCGAGACCGGCCGGACAGCTGAGGCCATCGACACCTACAAGCGTGCCGCGGTACTGGTCGGACCGCTCGGTGAACCCGCCGTGGAAAGGCAGGTCGTCGGCAACCTGAGTATGGCGCTCCTCAGGACGGCACGCTGGACCGAGGCGCTCGAGATCACGTCCGGGGCCGCAAGCAGGGCGGCAGCCGCCGGTGACCTGTCTGCTGAAGGCGAGGCTCTGTACTTTCGGGGGCAGGCATTCGACGGGGCGGGACGCAAGGGCGACGCGATCGAGGCCCTGACTCGGTCCGCCGAGCGGTGCACTGCTTGCGGAGACGAACTGCGCGAGGGGCTGGCACTCAACCATCTCGGTTGGATCCTGGCCGAGGAGCAAAGGTACGCCGAAGCTGTCGAGGCCGACCTGCGCGCCATCGCCATATTCACTTCCCTCGGTGAACTCACCCATGAGATCCGCGTCATGGGCAACCTCTCGGAGGCATTGGAGGGCCAGGAGCGGTTCGCGGAAGCGATCGAGGTGTACGCGCGGACCGCGGACCTGCAGGCCGAGACAGGCGATCTGTCGGGCCAACAGGCGACGCTCATGGTGCTCATCTACGCTCTGGTACGGCAAGGAAGAACAGCTGAGACGTTCAGTGTCAGGGAACGCGTCGTCGAGGTGTCGTCGGCCCTGGGGGACCGGGTGACCGAATGCGACCAACTGATGTGCATGGGGAACCTCCTCGACTCCGAGGAACGCTTCCACGAGTCGATCCGCGTGTACGGACGGGCGGTGAGCATCGCTGTGCACCACCGGCTGCCGGACCAGAAGTTCGCCGCTCTCAACAACCTCGGCCTGGCACTGATCGGCACCGGCAGTCACCAGGCAGCCGTCACCGCGTTGCAGGAGGCGGCGGCCGCCACCGCCCTCCCCGACCGGGCCATTGCCCTGGACAACCTCGGCGTGGCCCTCCAGCATCTGGGGCGATACGACGAAGCCGCCGGGGCGCACCGGCATGCGGATGCCCTCTACCGTGAGCTGGGCGACACTTGCGGGCGCGGCAGGGCACACAACAACCTCGGTCTCGCCTTCGCGCACGAGCGACGATTCGCCGAAGCCGTAGCCGCGCACCGGAAGGCGGAGCGTCTGCACCGGACGTGCGGCGAACGGGAGGAGGAAGCGCGGGCCCACAACAACGGCCTTGCGGCCCTCGCTGCATGGCGGAACGCGGCGTCCGAGAACGAGCGGTGGGCAGAGGACCGCGCTTGAGACCAGTGACGTGCCCCGAGAGCGACGCAGGAAGAACAGTCCCGCCGCACCCCGTCGCGGCCAGCATTATCTAGGGTGCGACGGGCTCGTGTGCAGCTCAGAGAGCTGTCGATCTTGAGGGCAAGTATGGCAAATCGGGGTCGGCGCCATGGCGGAGAGCCTCGCGGCGAGTGCTACAGGGGGGTGACCCGAATGAGGTAGCCCCGGGGACTACGGGCGTGCGCGCCGCTGTTCCGTGTGGAGCCATTCCAGGCCACCTTCACGGGAGGAGATCTTCACAGATTGGGGCCGCTTCGAGACGCCTCGGTGGTCCCAAATGACGTCGCCGTAGCCATACGGGGTCCTGCCACAGCTCGAACGCCGTCCCGGGGGCGTTCGAGAGCAGGTGCACGGCAAGGTCGTACGCGGAGCCGACCGGCACTTCCTCGGTCAGGTAGCGCATCCCGAGAACGATGCCGCTGCCAGAGTCGTCGTACGGCTCAAGGCCGTTGTCGTCGATGCCGAGCTGCACGGCGGCCTGGTCCTCGTCGGGCAAGGCGTAGACGTACAGCTGGAGCGCGGAACGGTCGGACACGAAGGTCTCCCTTCGGGCGGGCGCGGATGCGCCGGGCGGTCAGATCTCGGTCACCGTCACGGGCGGTAGGCCCATGTGAGCGGCCCACGCTTCAGCGGCGCCGTGCAGGGTGCGAAAGCCCTGCGGCCAGATGGGGTTCCGGGCCTTCTCCGTCGCGTAGGCGTAGGTGAACACCTGCGGTCCCATGCCGTGAGAGTTCTGCAGGCGGCCGGCCAGATGGGCATGTTCGGGGCACCAGATGCGGTAGCGGCCCAAGGCGTCGAGCCCGTCACGGAACACGTCGCCGTGCTCCAGGTGGACGGCGACCGGCGCAGGCCGGGGCGGCGTGGCCCGTACCCCGGCCTTGGCCGGCACGGCCACGAACCCGCCCTCCTGGAGGCGCGCGGTGAGGTCGGCGCGCACCTCCAGCCAGGCGTCACGGGCCGCGCCGGGGCGCGGCGGCTTCCCGAGGTGGCGCCCGATGAGCAGCGTCACGTGGGCGGTGCCGTCCTCGCCGGAGTGGCCGACGGACACGGCCACTTGCTCTCCGGTGAGCCGCTGGCGCCTGAAGGCGGGGAAGCGGCTCGGGGGAAGTGCACGGCGGGTCGCGTGGACGTACCAGGACGGTGCGCCCGGCCGGTAGGGGCAGCGGTGGCGGGCGGTCGGCGTGCTCATCGTGCGTCCTCGCGGGCGTTGTCGAAACGGTTGTCCGGTGCGGCGCGGCGGACCACGTCTCCGTAGGCCTTCATGACGGCCGCTGTCGCCTCGTCGTCGACGTAGCGGAAGGTGACGATGTTGAGGCCGTCGCCGAGAACCTGCGCGGTCACCCGCTCGATCGTCCCGCGCTTGCGGTACTCGACGGTCGGTGACGGTTCGGACCGGATGACCTCGGCTCCGGGGACCAGGGCCACGAGGTGACCCGCAAGGGCGGCCCGGCCATCTGCGTGCTGGCGGGACTCCTCGTTGGCCGCGAGCACCTTCGGGTAGGTCGCGTTGTAGACCGGCAGCAGCTTGGTGCGGACGGCCTGTTCCAGCGCCCTGCCGCCCCGATCGGCGCGCATCTCGGTCCTGGGACTGTGCCGTTGCGTCAGGTAGTACGACGTGTCCGGGTACGCGACCCGCGCCCGGACGTATCCCGCACGCCGTGCGGGGGAGATCTCGATGCGCCGCCCGTCGGGGTGTTCCAGGGCGGCGCACTCCTCGCTGGAGACGGTGTACGCGCGGACGGTCCAGCCGCCACCGGGCATCAACGGCGCGGCCTCTGCGGCGAGTTGGTACGTGATGGACGGCATGACGGTTCGCCTCTTCCGACGGGTTGGTGCCGGATGAGTTGCCGCTCATCCGGGGAACTGCGGCGGTGTGGTCGGCCAGGACCCGAGGGGCGGTGGTCCGCCCCTCGGGTGGCGGGTCAGTCCTCGTGGGGCTCCATGATCGTGACCACGGGCTCACCGTGGTCACCGGGCCCGATCGCGCACACGAGCTGGACCGGGCGGGCCATCCGGGCGCGGCCGTCACGCGGTACCCGCCGGAGGTCGACGGTGACCCGGTCGCCGTCCCCGCCGCCGCGCCGGATCGCCGCGCGGGCCATGGTCAGCAGGTCCCACAGGCGGCCGCGCTCGTCCTGCGGCACCTGCCGCTCGCTGTCGCCGTCGTTCCAGGCCACGCAGCCCTCCCACACCGCACTGGTGAGGGCGACCGGGACCCGGCCTCGCGGGCCAACTCGGCGTCGGCGGCTGTCAGGACGCCGTCCGCCTGGGCCTGGGCGCGGGTGTAGGCGTGGATGATTTCGTCCGGGTCGGCCAGAGGCACCGACCGCATGGCATCGCCGCTGACGTCGGCGTCGTCGGTGACGGCCCCGTCATGCAGGACGGCGTCAATACGGGACAGCACGCTGTCACTCCTCGCGCGGCCGGTTCGAGGGGAGGCGGCACGGTGCTCCTGCGGCTCATCCGGGGAGCTGCCGCCGGGGGTGGGGCCGCTGGGCGGAGGGGCGGGCAGTGCCCGGCGCGCGGGGCCGGTGGGCGGCGGTCTCCTCGGCCGTCATCGAGGCGTGCACCGTGAGCATCGTTCCCAGGCCCCTTGCCCTCCCGGCGTCCCCGGCGGACTCGGCCTCGGCGCGCTCGTGCTCGAACTCGTCGCGGATCTGCTCGTGGCTGTAGCCCTGGTCGAGTTTCACGCGGACGGTCTTGCCCGTGAGTTCGACCGCCATGGCGGGCACGTGGCCGGGCAGGCTGGCGGGGTCCGGGGTGGCGGCTGTCCGCCTGCGGGCGGTGAGGGCGCGGGCCGCGTCGTGGTCCTGTGCCGTGGCCGGTCGGGCTGCCGGGCTGGGGGTCCCGGGGTGGTCTGCGGGGGGCTCGGGGGTCGGCGCAGCGTCCGTCTCGGCCGTGCCGGGGGCCTCGGCGGTGAGGGTGTAGAACTCGTTGGAGTGGACGTGGACTGTCCACTTCTGCCCGGGGGCGTCCTCGGTGAGCCGGGCGCGCGGCTTGCTCTGCCACGCCTCGAATGCGCGCGCCGGGTCGACCGGCACCATGTTGCCGGTCGCGGAGTCGTAGGCGCGGCAGGAACGGGCGGCTGCGCGGATCTCTGCAACGCGATTCGTCCAGTTCCGGCGGATCGTGGTCATCGTGTGTCCTCCTGGTGAGAGTTGGCGACGGAGTGAGTTGCCGCTCATTCCTAAAAATCAATGATACACCCATCAGGGTGATCAACCGACTTCAGAACAAGGTGTCCCCGCCGCCGTCGCCGAACCCCGCCTCCTGCGCGACCGTGGGCGCTGTGCCGGTACGCGGAGCCTCCGGCTCGCGTGGGCGGCTGGCCAAGGCTTCCCGCTCCGCGCGCTCGGCCTGCTCGGCCTGGGCTTCCAACTCGTCCTCGTCGCGGTTGTGGAGCACGATTTCGACGGCCGGTGAGGCGTCGCGCCACTGGTCGCGGTAAAGGTCGGTGGGGATCCCGCAGGTGGGGCGGAGCTTGATTCCGCTCTCGCGGTGGAAGCGCTCGTAGGCGGGGGAGTCCTGGTCAACGAATCCGCCCTCGATGCGGAACGGGGCGGAGTCTCTCGGGATGATGAACGCGCCCCGGCGGGCGAGCGTCTCGGCGACCGCGATCACGTGGAACTCGAACAGCGGGCCCCGGTACCCGGGGGCGTTGCCGCTGCGCTTGATCCGCCCGAACGGAGGGTTGCTGATCGCGCAGTCGAAGGGGCCAAGATTCATGCCCGGAACGTCCAGCACGTCAGCACAGATCCATGTGGCCTCCGGCAGGATGCGCCGTCCGACCCGTACGTACTCCGGGTTTTGCTCCACGCACACGATCTCGCGCGGCGGCAGACGCTCAAAGTGCCGGGTTACCACGTCGCGGGCGTGCCAGGCCAGGCGGCCGATGCCCGCGCACAGGTCGATGATGCGGTTGCCGGGGATCACGAGGTGGAGTTGGCCGGCGAGCTCGGCCGGGGTGAAGAACGCGCCGTCCAGGGCGCGGCCCGTGTTCGCGGACTCGTGGTAGTGATCGAGAACGAATTCCCGTTCCTCCTCCGTCAAGTCCCGGTCGGACGCGACCAGTTCGCACGCTCGGTTGTGCTTCTGGGCCTGCTCCTTGCTGAGCTTTCCGGCCATGACATGCCGCCTTTCTGGGTGGGGCGGTGCGCCGGTCCGGGGTGCCGCCCGGACCGGCGGTGGGTGCTCGTGCGGGCTGCGCGCTACCTGGTGCGGGCGGTGAGGTCAGCGACCAGGACGGTTGCGTTGTCGGCGTAGGTCCCGGCGTGGGCGATCGCGGATGTGGTGAAGTCGCGTGCCGCCTCGTTCGGGGTGCCGGTGAGGTAGTTGGCGAGGTTGCGGGCCGAGTCCTCCAGGGGCTCGTACGCGCCGTCGCTGGCGAGCAGGAGACGGCAGTTCTCCGGGCCGCGGGTGGTGGACTCGATCGCGGGGTGGCCGTACTGGGCCTTCCGCTGCTCGTCGGTCTCCGTCGCACCCAGGCAGGATGTGACGCGGTTGCGGTTGCCCTGGATGACGCGGCGGAGGTTGTGATCGGCGGTGAGGCGCTGGAGGGTGCCGCGTGGGGTGAGGACGTAGGCGCGGGCGTCTCCGCACCATGAGACGGTGAGCGGCTTGCCGGGGGCGGTGACGGCTACGACGGCGCACGCGGCGGGCAGGTCGTAGCCGGCGTACTCGTCCTGGCGGTCCGGCTCGGCGGCGTAGTCGCTGTAGACGGCCCGTAGGCCGGCCTCGGCGTCGGCGTGGTGGGCGGCGGCCCGGGCGAGACGGCGGGCGGCGGTGAGGGTCCAGGCACGTACCTGGTCGCTGGAACCGATGCCGTCGCACAGGACGTAGGCGCGGGCGGCGTTGTGGGTGTAGGTGGCGGTGGCGTCGCACTGGTGGGAGCGGTCGCCGATGAGCTGGAAGGCAGCGTGGGTGCGCATGAGGACTCCGGGAGGCAGGCCGGGCGCCTACGGCGCCCGGCCGAGGGGGGATGGTCAGGCGGTGGGGGCGGGCTCGGGGTGCGCCGTGACGGTCAGGTTGGCGGCGCGCAGGTCGGCGGCGACGGTGGTCATGAACGCGGTGTCGGCCTGCTTGTTGCGGCTGCCGGGGGCGTACCAGTACTGGTTCTTGCGGTGCCACTTGAAGCCGTGACGCTTCAGCACGGTGGCGGCGCCGTCGCGCGGACGCGTACCGGTGACCGTTGTCCCGTCCTCGTCCGTGTGCGTGAGGGCGAGTCCCTCCGCGGCCTACTCGCCCTCCTCGTGGGTGCTCGCCGGACGGGCGGCCTGGGCGGCGGCCTGCTCCTTGGCGGCGGCCCAGCGCCGGGGCAGGACGACATCGATGGCGATCTGCCGTGCCTGTGTGCGCCCCCAGTTGTCCCGGATGGTGTGGCCTTCGATGTCAAGGGCGCCTGTCCACCCGGCCGAGGCGGGGTCCGCGCCATCGTTGGCTTCGGACCACAGCGCGGCGGCGGCCTTCAGCGCGTCGGCGGAGATCTCCCGGTCGGTGTTGATGCCGTCGACCAGCGGTTTGCCGGTGACCTTCCGGCCGTTGACGGTGACGGTGACCGTGTTGTCGGTGGACTCGTAGCGGTCTTCCTGACCGTTGAACTGCGCGCCCTGCATGGGGCGGGTGAGCTCTTCGACGTCGGCTGTGGAGGGGCCGTCGGTCCAGTAGACGGAGATCCACGCGGAGGCGGTACCGGTGCCCTTGCGCACGTTGAACTTGACGCCGGGGAACGCGTTCTGCAAGCGGCGCTTGAGTTCGGCGGCCACGTGCTTGGTGTCGATGTAGTCCATGCCCTGTCCTTCTGGCGCGAGTTGGGTTGGTGGCGGATGAGTTGCCGCTCACCCGCAAAATCAATATTACACTCTTTGCCTCGTGGTGTCAGCCAGATGCGCAGCCCCGTCGCCCGTGCGTGCGCATCCGTCAGCCGCTCGACAGTCGCCGGACGCTTCACGCTCCGCGCGCGCCGACTCGGCGCCCTGACGCCCCGTCTCGTCCGCCTCACGGCGCGAGTCGGCACGCTCCCCGGCGTACCGGGCATCCCAGTACAGGGCGGCCTCAAAGTCCCTCACGCCGTCGTATGCGGCCTGCGCCGTCTGAAGTGCCGTCCACTCGGCGGGGGCGTGCTCGGCAAGCCGTGTCGGCTCCCCGTAGCTGATGTGCGGGTACTTCGACCAGTCCGCAAGCGCCTTACGGTCGTTGGCCGTGCCGAACCCCTGGGGGTTCTTCCGCACGGCCGCCGCCGCCTTACGCAGACGCTCACCGCCGCGCCCCTCGATGCGGTCGACCACGGCGAGCGTGAACGCCACGGCCGCCGTGTCGGTACGGTCACCGGCCATGAGCGCCGCCGTCGTGAACCGCGACGGGAACGACACCCGACGCTCACTGTTCCGGCTGGCCGACCATGCGTCGTACTGCGCCACGAACGACAACTCCGCGTCGCCGTTGCCCGCGTGCGCCTGCCCCTTGTGGTCGGTGTAGCCGTCGAACCACGCACACCAGTCGCGGGCGGCATCTTCGAACATGACCACAAGCCCGGCGTACCCGCGCGCCGTCGGCTCACGGCCGGACTCGGCCAGGCGGGCACGCCACGCCGCCTCTTGCGCGCAAAGCCGCTCCTGAGCCTCAGCGATGATCGGCGCCGCGAGCGCTTCCCGCTCCGCGCGGACCGTCGCATCCGCGATACGCTCGGCGGCTTCCTTGACGTGCTGCCCGGCCAGCACGACCACCCGGCGCCACGACGCGCACCCGCGAGCGTCCGCGCCGTTCGTCTCCGCCAGCCACGCGCGAGCGGCCTTGACGGCGTCGACCGCCGATCGCTCAGCGTCGCGCGCTTCCGAGTAGGCAGCGGACGCCAGGGCGACAGCCCGCGCGCCTGTGTCCGTGCTGCCATCCAGGGCGTTGAACGCGTCCCGCGCGTCCGTAAGGGCGGCCGTCACCTTCGACACGGCGCCGTCCATCTGCCGCACCCATTCCGCAGCGTCACGGCCCCACACTGTCCGCCCCGTGCTCTCGTGCTCACGGTTCACCGGACATGTCCCCTTGACGGCCTCCCGTACGGCCTTGAAACCGGCAGTGGAGACGGACCCCAGGTAAGAGCCTTTGTCTTCTGACCACGCGCACACGTGCTCTCGCTCCTCCACACCCGCGCGCACCATCACAAGCCCCGTGATCACGACGACACCCGCCCACGTGCGACCGGTCCAACGACGCTCCGCGCGCACGTCCCAACCCGCGTCGGCCGCCTCATGGAAGATCACGCCCGCGTTCCTCGGCATTCCCGCCAGCACGACGGCGGACGCTTCCGCCGTCTCTCCCGCGTCTGAGGCGCCCGCGTCAAGTTCCTGGGGAAATCCCCCTTCCCCACCGGGAGTGACCTCCCGCTTTGGATTGTTCGCGTCAAGCTCCCGGAGTTCCGCCCCCGGCCGAGGGGCGGTGACGCCCGGCACCGCGCCGCCGTCGCCGTCCCACGCCTCCTCGGTCCCAGGGTCGGACACACCGGCCGGAGCCGGAGCGCTCACCGTCACCGCCGGCGCGACCGGGGCCGGGGCGGCCTGGTCCTGGCGCTCGGCCAGCTCCCGCGCGTCGGCCGCCCGCTCCGCCTCGGTCTCCTCCGGGGTGGGCTCCGGGGTGACGTCGCGCGGGTCGGCGGGGATCGGCTCACCTGCCAGGGCGGCCCGCATCTGCTCGGCCGACATGCGCCCGCTCACCTCGTTGTAGGGGAGCGTGTACGTGCTGCCCTTGTGCCAGGTCTCCGCCGTTGCCGCGCGGGTGACCACGCGGCAGCCGCCGACGGCGCCGACGGTGCCGCCATCAAACGCGGCGTGGATGTGCGGCACGGTCACCGTCTTGGCGTTGATCCGGGTCACCTCGTACCAGGACCCCCGCCACTGCACGAAATCGCCCTTCACGAAGTCGTTCCGACCCCACACCTTGAAGCCGCGCCGCTCCGCCTCCTTGATCGTCTCCGCCCAGTACGTCAGTTCTTCGTCGTACTCGGCCAGACGGCGCGTCAGCTCCTCCCGGCGCGCCTCGGACGGCTCGCGTCGCCACACATCAGCCTTACGGCCCCGGTCGTCAACGCCGTCCCGCTCCCGCAGAACGCCGCGCCGCTCCGCCTCCAGCTTCTCGATACGGCGCAGCGTGCGCCCCGGGTTCTTCCGGTACCGCTCGTAGGCCTCCGCTGCCTGAGCGCGGGATGCCCAGTAACCGGCCCGCTCGCCCTCGGTGATGCTTTTGCGCATCGCGTTGTGCATGCGCTCTTGGTCCCTGCGGGCGCGCCCCTTCGAATGGTGGTCTACCAGGATCGGCTGACCCATCCAGAACCGTTCGCCGATCCGGTCCGATGCATCCCGCGCCGACTGCGACGCCGCCGCCGCACGTCCGGCCCGGTCCGCGAACCGCTCCGACCGCTCCTCGGCCGCATCCACGCGGACGGCCTCCCGCTCCGCAAACGACATGCCCTCTTCGATCACCACAGCGCACGACAGGCCGAGTGCGCGCACCGCGTCCGCAGCCCGGTTGATCTTCCACCGGTCGGCGTCCTTGTAGCGGCTGCCACGGATGAAGATCCCCGGGGTACGCCGGTAGGTCCAGCCCAGCGGGCGCAACGCTTCCCACACCCCGTCACCCTTGAAGGAGCCCTCAACGGTGGTGCCGTCTTCGTGGGTGTGCCGGATGATGATGTCCGCCGCCTCGGCCTCCTCCTCCGCCTCCACGACGTCCCCGGGCAGGGTGAGCGCGCGCAGCGCCGCCGGAGAGTGCCCCATGATCCCTGCGGCGCACTCGGCGCAGCGCGGAGCACAGCCGGGCACGTCCCACAGCAGCACCTCGAACCCGCCACACGTATTTGCTGCCGCGCAGTCACCGCGGCCGACAGGCTTCGCCCAGTCGATCGGCATAACCGCCACAGCCGCCGCAGTCTCCCCCACCTCATTTGAAGTGTCCGCGTCGAGACCTCGGGAAGTCGCCGACTCCGGAGCGGCCTTCGCCACGGTGCCCCTCTCGATCTCCTCCGCCGGAACGTCCGGTGCCACGCCGCTACCGGCCGGAGCGTCACCGGCCGGAACCTCGGTTTTCTCGGCCGGTCCCTCCCACCCCGGGCGGGTGATGCGCAGCAGGAACGCCGACGCCTGGGGCCGCACCCGCCCAGCAACCGCGCGCGGTTCCGGCGCACGCTCCGCGCACTCCTGAGCCGACGGCGAGTCAAGCCCGAACCAGCGCACGACGGCGAGAGCGTCACGAGCGGCCCAACGGGCCGTGTCGACGTCGCCCCGCCCGTACGCGGACTCTGCGCCCTCTGCGCGTTGCTCGGCCTCACGGATCGCACCCCGGGCACTGTCGTACTGCTCATCCGTCAGCACGTCCCAATCGATGCGCTGAGCGAACGCACGGACCGTGTACAGGGCAGCGCGCGCCATGCCGACCGACACGGCTGTCTGTGCGTTCTTCTCCGCCCGCTCCGCATGGATGCCGTACACGCGCGCCGTCTCGGCCGTCGCCCGCAGCACCGCCGCCGGACGCTCCGCGATCACGTACCCGATAGTGGCCCCCGTGACCTCACCCCACGTACCGCGCACGTCCCCCGTCGGAAGGGTCACGGTGTGGCCGCCGCCCGACTCGAAATGGAAGCGGAACGGGAGCCGCTCACCGCACACGGACAGTTCCGACAGCAGGTCGGAGCGCCGGAACTCCCCCTCGTAACGGTCGCCCAGCGACCGCGCTTCCATCGCTTCCGGCCACTCCTCCGCCGCCCTACGCGCGCGCTCGACTTCCGCCACGGACGGCGCCTTACGAGCACGCTTCCGGGGGGCCGAAGTCTCCGCCGCGGTCTCGGCCGGACCGGGCGCCGGAGCGTCCGCCCGATCCGTCGGCTGTGTGCGGGCGGTGGGCGCCTCTGCGGTCACCAGGTCCGCGACGGCGCGCCATGCGATGCCCTGGGCGGCCGTCTGGCCGTAGCGGGTGAGGGTGGCGCCGTCCCAGCGGTGCCCCCGGGCGGTGAGTCGCCACACGCAGCGCAGGACGGTTTCACCGCCCTCCTGGCGGGCGGTGAGCAGCAGCGCGCAGTGTCCGGGCTGCGTCTGGACGGTGGCCGTCCATCCGGCCTCCTCAGCCTGGGCGGTGAAGCGGGCCAGGTTGCGGGGCAGGGCCACCCCTTGGGCGTCCGCCGCGTGGAGCTGCTCGGCGGGCGGGGCGGTGGGCGCCGGCACTTCGGCAGGGGTCGGGGCCGGCGCCTGGGTGGGGGCGCTCGTGCTGCTGGCGAGGCGCGTGGTCGCAGTCATGTCGGGTCACTCCTGGTCAGGTTGGTGCCGGGTGAGTTGCCGCTCACACCGGGAGGCAGGGCAGGGGAGCCAGGGGTTCCCGCCGGGGCCGGTCGGGCGACCGGCCCCGGCGGGTGGTGCTCAGTTGCGGCGGTTCTGCGGGCGGTTGTCCCGGGGCGCGGTGCGGCTGGCCTCTCGGTCGCCGGTCTCGGCCTGGTCCTGAGCGGGGCGCGGTACTCGCTCGGCCTGCCGGAACTCGACTCCCGGTTCTGGGGCCAACGGCTCGTCGGTCTCGGGGTGGAAGCTGTACGCCTCCTGGATGGCGTCGGCGGTGAGCGGCCGAAGCCAGAGGTTCCGGACCTTCCAGCCGCGTACAAACTCCGACCGGTCGGGGCTGAAGGTACGCACGACCAGTCCACCGGTGGCGCACCCGACCATGCCTGCCGCGATCACGGCGCACACCCGCATGGAGGCTTCCTCGTTGATGATCACGGCGTCACCGATCACAGTGAGCTCCTGGCCCTCGATGAGCTCACCGTGCGGGGTGGTGGCGCTGGCCACCATGTGGTGCGTCCCTTCGCCGAGAACGGCGTTCAGGAGAGACAGGTACGCGTCCGCCGCGAGGTCGAGCAACGCGTGCGCCGTCTCGGCTGCGTCGCTCATCGCCTCGTCCGTCACGGGCTCGCTGACGGGTGCGGGGGTCCATCGCATCTCGTCGATGCCGAGTTCCTCGGCGGGGTCGTGGTGCGTCCCGTCGAGGCTCTGCCGGATGTGGTCTTGGTACTCGCTCATGTCCCCTGCCTTGGGTGGTTGAGTTGGTGGCGGGTGAGTTGCCGCTCATCCGTAGAATCAATAATACTCCCTTATGGAGGGTGACCGTCAACCCTCAATCACCCCCCGGACCTGCCGAGTTACGGCAACTCCACCGGCGTCACCCGCGTACGGAAGAACGCGTTCCGGGCGAGGTTGAACGTGATGCGCTTGGTCTCGCCGGTGGCCTCGCGCTTGCCGTAGATCTCGACGGCGCTCAACTCGTCGTCCTCGTAGATCACTTGCAACACCGTGCCTTCCCACACCTCGGGCCACGGTGCAGCCTGGCGAGCGGTCCTCGGCCGCGCGACGGCGGCCAGACTCCGGCTGGGGCGGCGCTCGACGCGTACCCGCTGCCCCATGCTGATCTGTCCTGTGGCGGTCATGCTGTCCCCTCTCTGGTGGCCGTGACTCCGGGAGGGTGGGGCGACCGGCGGCCGCCCCACCCTGGGCACGTCACCGTGTCCGGCCTGCCCGCTGCTCCTCGGCGGCCGTCGACAGCTCGTTGACCCCGTGGCGGGCGTGGTCGGCCCGAATGCGCGCGGCCACCTCGTCGACGGACGGGAGTCCGAACCCTCCGTCCCGGGCGAACATGTCGTACGCCTCGCGCCACCCGCGCACCTGGCACTCGACTGCAGCGCGCGACGCACACGCGATCGTCAGACCTCCGACGGTGACGGACAGTGCACCGATCCCGTCGGGGCTCACTGCCGCGCTGCGCGCCCGGACCTTGGCGCGGCGGGGCGCGTCATCCAGGAGCACAAACGAATTGATGATGAGTTCAGGCTCACGCAATTCGCCTGCGTCGACTTGCTCGGGAAAGACCCGGTCGAGCATTTCGGCGGCCTCACACCAGCCTTCCCACCACACACGCGCGGCGGTAGGGTGCCGGAATTCGATAATGGCCGTAGGGATTTTGAGTAGGGGAATGAGCGTCAGACCGATTGAAGCATTGGTCTCGTGCTCTCCAGCAATGTGGATTGTGAGTCGGCTTACCGCGTCAACGGTTTCCGTTCCGGTGTCCAACGGTGCTCCTCGTGTTGGTGATTGAGACTCAGTCAGGTTGCCGCCTGACAACAAAATCAATAATACACGCTTCGGCCTCGGAAGGGACCCACAACACCGAACCTTGCGACATCTCTTGCGCCTTCTCTTGCGGCTACTCCTGCGCCTTCTCTTGCGACAACTCTTGCGCGTGCCTCTCTGGGAGGGGCGAAGTATCCGCAGGTCAACCAAGGTTTCCGCGCGTGGTCGGGGGTCTGACATCCCCTCTGCTGCCACTTTTCCCCGCGCGGTTGAAGGATGAGTGAGGAATGGGGGCGGGTGTGGTTGGGCGGCGGCTTCGGGGATCGGGCGGCCTGGGTGTGTGGTTGCGCGTCGGGCGGGGCCGTCGCGCTGGGGTGGTGGGCCTGGGGTGGTGGGGTGGGGCCTGTTCGGCCCGTACAGAGGGGACAGGGGTGGAACCCCGAGGGTTCCCCTCCTCCCTTCGTTCCCTGCTCTCCTTCGCTCTCCTGTTCCTGCCCACCCCCGTACACCCGTCCTGCCGGAGGCAGGCCCAACCCTCCACCCCCACGCAGGGCAACCGGGCCCCGGAGGGGCCCGATTGCCCCTTCCCGGTATTCCGTGGTTTACTTTCCACACGGAATACCAATCAAATACCCTCCCTCTTAAGGGAATCGGAGATTCCCCCCAAGGAACCCCAACCACCCCCGCATTACAGGGAATCCGGGGATTCCCCAAAACCCACCCCCACAATGAATATGACGTACCCTCAACTAAAACCCCAACTCCCCACCCACAAAACAAAACCAGCGTATTTCGTGCCGGAGGCACACCCGCTTTTCGTGCCGGAGGCACGCCGGTTATGGAAATGGCCGGAGGCCAATTCCATAACCCCCCGCCGGAGGCGGGCAATTCGCGCGGGGACGCGCGAAGCG
>NZ_JBQQCG010000051.1:0-81326 GCF_052245575.1 Streptomyces sp. 2A115 | reverse complement strand
TTACCTGCGGACGTCTTGCGGACGGCGTGTGCGGGGGTGGGGGGGTGTGGGGGCGTGGGGGCGTGCGGGCGCTCAGGGCGCTCAGGGCGCTCAGGCGTACGAAAGGCGTGCGACGGCGTGCAGGCGGCATGCGGACGCGGCGAGGTCCTAGGTCCCTCGGTCGAAGGGCCGTGCAGCCAAATCCCGAT
This sequence comes from Streptomyces sp. 2A115, assembly GCF_052245575.1. Taxonomy (NCBI): domain Bacteria; kingdom Bacillati; phylum Actinomycetota; class Actinomycetes; order Kitasatosporales; family Streptomycetaceae; genus Streptomyces; species Streptomyces sp. 2A115. Next base: position 81,138 of record NZ_JBQQCG010000051.1, on the reverse strand, counting down.
GTACGGGGCGCGGGGCGGCTGCGAGCATGACGCCCATGTCCGAACTCCGAGCCGCCGCAGAGATACCCGTGTCCCGCCGTTCCGCGCCGCTCACCTGGGTGGTGGTCGCGCTCGCCTGCGCGGGACAGTTCCTCGTCGTCCTGGATGTCTCCGTCGTCAACGTGGCGTTGCCGTCGATGCGGACCGATCTGGGGCTGAGCGCCCCGGGACTCCAGTGGGTCGTCAACGCGTACGCGATCGCCTTCGCCGGCTTCCTGCTGCTCGGCGGGCGGGCCGGGGACCTGTACGGGCGCAAGCGGATGTTCCTGGTCGGGCTCGCGCTCTTCACCCTCGCCTCCCTCGGGGGCGGGCTCGCCCAGGCGGAGTGGCAGCTGTTGACCGCACGGGCCGTGCAGGGGCTGGGGGCGGCGGTGCTCGCGCCCTCGACGCTGACGATTCTGACCTCGGCCGTGCCCGAAGGGGCCGCACGCGCGCGTGCCATCGCGACCTGGACCGCGGTCGGCGCGGGCGGCGGCGCGGCGGGCGGCCTCGTCGGCGGGCTGCTGGTCGACGGGCTGTCGTGGCGGTGGGTGCTGCTGATCAACGTGCCCGTCGGCGCGGTGGTGCTGGCCGGTGCCCTGCGCTGGCTGGTCGAGAGCCGGGCCGGCGACGGGCGACGGCTCGACCTGCCGGGCGCCCTGCTGGTGACGGCCGGGCTCGCGACCCTCGCGTACGGGATCGTGCAGACCGAGGCCGACGGGTGGTCGTCGGCCGCGACGCTGGTGCCGCTGTCCAGCGGGGCTGCCCTGATCGGGCTCTTCCTGCTCGTCGAAGCGCGGACGAAGGCCCCGCTGATGCCGCTGAAGCTGTTCCGGCTCAGGGCCGTGTCCTCGGCGAACGTCGCGATGTTCGTGTTCGGGTCGGCGACGTTCTGCATGTGGTTCTTCATGACGCTGTACGCGCAGAACGTGCTCGGCTATTCGCCGCTGGAGGCCGGGCTCGCGCTCGCGCCGAGTGCGCTGGCGGTGGTACTGGGCTCGAAGGCCGCGCCCCGGTTCATGCCGGTCGTGGGGGCGCGCAACGTCGCGGTGCTCGGCGCCCTGGTGGCGGCTGTCGGGTTCGGGTGGCAGTCGACGCTGAGTGCCGACGGCTCGTATCTCACCGCGATCATGTTGCCCGGACTCTTGATCATGCTCGGCTCCGGGCTGGCCATGACGCCGCTCGCCGCGCTGGCCACGTCGGGGGCGGAGGCGGCGGACGCCGGACTGGTGTCGGGGCTGGTCAACACGTCGCGCACGATGGGCGGTTCGCTCGGGCTCTCGGTGATGTCGACGGTCGCGGCGGCACGGACCGGGGGCGGGACGTCGGCCGAGGCGCTGACTGAGGGGTACGGGCTGGTGTTCCGGACGAGTGCCGGTGTGCTGCTCGGGGGTGCGGTTCTGATGGCGGTGTGGTTGCCGCGGCGGGTTGGGGCGCGGGCCTGAGGGGGTGGGGTGTGGGCCTGAGGGTTGGGGCGCGGGCCTCTGCGGGTGGGGCGTGGGCCTGAGGGTTGGATGTCGGGCGGCCCTGGCCCGGGGGCGGGCACGGCCCGCGCATGGCCGGTGAAAAGAGTCGCGGTTGGGAGGCAACGGAATCCGATGCCCATGGACTCTATTGGTCATCTAGGGGGTGCCCATGGGGGATCGGAAACAGGTTCTGGACGAGGAGTTCCAGAGCTTCGTCATCGGCCGCTGGCCGCGGTTGATGCGTACGGCATTTCTCCTTACGGGGGAGCAGCACGCGGCGGAGGACCTGGTCCAGTCGTCGCTGGAGCGGGCGTACGTGGCATGGCGCAAGGTCAGGGCGGCGGACGACCAGGACGCGTATGTATGGCGTCTGATGATCAACGCGCACGCGAGGAAGCACCGCAGGCGCCTCAAGGAGTTCCTGGCCCCCAGAACCGACACGGACCTCACACCTGAGCAGCCAGACACCGGAGACCGGATCGCCCAGGCCGACGACCGCTCCGCGCTGCTCACGGCGCTGTCCCACCTGCCGCCCCGCCAGCGGGAAGCGGTGGTGCTGCGCTACTGGGAGGACCTGAGCGAGGCACAGACGGCAGAGGCGATGGGCTGCTCGGCGGGGGCGGTGAAGAGCAACGCGGCGAAGGGCATCGCGAAGCTCCGCGCCATACCGGGTCTGGCCGAGACGATGACGCACGGAGGGCGGAAGTGATGAGCGCGGACCGGGAGACGAACCACGACATGACGCACAGCTCGCAGAGCCCGCACGGTTCCCACAGCCCGCACAGTTCCCGCAGTTCGCAGAGCGACATCGCCCTCCTGCTGGCTGAGGCCGCGGACGAGGTCGACATCGGTATAGCCCCCTACCAGGCGGTCGTACGGGGCGGTCGGCGCCGTAAGGCACGGCGCTGGGCGGTCGCGTCCGCGGCGGCATTGGTTATCGCGGGCTCGACCGGGTCGCTGGCGCTGGCCGGGGCGATGGGCAGCGATGGCAAGGATCGGGGCGTGGTGGCTACACAGCCCCCCACAGCCGAGGAGCGGCACGTGTACCAGCCTCGGCGGACCACGTTGGCGACGGGCACCGAAAAGGGAAAGGAGTGGCGGATCTCCGTAGAGGTGTGGGGAGCGCCGAAGGACGAGGCGGAGGCGGAGCGCCAGTGGGCGGCGATGGGCTTGTACGGCGTGCGACCGACGGGAACGCGGGAGGCCGAGGACCTCATCGGCAAGGGGTGGATGTCCGTGCACCTGCGCGTGGGGGAGGAGGACTCGACGGTGTCCGAGGGGGCGGTGGAGAAGGGCGACACCCTGTCGGGCAAGGACCTGGAGTCCTATGCCGTACCCCTGGAAGTAGGCGGCACCGACCGGGCCGACGCCTCCCAGCGCCTCGTGATCGGCAAGGTCGCCCCCACCGCCCGGCGCGTCACCTGCACCTGGGACGACGGCACGTCCACGAACGCCGTCCGACCGGCGCCGGGCACCGAGGCCACCACCAACGACACAGCGACGATCCGCCCGGTCGAGGGCTCCCAGCCGAACTGGTTCGTGTGCCTGGCACCGGAGGGCGTGGCCTCCGATGTGGTGCAGGTGACGGGGTGACGTACGCGGGGTGCGGCGGCTACAGCCACCCCTGCTGCCGAGCCTCCCGCATGGCTTCCATGCGATTACGGGTGCTGGTCTTGCCGATCGCCGAGGAGAGGTAGTTGCGCACCGTGGACTCGGAGAGGTGCAGCTTCGCCGCGATGTCGGCGGCCGTCGCGCCGTCCGCCGAAGCCTTCAGCACATCGCACTCACGGGCGGTGAGCGGATTGGGTCCGGCGCTCAGCGCGGCCGCCGCGAGCGCCGGATCGATGACCGTCTCGCCGGTCAGCACCCGGCGGATCGTCTCGGCCAGCTCCTCCACGGGCCCGTCCTTGACCAGAAACCCCGCGGCGCCCGCCTCCATGGCCCGCCGTAGATATCCCGGACGTCCAAAGGTGGTGAGGATCAGTACCCGGCAGTCGGGCGCCTCGTCCCGCAGCAGCGCGGCGGCGTCCAGCCCGCTGATGCCGGGCAGTTCGATGTCCAACAGCGCGACATCGGGCCGCGACTCCAGGGCAGCACCCACGATCGCGTCCCCCGCCGCGACCTGCGCGACCACCTCGATGTCCTCTTCCATCCCGAGCAGCAGAGCGAGCGCACCCCGCATCATCCCCTGATCCTCGGCGAGGAGGACCCTGATGGACTTGGCGGGCCGGTGATCCCGGGGCATCTCGTTCACGGCCCAAGGGTAGGGCGCGGTCGGCGGGGCGGATGGGCGGATGGGCGGGTGACGCCGATGGCGCGGACGTTCAGGGGTGGGCCCGATCCCTGGGGTTCAGGCCGCGGTGCCCGGAGCAGAGGCCGCTCTGTGCGGGGCAGCGGCTGTATCCGTCACCTCGGCAGGGCTGTATCCGTCGCGTCGGCAGCGGCCGCATCCGTCACCTCGCAGCAGCTGTATCCGTCACCTCTGTTGGCACAGTGGCCGTCTCCGGAGTCTCTGTCGCTTCAGCCTGTGTCACTTCCCCGGCATCGGCCGCTTCTTCGGCATCGGCCGCCTCCACGGGAAGTTCGGCCGTCACCACGAACCCACCTCGCGTCCCCGGGCCCGCTTCCAGGGAGCCGCCCGCCGCCGCGAGTCGTTCTGTCAGGCCTTTCAAGCCGGTGCCGCCGATACCGGGGAGGGGCGCAGGGCGGTCGGGCGGCTCGCTGCGGCCGTTGTCGGAGATCCGGGTGCGGACGCGTTCGGAGGAGCCGTCCACCGTGATCTCGCAGCGGGTCGCGCCGCTGTGGCGCACCGCGTTGGTGACGGCCTCGCGGACGACCCAGCCCAGCAGGGCCTCGGTCTGGGCGGACAGGGGCGGGCCGGACTGGCGGACGAGCGGTTCGATGCCGGCGGCCTGGAGGGCCGAGCGGGCGCGGTCGAGTTCCCTGGCGAGGCTGCCCTCGCGGTAGCCCGTGACCGCCTCGCGGATCTCGGTGAGGGCCTGTCGGCCGACTGACTCGATGTCGCCGACCTGGACGAGGGCGGCGTCGAGGTCGCGATGGGCCAGGCGACGGGCCGCCTCCGACTTCACGACGATGACGGAGAGCGTGTGGCCGAGGAGGTCGTGCAGGTCCCGGGAGAAGCGGAGTCGTTCCTTCTCGACGGCGCGGCGGGCCAACTCCTCGCGGGCGGCGCGGAGTTCGCGTACGGCTTCGGAGAGGGACAGGATCGCGGCCGTGACCATGGTGGAGAGGAAGGTGCCGTAGGCGACGTTCACCGCGCCCCAGCCGTCCCGCAGTCCGGCGATGACGCCCGCGAGCGCGCTCAGGCCGATGCCGGTGCTGCCGAGCCACCGGCCCCGGACGATCGCGCCCGCGGCCAGGCCGAGCAGCGGGAAGAAGAGGAGCCAGCTGCCGCCGTAGAGGATGGCGAGGGCGCAGGTCACCATGCCCATCGCGAGTAGTGCGCCCCGGGTGGAGCGGGCCTCGCGCGTCTCCTTCGTGAAGGCGCGGAACACCACGTAGATGTAGAGGGAGTTGAAGGCGAAGAGGCCGATGCCGCCGACCCAGGGGTTCGCGGTCTTGCCCTGGAAGAGGTTGGAGAAGGCGCCCATGCCCATCAGGAGCCAGGGGAGGAGAGCGAAACCGTTGGGCGGCGGGCCCAGCTGCTCCGGGAGCTTGCCGGTCTTCCGTACGGCCCGCTGGTCGTCCTTGAACGCGTCCCGTTCGGCTTTCCACTGGGTTCGTGTCTCTTGCCACATGGACATCTGACAGCTGACCCTTCGCAACCAGGACATGTCCCCTGCTCCCCGTTCGGACGGTTCTCGTTCAGACAGGTCTCGTTAAGACAGCTCTCGTTCAGACGGTCCGCGCGGACCTGCGGTACGACACCACAGCGTACGAGCCGAAGGCCAGCAGCCAGACGGTCAGCACCAGCACCGCCCCGAGGGTCGGCGCGTGCCCGTCGGCGACCGCAGTGCCGAGTTGCGAGAACCGGTTCGTGGGCGTGTAGGAGGACAGGGACCGCAGCCACTCGGGGAAGAGGGTGACCGGGAACCACAGCCCGCCGACCACCGAAAGACCCAGGTTGCACACCATGTTCACCACACCCGTTGCCTGCCCGGTCAGCCGGTAGCCGTTGCCGAGGCCGAGCAGGGTGAAGGGGATCGAGCCGAGCCACAGCAGCAGCGCGATCACCGCCCACTTCCAGGCGTCGAGACGAACGCCGTTGACCAGGCCGCCCGCCGCCAGGACCGCGAGAATCGCGGGCAGCACGGTCACCGCGCCCGTCAGCGTCCGGCCGACGACGACCTGGCGCGGGCTCATCGGTGTGACCCGCAGCTGCCGCAGCCAGCCGATCGACCTGTCCTCGGCGACCCCGCCACCGGTGTTCAGGGCCGAGCCCATCGCGCCGTAGGCCGCCATGCCGATCATGGAGGTGGTCTTCCAGCCGCTGGCGGTCCCGTCATCGAGGTTGGTGAACAGCAGATACATCATCACCGGCATCACGACGCCGCCGATCACGAAGCCGGTGTCGCGCAGCGTCCGGCGCACTTCGAGCCGCAGATAGGCGAGCATCACACCGTCTCCGGGGCCGTGTCGGCTGCCGTCAGGGCGAGGAACGCGTCGTCCAATGAGGCCGGCGCCACCTCCAGGCCGCGGATCGCACCGCGCTCGGCGAGGGCGACCACCGTCGCGTCGGAGTCCTCGGTCCGCAGCCGGGCCCGGTCCCCGCGCACCTCCACGGAGACCACGCCGGGCAGCAGCGTCAGCCCCTCCGTGCCGGCGCCGGCCAGGTCGAAGCAGACGAGGCTGCCGCCCGCGGCCCGCTTGAGCTGCTCGCCGGTGCCGTCGGCGACGATCCGGCCGTGGTCGATGACGACGATCCGGTCGGCGTTGGCGTCCGCCTCCTCCAGATAGTGGGTGGAGAACAGGACGGTGTGACCGCGGCGCGCGTACCCCCGCATGGAGTCCCAGAAGGCGTACCGCGCCTCCACGTCCAGCGCGGCGGTCGGCTCGTCGAGCACGATCAGCGAGGGGTTCCCGACCAGCGCGACCGCGAACCGCACCCGCTGCGTCTGACCCCCGGAGAGCCGGTCGACGCGCCGCCCGGCCAGTTCCGCGATACCCGCGAGCTCCAGAGCCTCGGCGACGGGCATCGGCGCGGGGTACGTACCGGCCACGAACCCGACCAGCTCGCCCACCGTCACCCGCGGCACCGGCCGGCTGTCCTGGAGCATGGCGCCCACGCGGCCCGCCCGTACGGATTCCTCCGGGGCGGCGCCGAAGAGCCGTACGACGCCGCTGTCGGGCTCGTTCAGGCCCAGCAGGAGCGAGATGACTGTGGACTTGCCGGCGCCGTTGCGGCCGAGCAGTGCGACTGTCTCGCCGCGCGAGATCTCCAGGTCGACGCCGTCCACGGCCCGTACGGCGCCGAAGGTCTTGACCGCGCCCGCGAAGGACACGGCCTGGCGTGTCCCAGCTGCACTCGTCGTAGGCGTCGTAGGCGTCGTAGGCGTCAGAGGCGTCCTAGGTACGACTGTCTTCGTCATGGGTACGACGCTATGAATCCGGGGTGAGGCGGCGGCAGATGCGCATGTACGGACTCGGGCAGGACAAATGTCACGGCCCGTATGTCCGAACCCTGTGTCCGAACCCTGTGTCCGAACCCGTCTGTCCGAACCCGCCTATCTGACATGCCGTCAGGAGTCTTCACATGTGCCGAGGGCTGGGCTATACAGGGGGTCGCCGGACTGGAACGCGTTCTAGAACAGGCCGGGTTCCGCGGCCCAGTGTCGACCTCGGTGCGACCGACGGTGCGGACGGCCGCACCGAGGTCTTCCCAGCCAGTAGTCCCGCCAGCAGTCAGGAGCCCCATGCCCATCGACGTTGCCCAGGCCCTCTCGGCCGAGCCCCGGTCCGCCGAGATCGCCTGGGGTCACAAGGACGTCCAGCTGTACCACCTCGGCCTCGGCGCCGGCGTCCCCGCCACCGACCCCGACGAGCTGCGCTACACCCTGGAGTCCCGGCTGCACGTCCTGCCGAGTTTCGCGACCGTCGCGGGCGCGGGCTCACCGGGAGTGATCAACGGCCTCTCCATGCCCGGAGTCGACGTCAACCTCGCACACGTCCTGCACGGCGGCCAGACCATCGCCCTGCACCGCCCGATCCCCGTCGAGGGCAAGGCGGTCGCCACCACCCGGATCGCCGCCGTGTACGACAAGGGCAAGGCCGCCATCCTCGTCGTACGCACCGAAGTCGCCGACGACGAGGGCCCGTTGTGGACCAACGATGCCCAGATCTTCGTACGCGGAGAGGGCGGCTTCGGCGGCGAACGCGGCCCCTCCGCGCGTCTGGAACCGCCGACGCGCGAGCCCGACAAGGTGGTAGAGCGCACCGTCCGCGAGGACCAGGCGCTGCTCTACCGCCTCTCCGGCGACTGGAACCCGCTGCACGCCGACCCGGAGTTCGCCAAGCTCGCCGGGTTCGACCGGCCGATCCTGCACGGGCTGTGCACGTACGGGATGACGTTGAAGGCGGTCGTGGACACGGTGCTCGGCGGGGACGTCGGCCGGGTCCGCTCGTACGCCACCCGGTTCGCCGGGGTCGTCTACCCGGGCGAGACGCTGCGGATCCGGATGTGGCGGCAGGGCGGCACCGTCCAGGTGACGGTGGGCGCGGCCGACCGGGACGACGCGCCGGTCCTCGCCGACACCGTCGTGGAGCACACCTGAGCACGCCTGACTGGTGCGGTTTCGCACCTGAGCACCTGAGTGTCGTACGTACGTTCCTGAGGGGAGCCGCACCATGCGCGCAGCCGTACTGCACGAGATCGGCCAGGACAAGCTGGAGATATTCGACGACGTCGAGGCGACGGGCTTCGGGCCCGGCCGGGTGAGGATCCGGGTGCGGGCCACCGGCCTGTGCCACTCGGACCTCTCGGCGATGGCGGGAGTCCTGCCGCAGCCCGCACCGTTCGTACCCGGGCACGAAGGGGCGGGCGAGATCCTGGAGGTGGGCGAGGGCGTCACGCACCTCAAGCCCGGCGACCGGGTCGTCGTCTGCTGGCTGCCGGCCTGCGGCGCCTGTCCCGCCTGCAAGCGCGGCCAGACCCAGCTGTGCCTCGCCGGGTTCATGAACGCTGGCACGCCCAACTTCAAGCGGCCCGGCGGCGATGTGTTCGGCATGGCGGGCACCGGGATCTTCACCGAGGAGGTCGTCGTCGACGCGGGCTGCGCCGTGCCGATCCCGGACGACGTGCCCTTCGACATCGCCGCCCTCATCGGCTGCGGCGTCACCACGGGACTCGGCGCCGCCCTCAACACCGCCGACGTGGAGGCCGGTTCGTCGGTCGCCGTCATCGGCTGCGGCGGCGTCGGCATCTCCGCGATCCAGGGCGCGCGACTCAAGGGCGCGGCCGAGATCGTCGCCGTCGACCCGGTCGCCTCACGCCGCGAGTCCGCGCTGAAGTTCGGCGCCACCAGGGCCGTATCGCCGGACGAACTCCCCGACACCAAGCAGACGTTGACCGCGGGCGAGGGCTTCGACTACGTCTTCGAGGTCGTCGGCAAGTCCGCCACCGCCCGCACCGCGTACGAGAACACCCGCCGCGGCGGCACACTCGTCGTCGTCGGCGCCGGCGCCATGGACGACTTCCTGCAGCTCAGCATGTTCGAGCTGTTCTTCGACGAGAAGAGGATCCTGCCGAGCATGTACGGCGGCGGGGACGTCACGCGCTCGTACGAGCGGACCATCGCGCTGTGGCGTGCCGGGCGCATCGACCTGGAGGGGCTGATCACCCATCGGGTGCCGCTGAGCGAGATCAACGAGGCGCTCGACCAGATGCGTACGGGCGTGGCGCTGCGTACGTGCATCGAGATCTGACAGATCAGTCACCTTCCCACCACTAACCTCCCATGGCTGAAGGGGCCTTGATGTCATTGCCACTTGAAGGCCGGTCCGCGATCGTCACCGGTGCGGGGCGCGGGCTCGGCCGGGCGGAGGCGCTGGAGCTCGCCCGGCTCGGCGCCGCCGTCGTCGTCAACGACTTCGGACAGCCCGGCCGGGACGGCTCCGGCGACGCGTCGGCCGCGCCCGCCGAGCAGGTCGCAGCGGAGATCCGTACGGCGGGCGGTCGCGCGGTCGCGCACACCGGTGACGTGGCCGACCACCAACAGGCCCGGGAACTCGTCGAGTTGGCGGTGGCCGAGTTCGGGCAGCTGGACATCCTGGTCAACAACGCGGGCATCCTGCGCGACCGGATGGTCTTCTCGATGTCCGAGGACGAGTGGGACTCGGTGATCCGGGTCCACCTGAAGGGCCACTTCAACACCACCCACTTCGCGTCCGCGCACTGGCGGGCGCGTTCCAAGGCGGCGGGCACGCCGGTGTACGGGCGGATCGTGAACACCTCGTCGGAGGCGTTCCTGGCAGGCTCCGCCGGACAGCCCAACTACGCGGCCGCGAAAGGCGGAATCGTCGGGCTGACGACGTCCACGGCGTTGGCGCTCGCGAAGTACGGGGTCACGGCGAACGTGATCTGTCCGCGCGCCCGGACCCGGATGACCGCGGATGTCTTCGCGGGCCAGGAAGGCCCGGAGGGCCGACTCGACCCGCTCGCGCCCGAGCATGTCGCCCCGCTCGTCGGCTACTTGGCCTCGCCGGCGGCCGCGCACGTGAACGGTCAGCTCCTGGTCGTGCACGGCGGCATGGTCGCGGTCGTCGAACGCCCGCGGGTGGCGGCCAAGTTCGACACCAAGCAGGACGCCTTCACGTACGACGAACTGGACGCGCTGCTCACGCCGCACTACGCGGGGCGCCCGGCGGGGGAGACGTTCGCGGCGGCGGAGGTGCTGGGGCTCAAGCACGGGTGAATGTGCGGTTGGTGACTGCGAGATTGGTGACTGCGCGGTTGGTGACTGTGCGGTTGGTGACTGCGGCAGTCACAGAACTGCCCCGCCCGACGAGTGCCGGGCGGGGCAGTGGGACGGTGGCGGCCTGAGGTGTGCCCAGGCCGCCGCGTCGGTCCTACTCGGCCGGTTTGCGGTGCCGGCCGCGAGGGGTCGCCTCGTCTTCCTGTGCGGAGACGGGCCCCCGGTGCCGGCCTTGGCCACCGTCCGCGGCGGCCTGGGCCACTGTCACCCGCGAGTCGGTGTCCGTCGTCTCCATGGTGTTCGTGTCGCTCATGTGGAAATTCACCCCGTCAACAAGATCTTTCTGTACAGCGCGGGCGAGTCTAACGGGCGAATGTGCGGCCCCTGAGGGGTGGTTGGGGCTACTCGGTGGTCACTTTGAGGGGATGGGGAGTCGGGTGCGTTTCGGCGGCCAACCGGAGGGTTCGGAAGGCCGGGGGCGCCTCGTCGCTGACCCGCTCGATACGGAGTGGCTTCGCCGGGTCGGGGGCTGTCGGGCGACTGCTGTCGGCGGCGGCTCCGCCGGTGCTTTCCGTGGACATGAGGATGGTGGTTTCCGAGTCACCGGGGTCCTGGTGACCGAGACCTGGGTCCTGGTGACCGAAGCTCTCGGCGGGCAGGCGGCTTGTACGTTCAGCAGCTACGTGACCAGTGCCCTCGACGCTCATGCGGCTCGCGCCCTCTGCGCTCATGCGGCTCATGCTCTCCGCACTCACGCGGCTCGTGCTCTCCGCGCTCATGCGGCTCGTGCTCTCCGCGCTCATGCGGCTCGTGCTCTCCGCGCTCATGCGGCTCGTGCTCTCCGCGCTCATGCGGCTCATACTCTCCGCACTCACGCGGCTCGTGCTCTCCGCGTTCACGCGGCCCGTGCTCTCCGCGCTCACGCCGCCCGGACCTGCGGCTGCCGCTCGGCCCGTGGTCCCGGTGCTCACCCACCCCGTGTCGTACGGAACCCGTGGGTCGGCCGTGGCTGGGCGCGCGGTTCCCTGCGCCCCTGACGGGGCACGGCCGCCCTCGGCAGTCACGTGGTCCGTGCTCGCGGCGGCTGCCCGCCCCGCATCCTCACCACTCACCCACCCCGCAGCACTCTCCGCGTTCACCCGCTCCATCCCCACCCCCTGGGCCCGCTCCATCCCCACCCCCTGGGCCAACCGTCGCCCCGCGAAGGCGCTCGCGACCGTCCGCCCCACGAGGGGAGCCTGCTGCAGAGGCACCGGACGGGGTGCCGCAGGCTCCGGGGGATCCGTGACCGACGGCCCCTGTGGCGCTTTCCCCCACGCCTCAGCCGTACCGTCCGGATCCCCCGGGCCCGCTTCCCCCGCCCCCGTGGGTGCCTCCACCCGTGCCACGCCGCACGGCACCGCCCCCGTCGCGTACGGCAGATGGAGCACCCCGTCCCTGGTCCACAGTCCCGAGCCCGTCAACCAGCCCTCGGGCGCCAGGAGTTGGTGGACGCGTCGCTCGGTGGGACGCCACACGCCGAGCCAGCTGCCGGAACCCCCCGGGCTGTCGATGCGCAGGGCCACCGCGCAGCTCTCCGGTGTCAGCACCTGACCCGGCTGGATCGCGAACGGCGTCAGCACGCAGCCCGGCAGGTGCAGGGACTCCGGGAAGCGCACCGGGAGCGTGCTCCCCAACACGCCCCAGCCGAGCCGTTCGTGACCCGGCGACGGCGCGTCCGAGCGGATCAGGAGCAGCCCGCTGGCGGCGTCCGCGAGCAGGAGCCGGTCGTTGCTGTCCTCGGCGATCTGGAGGAGAGGGGACACCTCGCCGGCGCGCCCCAGATCGACCACCACCGTCTTCGTCCGGCCCTCCGACTCCCGGTCCAGCGCGAGCAGTCGGTCCCCGCCGCCCAGCCACGCCCCGCCCGAGCAGCGGCCCGGCACCTCCGCGAGATGCTCGGGCCCGAAGGCGCCGCCCGCCACGAGCCACACGGCGGTGGAACTCCGGCCGACGGCAAGGGCGTACGCCCGTGAGCCGCCCGGAGCCGGCGGCAGCAGCCGCAACTCCGTTGCCCCGTCCGGGCATTCCACCGCGCCGAGCGGCACCTCACCCGTCCCCGGACCGGTCGGGTACAGCAGCGAGAACGCGTGCCGCCCGTCGGTGAGGCGGTGGATGAGCACCCGCCCGTCCGCCATCGGCAATACCTCCGTGCCGGGCTCCTCGGGCTGGTTGCCCGGCAGCGGTACGGCGTACGGCTCGGGGCCGTCCAGGGTCCAGCGCTCCGGGAACCAGGAATCGCCGTTCAGGGCCAGGCGCGCCGCGTAGGACCCGTCGGCGGTGATCACGCACCCAGCCCGCTCGGTCCACGGGTTCCCGTTCCCCGCCGCGGTATCGATGGCACAGGCCGTCATCGTTTCGGTCACCTCCGGAGGTCGAAGCTAGTTTTCGCACGCACAGGCGTGGGACCGGCAGGCGGACGCTTCACACATAAGGGTGGCCAGATCCCGATTCGCCTGAGGGAACGGGGGCGGGTGTGCTGGGCGGGATGGGGGCGGCTTATGGTTAGGGTCCCCTAAGCGCTGCCTGTGGGGCACTTGAGTGCCCCGTCCTACGGCGCCGCCCGGGCCCGAACCCGACCCGAACGCCGGGCCTGAACCCCCCACTTGAACCCCCGGGCCCCCTAACCAAATCCCCCCACCTCAATCCCCCACCTCAATCCCCCACCTCAATCCCCCACCCCAATCCCCCCACCCAAGCCCTCGAACCACTGGCCCGAACTCGGCCCGAACCACTGGAGCGTGTCCTGATGCCGATGTCCCCACGACGAAGAGGCCCCGCCGTCATCGCCCTCGCGGTGGCCGCCGCACTCTCGCTCGCGGCCTGCGGGTCGAGCGACGGAGACGGCGGAAACGCGGGCTCCGGAAAGTCCGACAACGGCAGCGGCAGCAAGTCCGTCGCCCAGGGCGGCGAGGACTTCGCGAAGGCGGCCGAGGACACGGCCAAGATGGGGACCACGGCCGGGGCCGGCGAGTTTCCGCGCACCATCAAGCACGCGAGGGGCGAGACGGAGCTCAAGGCCGAGCCCAAGCGCGTCATCGTCCTCGACGTCGGCGAACTCGACAACGTCGTCTCGCTGGGCGTCAAGCCCGTCGGCTGGGCCCCCACCGAGGGCTCCGCGGGCATCCCCTCGTACCTGAAGAAGGACGCGGGCAGCCCCAAGGACGTCGGCACGATCAACGCCCTCAACCTCGAGGCGATCGCGAACCTCGAGCCCGACCTGATCCTCGGCAGCGAGCTGCGCGCCGCCAAGCTCTACCCGCAGCTCTCCCAGATCGCCCCCACCGTGTTCTCCATCCGTCCGGGCTTCACCTGGAAGGAGAACTACCTCCTGAACGCGGCCGCCCTGGACAAGACCGCGGAGGCGAAGACCAAGCTCGCCACCTACGAGACGAAGGCGAAGGCCCTGGGCGACGAACTGGGCGCCGACAAGCCGACCGTCACCATGCTCCGCTACATGCCGGGCATGATCCGCCTCTACGCGAAGGCGTCCTTCATCGGCACGATCCTCGACGATGTCGGCATCCCGCGCCCCAAGAACCAGCAGATCAACGACCTCGCGGTGGAGATCAGCCCGGAGAAGATCGACGACGCCGACGCCGACTGGATCTTCACCGGCGTCTACGGCGACGCGAAGAAGACCGACCGCGCGACCGCCGAGGACAACCCGCTCTGGAAGAAGCTCGGCGCCGTGAAGGACGGCCAGGCCAAGGACGTACCGGACGAGACCTGGTACCTCGGCCTCGGCGTGACCGCGGCCGACCAGGTCCTCGACGACATCAAGGGCTACCTGGCCAAGTAAGACAAGTAAGGCAAGTGGGACAAGCGAGACCTCAAGGGCCACTGGTCGAGCAGCCCGGGCTGCCCGGTCGGGCCACCTGGTCAAGCAGCCCGGGACCCCGCGACCGGTGGGGCACGGACATAAGGCAGGTAGCCTTTTGTTCGTGCCCCGTCTGTCTGAAGTCATCGCCGCGCTCGACGTCCTCTGGCCCCCCGAGAGGGCAGAGGACTGGGACGCGGTCGGCACGGTCTGCGGAGACCCCGACCAGGAGGTTTCCCGCGTACTCTTCGCCGTCGACCCGGTCCAGGAGATCGTGGACGAGGCGGTGAAGCTGGACGCCGACCTGCTGGTCACCCACCACCCGCTCTACCTGCGCGGTACGACGACGGTGGCGGCCTCGAGCTTCAAGGGCCGGGCCGTGCACACCCTCATCAAGAACGACATCGCGCTGCACGTCGCCCACACGAACGCCGACCGCGCCGACCCGGGCGTGAGCGACGCCCTCGCGGGCGCGCTGGACCTCCGCGTCGTAGGGCCCCTCGTGCCGGACGCCACCGACCCCGACGGCCGCCGCGGGCTGGGCCGCGTCTGCGAGCTGGACCACCCGCTCACCGTCCGCGAACTCGCCGCCCGCGCCGCCGAGCGGCTGCCCGCCACCGCGCAGGGCGTCCGCGTCGCGGGCGACCCGGACGCCGTCGTACGGACCGTCGCCGTGAGCGGCGGCTCCGGCGACAGCCTCTTCGCCGACGTACGCGCCGCCGGCGTGGACGCCTTCCTCACCGCGGACCTGCGCCACCACCCGGCGTCCGAGTTCATTGCAGACCGCGCACACAGTCCCATCGCGCTGCTCGACGCGGCGCACTGGGCCACCGAGTGGCCCTGGTGCGAGCTGGCCGCCGCCCAGCTCGACGAGATTTCCGACCGCCACGGATGGGGACTTCGCGTCCACGTCTCGAAGGCCGTCACCGACCCCTGGACCACCCTCTCCCCTTCACCTGGAGCCCCCAACTGAACGCCGCGCCCGCCGACCAGATCCGACTTCTCGACGTCCAAGCCCTCGACATGCGCCTGCAGCAGCTCGCCCACAAGCGGAGGTCGCTGCCCGAGCACGCCGAGATCGAGACGCTCACCAGCGATCTCACGCAGCTGCGCGACCTGCTCGTCGCCGCGCAGACCGAGGAGAGCGACTGCGCCCGCGAGCAGACCAAGGCGGAGCAGGACGTCGACCAGGTCCGCCAGCGTGCCTCCCGCGACCAGAAGCGCCTCGACTCCGGCGCCGTCTCCTCGCCCAAGGACCTGGAGAACCTCCAGCACGAGATCGTCTCCCTCGCCAAGCGGCAGGGCGACCTGGAGGACGTCGTCCTCGAAGTCATGGAGCGCCGCGAGTCCGCGCAGGAGCGGGTCGCCGAACTGACCGAGCGGGTCTCCTCCTTCCAGTCGAAGATCGACGACGCGACGGCCCGCCGGGACGCCGCCTCCGAGTCCCTCGACAGCGAGATCGGGTCGGCGACCAAGGAGCGCGAGGTGATCGCCGGGTCCATCCCCGACGACCTCCTCAAGCTCTACGACAAGCTCCGCGCGCAGCAGGGCGGCGTCGGTGCGGCCCGGCTCTACCAGCGGCGCTGCGAGGGCTGCCGCCTGGAGCTCAACATCACCGAGGTGAACGACGTGAAGGCGGCGGCTCCGGACACGGTCCTGCGCTGCGAGAACTGCCGCCGCATCCTCATCCGCACCTCCGAGTCCGGTCTGTAAGGGGCCCGCGGCTTGCGCGAGTTGATCGTCGAGGCCGACGGGGGCTCCCGGGGCAACCCGGGGCCCGCGGGCTACGGCGCCGTCGTCATCGACGCGGCGACCGGGGAGACGCTGGCCGAGACGGCGGAGTACCTCGGCATCGCGACGAACAACGTCGCCGAATACCGGGGCCTGATCGCGGGCCTCCGCGCGGCCCGCGCACTGGATCCGACGGCCGTGGTGCGGGTCCGTATGGACTCCAAGCTGGTCGTCGAGCAGATGTCGGGCCGCTGGCAGATCAAACACCCCGGCATGCGCCCCCTGGCGGCCGAGGCCGGTTCCGTGTTCCCCGCCACCCAGGTCACGTACGAGTGGATCCCGCGTGACCAGAACAAGCACGCGGACCGCCTGGCCAACGAGGCTATGGACGCGGGGAAGCGGGGAGAGCGTTGGTCGCCGTCGCAGTCGAGGGCGGACCTCGACGCGCGGGCCGCGCGGCGTGCCGTGGGCCCGACCGCACGCGAGTCGTCGGGCCCGCCCGGGGACGCGACCGCGGGCGCGGCAAAGGCACGCGCCGCACTGGCAGCGCCCCGTAAGGGGCGCGGGGAACTGCGCGACCAGCCACAGACGGCCGTCAGCCGGACGACTACCGCCATGACGCCCGACACCGATGACGTACGGGCCGCACGGAACGTGGCCTCCGAGGCGCCGACCCCCGCAGAGGCCCCACCCGCAGACCTCGGCTCACCCACCACCTTCGTACTGCTGCGGCACGGCGAGACCCCGCTGACGCCCCAGAAGCGGTTCTCCGGGAGCGGGGGGAGTGACCCGGCGCTGTCGGACGTGGGGCGCCACCAGGCCGAGCGCGTCGCGGAGGCGCTTGCCGCCCGCGGGACCGTACAGGACATCGTCTCCTCACCCCTCGCCCGCTGCCGCGAAACCGCGGAGATCGTCGCCGCCCGCCTCGGACTCGACGTACGGACCGAGGACGGGTTGCGGGAGACGGACTTCGGGGCGTGGGAAGGGCTGACGTTCGGCGAGGTTCGGGCGCGGTATCCGGACGACATGAGCGCGTGGCTGAGCGCACCGGACGCCGAACCGACCGGCGGCGGCGAGAGTTTCGCGGCGGTGGAGCGGCGCGTGGCCGCGACCCGCGACAAGCTGCTCGCGTCGTACGCGGGCCGTACCGTACTCGTCGTCTCCCACGTCACGCCCGTCAAGACCCTCGTACGGCTGGCCCTGGGCGCCCCGCCGGAGTCCCTGTTCCGCATGGAGCTGTCGGCGGCCTCGCTCTCGGCGGTGGCCTACTACGCGGACGGCAACGCGAGCGTGCGGTTGCTCAACGACACGGGTGCGCTGCGCTGAGCTGAGCGGTTGGAATCGGCTCCGGTGGTGGATGGCCGCGGGCCGGTGGGGGCTGGTCGCGCAGTTCCCCGCGCCCCTTGCGGGGCGCCTCAGTGCGGGGCGTGTCCCATCTCCGCCGCCTCGCGCGCCAGCGCCTCCACACGCGCCCAGTCACGCGCCGCGACCGCGTCCGGCGGGAGCATCCAACTGCCGCCCACGCAATGCACGTTCGGCAACGCCAGATACTCCGGGGCGTTTCCGGGACTGATGCCTCCCGTCGGGCAGAAGCGGGCCTGCGGAAGCGGTCCCGCGAGTGCCTTGAGGTACGCCGTACCGCCCGCCGCCTGAGCCGGGAAGAACTTCATCTCGCTCACCCCCCGCTCCAACAGCGCCACGACCTCCGACGTCGTCGAAACCCCCGGCAGGAACGGCACCCCGGCCGCCGCCATGGCATCGAGCAGCACGTCCGTCCAGCCGGGACTCACCAGGAAACGCGCCCCGGCGGCCACGGTGTCGACCACCTGGGCCGGAGTGATGACCGTGCCCGCCCCGACCACCGCTCCCGGCACCCCGTCCGCGATCGCACGGATCGCGTCGAGCGCCACCGGCGTCCGCAGCGTCACCTCGATCGCGGGCAGCCCGCCCGCGACCAGCGCCCGCGCCAGCGGCACGGCGTCCGCGACGTCATCGATGACGACCACGGGGAGCACGGGCGCGAGATCGAGTACGGACGAGGGCAGCGATGACGAGTGCAGCGCTGACGAGGGCAAGGGCGAAGTCATACCCTCATCCTGCCCCCGCCGTGCAGCATGCGCAAAGAGCGTTGCGCATGCTGCAACGCTCACGTGGCGCGTGCGTTCAGTGGATCTCGCTCACCAGGACATCCAGCATCCACGCCTTGCCCGAACCACCCGGAGCCGCCACCTCAACCTCGTACCCAAGGTCCCGCAGCGCCTCAACCAGCTCCGCCGGACCCGAGGGCACCGCACCCGACTCCATGAGACTCCGTACGATGCGCCCCTTCGTCGCCTTGTTGAAGTGGCTGACCACCTTCCGGGTCGGCGCGTGCAACACCCGCACGCTCACGGTCCGCCCCGCCACCTCCCCCTTCGGCTTCCAGGCGGCCGCGTACGAGGAGGACCGCAGATCGAGTACGAGCCCGTCGCCGGCCACCTCGGGAAGGACGGCGGCCATCGGCGTACGCCAGTGCCCGCCCAGCGAACCCAGCCCCGGCAGCCTCACGCCCATCGAGCAGCGGTACGAGGGAATCCGGTCCGTCACCCTGACCGCACCCCACAGCCCCGAGAAGACGAGCAGCGAACGCGCCGCCCGCCGCTTCGCCGCCGCGTCGAGGGAGGCCAGATCCAGGGCGTCGTACAACACCCCCGTGTAGATCTGCCCGGCGGGCCGCGCCCCCGCGGTCCACAGCTCCGTGTTCTTGGCGACCTCGCCCCGCAGGCCCTCGCTCAGCCCGAGCACCTCGCGCGCCTTCTCCTCGTCCGCCGCGCACAGCTCGACCAGCTCATCCAGGACCGCCTGCCGCGCCTCGGCGAGCCCCGCCAGCGACAGCGACTCCGGCTTCAGCGGCGCGCCCCGCCCGGAGGGTGCCTTTCCTTCGGACGGCGGCAACAGCACGAGCACGACGGTTCTCCTAGAGGCGTTGAGGCGTTCGGTACGTACGACGTTCGGTGCGTTACGACGTTCAGTGCGTACGACGTTCAGTACGTACGAGAGGTACGCGCCAGCGTACGGGGTGCCGCTCGACCCACCCCGCCCTACGCTCGCCCTATGCCCCGCCGCCCTATCCGTGTGACCGGCGCAGCCGAGGCTCCCCTGCGAGCCGCCCTGCGCGCACTGCGAACCGAGCTCGGTGTGCCCGAGGCGTTCGTGCCGGAGGTGCTCGCCGAGGCCGAGCGAGCCGCTCGTGAGCCGAGGCTTCCGGCGTACGACGCGACGGACATCCCCCTGTTCACCATCGACCCTCCCACCTCCACCGACCTCGACCAGGCGATGCACCTCTCACGCCGCCCGAACGGCTACCGCGTCCGGTACGCCATCGCCGACGTCGCCGCCTTCGTCGTACCCGGCGCGGCCCTGGACGCCGAGACCCACCGCCGCGTCACCACGCTCTACTTCCCGGACGAGAAGATCCCGCTGCATCCCCCGGCACTGAGCGAGGGCGCCGCCAGCCTGCTCCCGGACCAGACCTGCCCGGCCGTCCTGTGGACGATCGACCTGGACGAGGACGGCCGCCCCACCGCCACCGACGTCCGCCGCGCCCTCGTCCGCAGCCGCGCCAAGCTCGACTACGCGGGCGTACAGCGGCACATCGACAACAAGACAGCCGAGGAACCGCTCGCTCTCCTCAAGGACATCGGCCTCCTCCGCGAACAACGAGAGGTGGAACGCGGCGGCATCTCCCTCAACGTCCCCGAGCAGGAGATCATCGAGCGCGACGGCACGGACGGCACGGACGGCGCGGACGACACGTACGAACTCGCCTACCGCGCCCCGCTCCCCGCCGACGGCTGGAACGCGCAGATCTCCCTCCTCACCGGCATGGCCGCGGCCGACCTGATGCTCGCGTACGGCACCGGCGTGCTGCGTACGCTCCCGGCCGCCCCCGACGGCGCGGTCGGCCGGCTGCGGCGTACCGCCCAGGCGCTGCGCATCGACTGGCCGCACCACGTCTCGTACGCGCAACTGATCCGTTCCCTCGACCCGCGGCAGCCGCACCACGCCGCCTTCCTCCAGGAGTGCACGACGCTGCTGCGCGGCGCGGGCTACACCCCCTTCAGGGACGGCGCCACCCCCGACATCACCCTGCACGCCGCGGTCGCCGCGCCCTACACCCACTGCACGGCCCCACTCCGCCGCCTCGTCGACCGTTACGCCTCCGAACTCTGCCTGGCGGCGGTCGCGGACTCCGCTCCGCCCGAGTGGGTGCTCGCCGCCCTCGACGAACTGCCGAAACGGATGGCCGAGGGCACACGTCGCGCGGGCACGGTCGAGCGCGAGTGCGTCGACATCGTCGAGGCGGCACTCCTCAAGGACCGGGTCGGCGAACTCTTCGACGGCACCGTCGTGGACGTACGGGAACGCGAACCCACCGTGGGGACCGTCCAGTTGGCGTCCCCGGCCGTCGTCGGCCGCATCGAGGCCCGCGTGGCGGGCGAGAAACTGCCGCTGGGGGAGCGGCTGCGGGTACGGCTCACGCAGGCGGAACCGGGGACGGCGAAGGTGCTGTTCGCTCCCGCGTGAGGTCACGTATCTCTCTGACGAGTACGTCGGGTTCGTCGGCGTGGAAGCGGATCAGGTGTACGTCCCTGGGGCGGCCCAGGGATGTGAAGTGCCGTACCGGGGCGGCCAGTTCGAGCGTGATCGTGGTCTGCGCGCCTATGGTCAGGTCAAGTCGGCCGTGTCGCCGCTCGTGCGTGGTGATCAGCTCGCGGCGTACGGAGGTGATCGCGGCGAGCGGGATACGCACGTCGACGTGGGCTGCCTGGCGGATCCGTAGCACCGTGTCGTCCAGGACATGCGGACGGGTCACGGAGGCCGCGTGCAGGCCGACGACCAGGAGCAGCGTGTAGACGTCGAGGGTGAGCCAGACCCGGTGCACGGCGGGATAGTCGCGCAGAAGCACCGCCATACAGGCACTTTCGAGGACGCACACGAACCCGAACCCGAACATCATCGCGCCCTGGCCCCGGGCGTACCCGAAGGCCCGCCCCTGCCGGATGCCGTGCGGCCGCCGGACCACCCACCGGCCTATGCTCGCCAGCAGCCGCACCTCGTGCCCGACGAGCCGCCGTACCGTCCTCATCTCCCTCAGCGTCCTCATCCCCCTCAGCCTCCTCATCGCGCCCTCTCCACGAGCAGTCGGATCGTGCGGCTGATCGCCGCGGCCTGCGCGGGCGGGAAGTCGTGGAGGAAGGCACGCATGAAGCTGCCGTTGCTGTTCATGTCCGGGCTCTCCAGGTCGAGTTGACCGATGCCCATGCCTTCAAGAGTCTCGTCCGGGAGGCAGTCGGCGAGGGCCCGAGCGGCCTGCTCGACGCGCGGGTCGGCCGGATCGGCGTCGGCGAGCGCGTCGAGCAGGGCATACGCCTCGTGCATCCGCTCCAGGGCCCCCGGCACATCGGCGGCGGCACGCAGCGCTACCAGCAGACGCTCGCGGTCCTCGGGGGCGGCGGCCGTCTCCAACAGCGCGATCATCTCGCGGTCCTTCGCGGCCATCGCGGGTTCCGGGTGACGGGTCAAGTCGCTGAAGATTGCGGCCAGTTGAGGGGAGACGGGCCCCTCGGCGGGCAGCCCGCCCTCCTCCAACAGGGCACGCAGCCGCAGCCGCCGCTCCTGGATCGCCGCCTCCTGCCGCGCCAGGTCGTCGTCGAGCTCCGCGAGCACCTCGGCGAGGTCGCGCCCCGCGTCGTCCGCCAGCACGTCCCGCACCTCGGGAAGGCCGAGGCCCAGCTCGGTCAGCCGCCGAATCCGGGCGAGTACGACGGCGTGCCGCAGGGTGTAGTCGCGATAGCCGTTGGGCCGCCGCTCGGGCTCGGGCAGCAGCCCGAGGTGGTGGTAGTGCCGAACGGTCCGCGTCGTGACGCCGACGGCCGCGGCGAGTTCTCCGATCCGCATGGGATCAGTAGAAACGTTGACGTTGCGGAGGGGTCAAGCGACAAGCGGAAGGGAACGTGGACTTGGTCTGAGCGTCCCGTCCTCACTCGCCGGGGCATGGAAACGGGCCGCACGGGCGTTGCACCCCCAGGAGCACGGAAGGGGAGGGGCGCGAGGTGAACACACGGGAACAGGCCCTCTGGACCAGGGCGCGCCTCGGCCAGTGCGGGCCCCCGCTCGACCTCCTGACCGCCCGCTTCGACCGCCATCGCTACGCGCCCCACGCCCACGACGAGTTCACGATCGGCGTCTGCGTGGGCGGCTCCGAGATCATCGACTACCGAGGCGGCCGAATCCACACAGGGCCCGGCTCGATCGTCGTCCTCGCCCCGGGCGAGGTACACACCGGCGGCCCGGCCGCGTCCGACGGCTACGCCTACCGCGCCCTCTACGCCGAGACGCCCCTCCTCACCGAGGGCACCTGGAGCACCCCGCACTTCCGCGAGCCCCTCCTCGACGACCCCGAGCTGGCCGCCGCCCTGCGCCTCACCCACACCGAACTCAGCGCCTGCCCCGACCCCTTGGAAGCCGAGTCACGCATCCCGTGGCTGCTCACCGCCCTCGCCCGCCGCCACTCCACGGCCCGCCCGATGTGCGACAGAATCCCGGGCGCGGACCGCATAGCAGAGGCCGTCCGCGACCGCCTGGCAGACGAACTCCTCGCCCCACCCTCCCTCTCCGACCTGGCCGCCGACCTCGGCCTGTCCCGCTACCAACTCCTGCGCGCCTTCCGCACGAGCACGGGGATACCGCCGTACGCCTGGCTCGCCCAGCACCGCGTCAACCGCGCCCGGCGCCTGCTGGAGTCGGGCCACCGCCCCGCCGAGGCCGCCGCGCTCGTGGGCTTCGCGGACCAGGCGCACCTGACGCGCTGGTTCCGGCGGGTACTCGGGGTGACCCCGGCGGCGTACCGCAACAGCGTTCAAGACGTACGCCCCTGACCCGCCCGAGACTGCCCGCATGACTGCACGCGGCTGGTTCTTGTTCTCCCTGATGGGAGTGCTCTGGGGCATCCCCTACCTGATGATCAAAGTAACGATGGACGGCGGCCTGTCCCCGTCCTTCGTCGTCTTCACCCGATGCGCGCTCGGCGCGGCCCTGCTCCTCCCGTTCGCCATCCGCCAAGGGAACCTGCTCGGAGCGGTACGAACCCACTGGCGCCCCATGCTGGCCTTCGCCTGCATCGAGATCATCGGCCCCTGGTGGACCCTGACCGACGCGGAACGCCACCTCTCCAGCTCCACGGCCGGCCTCCTGATCGCGGGCGTACCGATAGTGGGCGTGCTCCTGGCCCGCTACTTCGGCGACACGGAACGCCTCGGCGCCCGCCGCACGACCGGCCTGGCCCTGGGCCTGGCCGGAGTGGCGGTCCTGACCGTCCCCCACCTGACCGGCGGCAACGCGCGCTCACTCACGGAAATGCTGGTGACGGTGGTGGGCTACGCAACCGCACCCCTGATCATCGCCCGCTACCTCAAGCCGGTCCCGACCCTCCAACTGATAGCCCCGTGCCTGCTGCTCGCGGCACTGGTGTACGCCCCCGCCGCGGCGCTGACGTGGCCGTCGGAGGTCCCGTCCCCCTCGGTCCTGGCCTCCCTGGCCGGGTTGGGCGTGATCTGCACGGCCCTCGCCTTCGTCGTCTTCCTGGAACTGATCCGGGAGGCGGGACCGACCCGGGCGGTGGTCTTCACGTACGTCAATCCGGCCGTGGCGGTCTCGGCGGGGGTGCTGTTCCTGGACGAGGAGCTGACGGCGGGGGTGGCGGCGTCCTTCGCCCTGATCCTGCTGGGCTCCTTCCTGGCGACGGCGGCTTCCAAGGCGTCCACGGCCTCCGGAGCCGGCGGCGGAGCGGGAGGGGGTGGGCGCCCGGTACCATGGTCGACACGGCAGACGAGCCGGGCGGACGGCCGCGTGAAGACCCCTTCGGGGGACCTTCCCGAGGAACGTCCGGGCTCCACAGGGCAGGGTGGTGGCTAACGGCCACCCGGGGTGACCCGCGGGACAGTGCCACAGAAAACAAACCGCCCAGCGCTCAGGCGCTGGGTAAGGGTGAAACGGTGGTGTAAGAGACCACCAGTGCCCAGGGTGACCTGGGCAGCTAGGTAAACCCCACCCGGAGCAAGGTCAAAAGGAAACACCCCGGTGTTTCTGCGCGGACGTTCGAGGGCTGCCCGCCCGAGTCCGCGGGTAGACCGCACGAGGCCGGCGGCAACGCCGGCCCTAGATGGATGGCCGTCTCCCCGGCCGCCGCGAGGCGCCCGGGCGACAGAACCCGGCGTACAGCCCGACTCGTCTGCCTCTATGGGCCTTGATCAGCGAAACTGCTGGGCAGGGACCATTTTTCGTGGATCGGAGAGCTTGGCCGAACTCTGGTATATACCGGCCTAAACAGGGGCGCGTAGCTGCGTACGTAGCCATGAAAGTAGCCATGGATCAAAGGGCTGCTTGCCGAGGGCCACCGGCGAAAGCTGGACATGGGGTGGGTACAGGAGCTGTATGTGGCCGCTCACATACACTGCCGGTGCGTCGGCCGGGCTCGCGAACGCCTCGGGTGGCGGGGGATCAGCCGACCGACACAGCACAGGGACAGACACAGCGCAGGGGGAGGCCCGCAAGCAGTGGAGCCCTTGAGGGACGACGATCCGCGGACCATCGGTGTGTACAGGCTCGCGTGCCGGCTGGGCGCCGGTGGCATGGGGCAGGTCTATCTCGGGGAGTCACCGGCCGGTCAGCTGGTCGCCGTGAAGGTGATCAAGCCGTCGGTGCTCGACGAGGACAGCCGGGCCCGGTTCCTGCTTGAAGTGGACAGTCTCAGGACGGTGTACGGCCCGTTCATCGCGTCCTTCGTCGCCGCGGACGCCCACGCGGAACGCCCTTGGCTCGCCGTCGAGTTCGTCCCCGGGCCCGATCTCCTGGCCCACGTCACCGAGCGGGGGCCGCTGCCGCTCGTGGAGACCGCCAGTCTCGGGGCGCTCCTCGCCGAGGGGCTCGGGACCGTGCACGAGGCAGGGTTGCTGCACCGTGACCTCAAGCCGCAGAACATCCTGCTCGCCCCCTCAGGCCCCAAGGTGATCGACTTCGGCCTGGCGGTGCTGGCCGAGCGGCGTTCGACGCTGACCGCGACCGGTGTGGTGGTGGGTTCCGTGTTGTGCATGTCGCCGGAGCAGACCCAGGGCGGGCAGCACCTCGATCCGGCCGCGGACGTCTACGCCCTGGGCGCGGTCCTGCTGTACGCGGCCACCGGCCACTACCCCTACACCGGCACCAGCTGGCAGGCGATCGCGCGCCGGATCGAGGACCCGGCCGTTCCGCCGGACCTCAGCGGGCTGCCGCCCCAACTGGTACCGCTGATCTCCGCGATGCTCGCCCTCGACCTCGCCGACCGGCCGACGCTGACCCAGGTCACCGAGCAGCTCGTGCGGGTCATCGCAGGCCAGGGTCTGACCGCGGTCCGGGCCAAGCGCCGGCTCACGGCGCTGACCCCCGAAACCGCCCTGCCCGAGCTGCCGCTGCCGCCCGAGCCCCCGGAGCTTCTGGAGAGCCGGACCGCCTACACCCCGACCGTGGTGGACGTCGCCGTACGAGAGGATGACGAGGCGCCGCCGCAGGACCAGGAGCAGGAGGACGTTTCGTGGGACGGGGACGGGGACGATACCTCAGGTGCCGATACGCCCTTCGACGAAGCCGCCCCCGCCGCTCCGCCCACTCCGTCGGAGAGGCCGGCGAGAAGCCGTTCCGCCCGTCCGGGTGTCCGGTTCTCCGCGCCGCTGCGCATCGCCGAGGCGCTGAGGGCCGCGTACGCGAGCGACGCCCGCTTCTGAGGAGCCGCCCACCCCATCCGGTGAAGGCCTCTTCGCCACCGGGATTCCCTCATGCCCCGCATCCGCCTCGTGAAAGACTCGGGGCGGACCGAGCAGAGCACATTTTCCCGGTATGGACACCGGTACGAAAACCGATACGAAAACCGGTATGGACAACGGAGTGACCACGGGTGACAGAGCAGGGGCAGAATCGGTTTCCACCCGGGGCCCAGGTCCTCGTCCGGGACGAGGAGTGGCTGGTCAGGAACGCGCGCCGGACCGAGCACGACGGTGACCGTATCGAGGCCATCGGTGTTTCGGAGTTCGTCCGGGACGAGGAGGCCGTGTTCTTCACCGGCATCGACACGGTCGAGCTTCTCGAACCGGAGAAGACGCGGCTGGTACCCGACACCTCCTCCTACTTCCGGCGCGGGCGGCTCTTCCTCGAAGCGGTCCTGCGCAAGACGCCGCTGCCGCAGACCGAACGCGGGCTCGCCCTGGCCGACCGTTTTCTCCTCGACCCGCTGCCCTACCAGCAGCGTCCCGCGGAACTCGCCCTGTCCATGCGCAACCTCCGCCCCCGCATCCTGATCGCCGATGTCGTCGGCCTCGGCAAGACCCTCGAAATAGGCCTCACCCTCGCCGAGTTGATCCGCCGGGGCCGCGGGGAGCGGATTCTCGTCGTGACCCCGCAGAGTGTCCTGGAACAGTTCCAGCACGAGTTGTGGACGCGGTTCTCGATTCCGCTGGTGCGGCTCGACTCGCTGGGTATCCAGCGCATCCAGCGCGAGATCCCCGCGGGCCGCAATCCGTTCACCCACTACAAGCGCGTCATCATCTCCGTCGACACGCTCAAGAACATCGGCCAGTACCGGCATCACCTGGAGCGCATCCAGTGGGACGCGGTCGTCATCGACGAGTCCCACAACCTCATCAACCAGGGCAGCCAGCGCCGGGCCCTGGCCGAGACGCTCACCCCGCGTACTGATGCCCTGCTCCTGGCCAGCGCGACCCCGCACAACGGCGACAAGCGCTCCTTCGCCGACCTGGTCTCGTTGCTCGACCCCGCCGCCATCGTGGACCGCGACCACTACGACCCGGCGAAGGACCTCGGGCACCTCTTCATCAGGCGTACGAAGATCAGCCCTGAGGTCCGCAACGGCATCGGCAAGGAGTGGGCGGACCGGGGCCCCACCCGCTCGCTGCGCTGTCCGGCCAACGAGGCCGAGGAACGGATCTTCGCGGAGCTCGCCGAGTACTGGCTGCCCACGCCGTCCACCAGCACCGAGTTCGGTACGGCGGACCAGGAGCGGGCCTCGGTGAGCACCGACCCGCTCTTCGCGTACAACGTCCTCAAGACGTTCCTCTCCTCCCACAAGGCGCTGGGAGAGATGGTCGACCGACGCGTTGTCGCGCTCGGCGATCGGGTGCGGAAGATGGTGAAGGACGGCAGGCGGCCGGATCCGGCGATCGACGGCGAGCAGGCCGCCCTGCTCCGGCTGCGCACCCTCGTCGACTCGATGGGCGACGGCAGCGCACGGGGGGACTCCACCAAACTGGACGCCCTCGTCGAGCAGTTGGAGCAGATCGGCGTCGGACCGGGCAGCGCCACGCGCGCGGTGGTCTTCTCCGAGCGCGTCGAAACCCTCAAGTGGCTGGCCGAGAAGGTCCCCCAGCGCCTCGGCTTCACCCCCGGCAAGGACGGCGGCCACGAGGCCGTGCGCATCATGCACGGCGGCATCGTCGAGGAGCAACAGCGCGTGATCCGTGAGGAGTTCAGCCTCGCCGGTGCTCCGGTGCGACTGCTCTTCGCCGGTGACGTCGCCTCCGAGGGCGTCAACCTGCACCGCCAGTGCCACCACCTGATCCACTACGACATTCCCTGGTCGCTGATCCGCATCGAGCAGCGCAACGGACGCATCGACCGGTACGGGCAGCGCCACGAGCCGGAGTTCCGGGCGCTGATCCTGACCTCCGAACAGCCGGGCGCCAAGGACGACAGGACCGTCGCCGAGAAGCTCCTCGTCCGCGAGGAGGAGGCCCACAAGCTGAGCGGCACGGCGGAGGCGGAGACCGGCTACTACCGTGCCGACGAGGAAGAGCGGCGTCTCATCCGGGAGTTGATGGAGGGCGGCACGGTCGAGGACTTCCTCGCCGGCGCGCCCGCCGCGGACGACGCCGACCTGGCGGGACTGTTCGGCCAGGTCGACACCATCACCGAGGAGGAGCTGCCGGAGCGCGCCGAGGTCCCCTCGCTGTTCGACGGCGACACGGCGGCGTTCGTCGACACGGCGCTCGCGGAACTGTACGAGGACCACGCCGAGGACGTCATCGGCCTGTCCCGCAGCAAGGACGCCAAGCAGCGCCCGTACTTCTCCCTCTCCCCGGACATGGCCCCCGATCTGCTGCGCCGTCTGAAGGCCCTGCCGCCCTCCTATCTCAAGGAACAGGGTGTGGCCGAGCGGATGATCCTCTCCTTCGACCGCGGCCTAGCCCAGGACAAACTGACCGAGGCCCGCGAGGCGACGGACACGATCTGGCCCACGGTCTCGTATCTGAGTGACATCCACCCGGTCGTGGAGTGGCTCACCGACAAGGTGCTGGTGCAGTTCGGGCGGCAGGAGGCGCCGGTGATCACCTCCCCGCACGTGGAGCACCCCACCTTCCTGATCCAGGGCATCTACTCCAACGCACTCGGCCGTCCCACGGTCGTGCGGTGGATGGCCGTCAGCACCGACCCCGAAGCCCCCGTGGGCGAGATGACCGACGCCCTGCGCGCGGCGAAAGTCCGCCCGGACCTCGCCCGTACCGGCGATCCAGGTGACCTCGCGCACCTCCAGTCGCTGGTGCCCGCCGCGGTGGCTCGGGCCCGCGAGCATCTGGAGACGTCCAAGGACGACTGGGCGCGCCAGATCAGCGGCCCGCTCGCCGCCTACCGTGAGCGGCTGGCCGACTGGCGTCAGGAGTCCCTGGACTCGCTGTCCGGGGAGAGTGCCCGGCGCAAGCGGCAGGTCGAGAAGACCGCGGGCGACCAGGCCGACCTCCTCGACCAGTTGAACACCACCGGCCTTCCCCTGCTGCGGGTCCTCGCCGTCCTGGACAGGCCCGCTCCGGACGGGAGCGCGGACGACGGACAGTACGAGACCCCGGACGAAGCCCCCGATCACGGGACCCCCGACCACGCCTTCGACCCGGCGGAGAACTGACGTGACGTACGACTCGCTGGTCAACCACGGTGACTACCTCTCGGCGCACTACCTCGCCGAAGTCCTCCCCAAGGACCTCAAGGCCAAGGACGGTCTCCTGGCCCGGTGGGCCGAGACCGAGGAGCGGGAGCGGCGTGCCCACGCCACCGCTGTCGCCGAGGCCAAGTCGGAAGGGCTGGACCCGTCGACCGTTCCGCCGCGTGTCCGCACCCCTCGCGAGGGTCTGCGGGCCCTGCACGGCGCCTACTTCGCCTCCCGCGCCGACTTCGCCCGGGACGCGGAAGCCCTCGCCGTACCCGACGCCCCCGTTCCTGCCGACTGGGCCAAGCGGCTCACCGAGCTTCACCTGGACACCCTGCACGCGCTCGGCTTCGGCGAGGCCCACGAGCAGACCGCCACGGTCCACCGCTCGGGCCACGATTACCCGGTCCAGGTCCTGCACACCGAGCCCGGTCTGATCGCCGTCTCCTGCGGCTGGACCGACGAGCCGGACGCGGCCCTCGACCCGGACGGCGCGGGCCGCCTGCTGCACCCGGTGGCGTTGGAGGCGTCGGCACGCCTGACCGACGCCAAGGCCCTGGCGGACTTCCTCTTCGAGTGCGACGAGCCGCCGCGCTACGTCCTCATGCTGGTCGGCGGTGTCGTCGTCCTAGCCGACCGTCTCGCCTGGCACGAGGGCCGCTACCTCGCCGTCGGCCTGGATGCCGCGCTCAACCGGCGCGACGTGCGCAACGCCGGTGAACTCGACACGGTGGCCGCGCTGTTCGGCGCGGACTCGCTGCGCGTCCCCGAGGAGGGCGGCACCGCGCCGCTGGCCGGTTTCGTCGACAAGTCCGGCAAGCACGCGGTCGGTGTCTCCACCGAACTGCGCGAGGGGCTGCGCCTGTCCGTCGAGTGGATCGCCAACGAGGTCCTCGCCCGGCTGCGGGACCAAGGCGTCCCCCCGGAACAGATCGACGAACCGGCGCGCCTCGCCAAGGAACTCGGACGCGAGTCGCTGCGCTACCTCTACCGCATTCTGTTCCTGCTGTACGCCGAGGCCCAGCCGACGCTCGGGATCCTGCCGGCCGACGATCCCGAGTACGCCCGGGGCTACGGCCTTCAGCGCCTCGGCGACCTCGTCGTCCGCGACCTGGTGGGCGAGCGGTCCCGGGGCGGGTTCCATCTGTACGAGTCCCTCGACCTGCTCTTCCAGCAGGTCCAGAAGGGCCACCGGGAGTTCGGCAGCGAGCCCGAGGACCTGGAGGCCCAGGCCGCCGACCGAGCCGCCACCGAGGCCGAGCGGGAGGCCGCCGAACTGCTCGCCGCGGATGCCATCACCCGGGACGAGTACACGGAACGGATCCGTGAGGCCGACCGCGCACGCAAGACCGCCGCCCGCAGCGCCGACGTCGGCCTGCGCTTCGAGCCGCTGCGTTCCGACCTGTTCAAGAGTGACGCGGTACGTCTCATCTCGGCCGACCAGGTCGAGAACCCGGCGTACGAGGACGGCTCGGACCGGCCCGAGTTCCTGGACACCCGGCTGCGCAACGAGACCCTGCACAAGGTGCTGCGCCGCCTGATGCTGACCAAGGGCAAGGGACGCGAACGCGGCGGGTTCATCTCGTACGCCCAGCTCGGCATCAACCAACTCGGCG
This sequence comes from Streptomyces sp. 2A115, assembly GCF_052245575.1. Lineage (NCBI taxonomy): Bacteria > Bacillati > Actinomycetota > Actinomycetes > Kitasatosporales > Streptomycetaceae > Streptomyces > Streptomyces sp. 2A115. Next base: position 50,572 of record NZ_JBQQCG010000051.1, on the reverse strand, counting down.
CGGTCTACGAGGGGTTGATGTCCTACACCGGTTTCATCGCCGACGAGGACCTGTACGAGGTGGCCAAGGGTGGTGACGCGTCCGGCGGCAGCTGGATGATCCCCGCCGGCCGTGTCCAGGACTACCCGGACGAGGTGTTCGTCGAGCGCCCCCACGAGGAGACCGGCCGCCCGCTGCGGGTCGTCCACCCCAGGGGCTCGTTCGTGTACCGGCTGGCGGGGCGCGACCGTCAGACGTCCGCCTCGTACTACACACCGAAGTCCCTGACCGAGGTCACCGTCGAACTCGCCCTCAAGCACCGCCTCGACCAGGACGGCACCGACACGTCGGCCGAGGAACTCCTCGGCTGGAAGATCTGCGAGCCCGCGCTCGGCTCGGGCGCGTTCCTCAACGAGGCGATCGACCAAGTGGCGGCGGAGTATCTCCGGCGCAGGGAAAGGGAGTTGGGTCGCCGCGTCGATCCGGAGGCCCGGCCCGTCGAACTCCAGAAGGCCAAGGCGTACATCGCCCTGCACAACGCGTACGGTGTCGACCTGAACGCCACCGCCGTGGAGCTGGCCGAGGTCTCCCTCTGGCTGAACTCCATGCACCCCGGCATGCGCGCACCCTGGTTCGGCCTGCACCTCAGGCGCGGCAACTCCCTGATCGGCGCGGGCCGCAAGGTGTACGGCGCGGACGCACTGCCGCACGGCCAGTGGCTGTCGAAGAAGGTCCCGCTGCCGCCCACCGAACTCCCTTTCCGCGACGGCGACTTGCCCGAAGGTGCCGTGCACCACTTCCTCCTCCCCGCGCTCGGCTGGGGCGCGGTGGCGGGGGAGCCCGAGGCGAAGAAGCTGGCGGAGGAGGAAGCGAAGGCGCTCGGGCAGTGGCGCCGGGGTGTGCAGAAGGCTCCCAAGTGCAAGCCGTTCGAGGAGCGGGACGGCGAGCCCCACGACAAGCGGCAGGCGCGTTACGACAGGTGGGCCAAAGCGGCGGCCAAGACCGAGCTGGGCCGGTTGCAGGCGGTGGCTCGCCGGGCGGAGTTCCTGTGGAGCCTGGTTGCCAAGCGCCTCGAACTCTCCGAGCGGAAGGTGTCACGCCGGATCGACGTCTGGGGCGCGGACTGGCTGGAGCCGGCGGCTGAGGCCGCCGACAAGCAGCGCGTCCTGGACGACCTGACGGCGGCCGGTACCCCGTACTGGCGGCTGAAGACGGTCATGGACGCGTGGTGCGCGCTGTGGTTCTGGCCGCTGGACCAGGTGGGGCTGATCGACGGCACGGACGCGAAGTACGCGCCGGGGGGAGGGGTGTTGGGGGCGGCGCCCGCCCCGGCGGCACCTGCCCCGGAGCCCGCCGCAGCCCCGAGCGGCCCCGCGCCGGGTGACCTCGCCTGGCGAGCCGCAGGACTCTTCGACGACCCGGACGGTGAACAGGACGAGCTGGGCGCCGCTGGTGCGGAGAGCGACAAGGGCCTGGAGATCAAGGGCCTGAAGATCAAGGGGCGGCGCGCGACCGGCCGACAGGCCGAGATCGTCGAGGACCTGCGGCGCCCTGTCATCCCGCTGAAGACGTTCGCCGACTGGCTGGACTTCCTGGAGCTGACGCTCGGAACGAGGGACGCCGAGGGCGACGCCGAGGGCAACACCTCGTTCCTGGACGGCCTGGACGATCTCCCCGTCGACGAGGCGCTGCCGCTCCTGGAGACGTACGAACGCAGCCTGGACGGCGTCCTGGGCATGGACAGCCCGTTCAAGCTGGCCGAGCGGTTCCCGTGGCTGGACGTGGTCGAGGACATCGCCGGCACGACGGAGCGCGACATAAAGGCGGAGGACGGGCACGGGTTCTTCCACTGGGAGCTGCACTTCGCGCATGTGTTTCGGGGGGAGCGGGGTGGGTTTGATCTGCAGGTGGGGAATCCGCCTTGGGTGAGGCCCCGGTGGGAGGAAGACACGGTTTTGGCGGAACTGGAGCCGTGGTTCAAACTCGCCGAGAAGCCAGGTGTAACGGCATGGCGAGAACGTAAGGATGAGGTGTTGGGAGCAGAAGGGGCGACTCCCTATTTCCTCAGCGAGCTGGCATCGAACGCGGCCATGGCGCAATGGCTTGCGTCGCCGGTGACGTATCCGGTACTCAGGGGGACCCAGCCGGATCTCTACCGCGCCTTCATGTGTCGGACTTGGGGAAATCTGGGGACAGAGGGGATCGCAGGTCTTGTGCATCCGGATACCCACCTCGGGGGGACCAAGGACGGGCGTATTCGCGGCGCGACCTATCAGCGACTGCGGCTGCATGCTGGATTTGTGAACGTTGGCAACTGGGCCTTCGAAGCCAGCAGGAACACCGAATTTGGAGTACACATCTACGGAGCCCCCAAGAGTGTCATCAGATTCGACAATCTGAGCCGTTTGTACGGAGTGGAACCCCTCGTGTCTTCCCTCGATCACGATGGAGAGGGAGAGGTGCCGGGAATGAAGCATGGAGGCGGCTGGGACCTTCGTCCACATCGGGATAGGGTCATTACGGTAGATGAATCGATGCTCGCGGAATGGCAGCGGTTGTCTGGCGATACTGCCACTCCCGCGCGGGAAGCGGCGTTGTTGCAACCGGTGACAGCTGAGGAGCAGGGGGCCATTGCTGCTCTCTCGGCGATGCGGGACCGCACAGGACAGCATGATCCGCATATCACGCGAGGCTATGACGAGGCGAACGGCAAAAAGGACGGCTTTATCAGCTGGGATACTTCGCAGCCCAGGTCGCTGTCCGATTTGATCCTTCAAGGACCCCATTTTGGCATCGCCACCCCGGTGAGCAAGCAGCCGAAGGTGCCTTGCCGGGGAAATCACGACTGGACGAGCTTCGACCTGACGGAACTGCCAGGCGACGCGGTGCCTCGATCCAACTACGTACGCCCCGAATCCTGTTCGCTAAAGCGCTATGAGAATGTCCAGGACCGCTGGCTGGACCGATCACGGTTGAGTGGAGAGTGGGAGCCCAGCGCGGAGCAGTGGGAGGGACGCGGCGATGTTCTGAGCGAGGAAGAATTGGCGCTCCCTGATGAGGAACAGCGGGAACTTCTGCGGCAGCGGTTGTGGTGGTTTCAGCCGTACACCAAGTTCTATCGACTGGCTTGGCGGCGCATGATTCCGTTCAACACGGAGCGGAGCTTGTTCGCAGCATTGGTGGCGCCTGGGCCAGCGCACGTACATACCGTGCAGTCAATGGCGTTGCCCAGCAACCTCGCCACGGCTCTCAACTCAGGCCTTTGGGCCGCACTGCCTGTGGACTACTTGCTTCGCATCACTGGTCGTTCGGATCTCCAGGTTGCCGAAGCCCAAAAGATGCCCTATGCGGATCCTGCTCATCCTCTGGCTGCCCCCCTCCTCCTGCGCACACTGCGTCTCAACTGCCTAACCGACGCCTACGCTCCCCTCTGGGCTGAGCTCTACGACACGACCTGGCCCGGCTGCGAGGTCTGGGCCGTAAAGTGGCCCAACCTGGCGCCGCTCGCTGGACACCTGAAGCCGCACTGGGAGTACGCCACACCTTTGCGTACCGAGTACGAGAGGCGTGCAGCACTCGTCGAGATCGACGCCTTGGTCGCGGTTTGGCTTGGCATGAGTGCCGACGAGTTGATTGCCATTCACAAAGCCAGATACGCGATTCTTGCGGACCGTGAATCGCAGATGTGGTTCGACGTGAGTGGTCGCCAACTTGCCAAGGACCCTTACGCTCACGGCCATGGCCAGGCGAAGGAGCACTACGAACAGTTCCTCGCCTACAACAACGGCGAGCGCCCCGACCCCCCAGCGGGCTACACCGCCCCCTTCTATAAAGCCAACCGTGAGAAGGAAATGCGGGCCGCGCACGCCGTCTTCACCGAGAGGCTCCGAAAGGCGCGGGAGAAGCAGGCGTAACGAGAGCGCCCCGCACGGGACTTGACTCCCGGCGGGGCGCTCATGGGTGGAGTAGCGTCAGTCTTGGCTCGCGTACGAGAGGAAGTGCGTCCACGTCTTCCCGGCGACAGCGAATTGCGGGCCCTGCCGCACCTTCGAGTCCCGGACGTGGACGGCGTCAGGGCATGAGGCCACTTCGACGCAGTCCCCGTCGCTGCCGCTGCTGTGGCTGGACTTGTGCCAGGCCAACGCCACCTCGACGCAGTCGTCTCCCTGCGAGCCGCTGTAACTGCTCTTGAACCAGGCCAGTTTGGACGTGTTCATAGCGCTCCTCGCATCCGCTTCAACAGGCCCAGGGAGTCCTCAGGGGTCAGAGCCTGTGAGCGCATCTTGGCATAGCGCTGGTGAAGACGGCTGATCTCTTTCGCGTCAGTGATGAGGCGACCGTTCTCCTGGCCTTCCGAGTAGCCGAACCAGCGATTGTCCGGACCCTCCGCCAGCCGCATCGGCCCATCCAACCCCGCATGCACCGGCTGCCGTAGCGGCATCAGCTGGAACTCCACGTTCCAGTGCCGTTCGACCACGTCCAGCAGGTGGTCGAACAGCTCCCGCGTCACCGCCTCCCCGCCCGTGTGCCGCTCAAGTACCGCCTGCTCCACGATGAAGCTGAACGCCGTGGGCGGTTTCCGGCTCGTGGACAGCAGATCCTGACGGGCGAGCCGCGCCGCGATGCGCTCGGTCAACTCCTGCTCGTTCGGCAGTGGCGGGACACTGAACGACACCGCTCGCGCGTACGCCTCCGTCTGCAACAGGCCCGGCACCACCCGGCATTCGTACGTGTTGAGGCTCACCGCCTCCGCCTCGAACTTCGCCCATTGCCGGAACCAACTAGCCAACCCCGGCTGCCGAGAAAGATGCCGCGACGCACCCCGTAGCGTCCCGAACGCGTCCAGGATCTCCTCCGACCGCTCCACGAAGTCCGGCTGCGGAAAGCGGCGGCCCTGCTCGATCTTGGCGACCGTCTGGACCGAGTACGGGACCAGTTCGGCGAACTCCTCCTGCGTGAGGCCCGCGCGTTTGCGGAAGGCCTTGAAGACCTCGCCGAATGCCCTGAGACTGTCCGACACCTCCGGCTCGCCGCCGCCCGGCGACCCACCCGATCCGCCCGACCCGCCCGCACCGTCCGTCATGCGAGGACTCCTCCCGTACGCCTGCCCCGCAAACCACTTCCAACCGGGCCATGGTTACGGTCAGTTGCCACCCCTGTCCACCCTCCGTACTCGTACTCTCACGCAGAGTACGAGTCGCTGACCTGGCGGGAAGGGCACGCGGGCGGCCAGTTTGGGGCCATGACGCCAAGTCCCGCCCGGCCAGCGCCGGTTACCGTACGTGTGTTCGCGCAGCGTTTCAGCTCCACTCCGCGCGGCGCCCGCCTCGCCCGTCACCTCGCCGTGCACCGGCTGAACGCCTGGGGCATCCCGTACGGCTCCGACGTCTCGGACACCGCCGCACTCCTCGTCGCGGAGCTGGCCGCGAACGCCGTCACCCATGGTCGTGTTCCCGGCCGGGACTTCGAGGTGCGGCTCGGTCTCGACGCGTACACCCTCCGGATCGACGTCTCGGACCCGCGCGGGGAGCGTCGTCCCGCCGGGCCGGGCGGAATCACCACCCCGGCCGCCCCGCCGGTCCCCGCAGCCCTCGCCGATGGCGGCCGGGGGCTGCTGCTCGTCGACGCGCTGGCCGACCGGTGGGCCGTACTCGACCGTCTGCCCGTCGGCAAGACGGTCCGCGCCGAACTGGACCTGCCGCACTGACGGGCGCGCCCGCCGTCCATAGACTGGCAGCCGGCCACGGATCAAGGTCGGTGACGGCGGACGGCGGAGGCGACGGGGAGTCATGGCAGGGCTTGAGGACAGCGGCAGTGGTCGGGCGACCGGGCGCGGGCGGGACGTCGGCTTCCGGCGCTACGAGTTCCCGCCGGAGGACACCGAACTGCTCCAGCCCGGACTCTTCCCCTCGCTGCACGGCCCCGTCGAGGTCGGTGGCGACGGGCTGCCGACCGGGGTGGAACTGGAGCAGCCCGCCGACGAGGAGGGCACCGAGTCCGGCGCGAGCACGCGGGACCCCGACGAGATCTCCGCGCCCTTCCGGCCCGAGAGCATCAAGATCGAGACCCAGTCGACCACCGTCGACCTGCTCCTCTCGCGGCTGAAGGAGGGCATGATCGACCTCGCGCCCGACTTCCAGCGCCGGGCCGGCATCTGGACCGACGTACAGCAGAGCCGGCTCATCGAATCGCTGCTGCTGCGCATCCCCATCTCGTCCTTCCACATGGCGCAGGACGAGAACGACGACTGGGCCGTGGTCGACGGCATCCAGCGGCTCACGGCCATCGCCCGGTTCATGGCACCGGAGGCGGTGAAGATGCCGCCGCTGACCCTGCGCGGCCTCGACTACCTGCGTGACCACCACGGCAAGGGGTACGAGGGCCTGAGCGGGCGGTTGAAGATCAGACTGCGCGAGACCCAGCTGGTGGTGCACATCATCCAGCAGGGCACGCCGGAGGCCGTGAAGTTCAACGTGTTCTCGCGGATCAACACCGGCGGGCTGCCGCTCACGCCGCAGGAGATCCGGCACGCCCTGGTCGACGGGCCGGTGCGCGGCTACCTCGCCGACCTCGCCGAGGACCCGGCCTTCGGAGACGCCACGGGGCACAGCGTGTCCAACGAGCGGATGGCCGACCGGGAGATGGTGCTGCGCTTCCTGGCATTCCGGCTGAGCAACCCCGCCGAGCACACACAGCGCGACTTCGACCAGTTCCTCGTCACCTCCATGCACCACATCAACCGGCTGAGCGAAGCGCAACGGGAGCTGCTGGCCCTGGAGTTCCGCAAGGCGATGCGCTGTGCTTCGGACATCTTCGGCGATCACGCGTTCCGGAAATGGAGGGGTGGAAAGGGGGCCAAGTCACCCATCAACAAAGCCCTGTTCGAGACGGTCGCGGTCAATCTCGCCATCCTGGACGATCACACGCGTGAGACGCTGGTAACGTCGAGTGACAGGGTGCTCGAAGGGTTCTTCGGGCTGATGAAGGACTGGGACTTCGACCGGGCCATCTCCGTCGCCACCGGCGACACGAAGAAGGTGCGCAAGAGGTTCACCGCGATGGCGGAGCTCTTCCAGGGGGTAGTGGGCAGTGATTGACCAGCTGACGCTGAGGAACTACAAGGCGTTCCAGCACGTGGACCTGCCGCTCGGGCCCCTCACCCTGCTGACCGGCCTCAACTCCTCCGGCAAGAGCAGCGTCCTACAGGCGCTCGGTCTCCTCCAGCAGTCCTACACCGCAGGTGACTTCGACGACGTACGGGATCTGGTGGAAGAGGTGGGCTCCGGCGAGGTCATGGCCGTGGACAACGGCTTCCTCCTCAACGGCGAACTCGTCTCCCTCGGCACCGGCCACGACGTCCTGCACGAGGACTTCGTGGGCGACGAGCCGGAGATCACCCTCGCCGTGAGCGAAGGCGCGTACCGCTACTCCTGGACCGTGGCCTACGACGCCGAACAGAACCTGCTGCCGCTGACCCGTGTCGACATCCCGCTGACGAGCGAGGGGACCGAGAAGTCCCCGGCCGGCGCCGCCGCCGTCGTCCCCGGATACTTCACCGCCGGGTTCCAGTACCTGCACGCCGACCGCATCTCGCCCGCCGAGTTCTACCCGCGTGACCACCACGTCTCCATCGGGCGCGGTTTCCTCGGTGTGCGCGGCGAGCACACCGTCAACTTCCTGCGCCACCACGCCAGGGACGAGGTCCCCGAAGGGCCGCTGCGCCACGAGCGCGCGGAGTCGGCCCGGCTGCTCGACCAGGCGGCAGCGTGGATGGGGGAGTTGTGCCCCGGCGTGGACCTCCAGGCCGAGACCATCGAAGGCACCGACTCGGTGCGCCTGTCGTACGGCTTCGACGGTCCGCGCGGCACCCGGCGGCGCCCCACGAACGTCGGCTTCGGACTCACGTACGCCCTGCCGATCGTCGTGGCCTGTCTGACGGCCACGCCCGGCTCCCTGGTCCTCCTGGAGAACCCCGAAGCGCATCTGCACCCGCGTGGCCAGACCCGGATGGCCGCCCTCGTGTCGGCGGCGGCCGCACAGGGGGCACAGCTCGTCGTGGAGACGCACAGCGATCACGTACTCAACGGGGTGCGGCTCGCCGTCAAGCGTGGGGTGCTGGCGCCGGACAAGGCCGTACTCCACTACTTCCGGGGCGGTTCCACGGGCAGTGAGGTGGCCAGTCCCCGCATCGACGGTGACGGGCTGCTCGACCAGTGGCCCGAGGGGTTCTTCGACGAGCTGGAGAACACGCTCGACGAACTGCTGGCCTGAGCACCGGCCGGGGGGCCTGCCAACGGGCGCGGACGACAACACGGAGGGGGATACGTGCCGCTGCTGTTCCTGAACGAGAGATCATGCGGGACCGGATGCGATCCGGCACACGCGGAGCGGGCCATGACGGAACTGGCGCGGGCGGTGCTCGCGGTACTCCGGGTCGACCGGCCGGGCACCGTACTGGTCAGCAACGACCCCATCACCGGGCTCCAGATCGCCGCCGGGCATCCGATCGGCAAGTGGCACGGCAACCCGAGGAACCGTGACGCCTGGCGGCGGCTCCTCCAGATGCAGAGCAAGTGGCCGCACCGCGTCGTCTTCCCCGAGGGAGAGGGCTACTACGACGTCGAATACCGGCACCGGGGCGAGACGGTGGAAGGGCTCGGAGCGGCCCACCTCATGGACGGGCTCGGTGTGTCGTTAGCCGTCGAGCCGTGCTGGGGCGACGACCGGGTCTCGCTGGAACGTGAGCAACTGGTCGAGGAACAGGACGGTGGGTTCACGTCGCACACCAGCGACGTGGAGCTTCGGCACGCGTCGAACGGGACGCACGTCGACGAGCATCTGCGATGGATCGCGCAACAGGTCGAGCTGGTCCGCAGGGGCGGCCTCGACGCGGTTGCCCATGGCGCCGACCTGTGGGAGCGGCGCGCGACCCTCTTCCCCCACCTGGAGTTCCTCCCCGGGGTCGAGGAACAACTCCGGGGCCTCCTGCAGGCCTGGGTGCGCCCGGTGGCGAAACGGCTGGCCGAGTTCGATCAGGCGGTCTCCTCCTGGAACCCGGACACCGAGCCCGAGGGGCCCCAGTGGCACTCCTGGGTGACAGGCGAGGGCGCACAGCGCGCCCGGGAACTCTGCGCGTTCACCGACCTCGACGGCCGGACGCGGATCTTCGACACGCATGCCCGCTTCACCCCGGGACCCGGCCGGGTGCACTTCCGGCTCGTGCCGGAGAACAAGGCCGTACGCATCGCGCACGTCGGCCGCAAACTCGGCGTCTGAGGCGACCGGACGAGCAGACCGGCAGTCCGGACGAGCGGGCCCGGCCACCACCGCCGGGCCGGATGTCGGCACCGCCCATTACGGTGGGGCCCGGAGCCGGGCAGGCAGCGGCACCGACGAGACATCGCAACGAAGGAGAAGCAGGGTGCGACCGACCCTCGCCGCCGAGCAGGTACGCGACAGCCTGAGCCAGTACCTGTCGACGACGTACGCCCTGGCGGACGAAGGCACCCGCAGCGCCCTGGAGCAGTTCCTCGGCGACACCGACGACGGCATCTTCCGCGGCCCGTACCTGCGCATCCGCACCCCCTTCCGCTCGGCTGAGAACGACGACTGGCAGCGGCACCTCACCTGGTGGCCGCGGATCAAGGGCTTCACTCCCCACCGTCACCAGGAGCGGGCCTGGGAACGCCTCTCGACCCTGCACGGCCCCGCCCGGCCCACGCTCGTGACCACCGGTACCGGATCCGGCAAGACGGAGTCGTTCCTCGTGCCGATCCTCGACCACTGCCGACGGGAGCGGGAGGCAGGCAGGGAAGGCGTCAAGGCCGTTCTCCTCTACCCGATGAACGCGCTCGCCACCGACCAGGCCCACCGCATCAACGACTACCTCGACAGCCCCCGGGACGCCCGGCTCAGGGACGCCGGGGTGCGCGCGGGGCTCTACATCGGCGACAAGGCGTCCAAGGAGTTCAAGCAGGCCAACCCGCGTATCGCGGTCGACCGGGACGAGATCCGGCGCACTCGGCCCGACATCCTCATCACCAACTACAAGATGCTCGACCTGATGCTCCAGCGGCCCGAGGACCAGCGGCTGTGGCAGGAGCCGGGCGGCTCCGCGCTCGCCTATGTCGTCCTCGACGAGTTCCACACCTACGACGGCGCCCAGGGCACCGACGTGGCCATGCTGCTGCGCCGGCTCGGCTCCGTCGCCGACCTGAACGAGCCGGGGAGGCCCCTCGGCCCGGTCTGTCCCGTCGCCACCTCGGCCACCCTCGGCGAGGGAACTCCGGGCACGGCGGGCGGGTCGATGCTGGACGTGGCGGAGCAGGTGTTCGGCGTGCCCTTCCCGCCGGACGCGGTGGTGGGGGAGGAGCGGCGCAGCGCCCAGGACTTCGCGGGGAAGAGCGACTTCGGGCTGCCCTTCCCCTCCCCGCACGAAGTGGCGGAACTCGGCGATCCCACCCGCGACCCCGAAGCGCTGGATCAGCTGGCCGCCGCCTTCACCGGCAGAAGCGGCCTCGACGCCGTACAGCTCGGCAGACAACTGAGCCGCCACCGGCTGACCGCCGCCGTCCTGGAGATCCTCGACGGCCGGCCGCGCACCACGCCCGAGATCATGGACGTCCTGCCGCGCTACGCCTACCACTGGGGCATGGCGGTCCAGCAGAGCCCAGCCGTCGCCGCCCAGGCCCTCGCGCGCTATGTCGCCCTGCTCTCCACGGCCCGCGACCCCGAACACCCCACGCGCCCACTCCTGTCGATCGAGGTACACCACTGGGTGCGCTCCGTCTCCCGGGTGCTGCGCGGCGTCAGCGCGGCGAGGGCGGAGTTCCGCTGGGACGACGAACGGGTCACCGGAGGCGGCAGGCTCACCGCGCGCAAGACCGGTGGCCGGAACAGCGAAGCCCTCACCACCGATGGCGACACGGGCGGTCCCGTCGCTCCCGCGGGTGACAGCGCGCCCCCGCCCGCCCAGGTGTTCCTGCCCGCCGTCTTCTGCCGGGAATGCGGCCGATCCGGCTGGGCCGCGCTCTCCCCGGAGGCGGACCCGGCGGAGCTGGACATGAACGCCACCAAGATCCGCCGGGCATCCGTCGGCCGCGACAAGAGCCGCGTCCGCAACATGATCGCGGCGACCCCGCAGCAGGCGTACGACACGGCCTTCGTAGCCGAGAAGCAGCGCAGCGGACCGACCGTTATGGTGCTCGACGGAGCACAGGGGCGGGTACGGCCGCTGTCCCGCGCAACGGACTTCGACCCCCCGCGGGACGGCGAAGGCCCGCACACGGCCAAGCCGTTGCACGACGCGGCGTTCGTCTGGGCGGACATCGGCGACGACCGGGCCGCGCGCGGCGACCAGTGCCCGGCCTGCCGCACCTACAACGCAATCCGCTACCTCGGTACCGGGCTCGCCGCGCTCGCCGCCGCCTCCATCACCCAGCTGTTCACGGGCGGCGAACTCGACAAGAACCTGAACGAGGACAAGACGCTCCTCTTCAACGACTCCGTGCAGGACGCCGCCCACCGCGCCGGATACGTCGCCAACCGCTCGTACACCTTCTCGCTGCGCTCCCTGCTCGCCAGCCGCATCGACGAGGACGAGCCGATCGCGCTGAGCGACCTGGCCGCCGACCTCATCACGGACGTCGTGGACAGCAAGGCCGTCCAGACCGCGGTGATCCCGCCCGACCTGCACGTCGTGCGCGGCGTCGACACCCTGCTGTCCGGACGCAGCCACGGCTCCCGCCCCACCTGGGAACTCATCGCCCAGCGTCTCGCCTTCGCGGCGGTCCTGGAGTTCGGGCTGAGGTCCCGGCAGGGCCGCACCCTGGAGCTGACACGCACGGTCGCCGCGGACGTCCCGCTCCAGGACCCGGACGCGGTCGCCGAGATCGTGCGCGAACTCCTGCACACCACCCCCGGGGACATCGCGCTGCCGGACGGCTCCGTGCCCGGCCCCGACCGCTGGATCGGGCATGTGCGCGGCCTCCTCGAACGGCTGCGCACACGCGGCGCCATCCGGCACGCCTGGCTCGACGGCTGGCTGAACGAAGCGGGCGTACGGCGCTGGCTGGTGTGGGGCGGGCGCAAGACCGGGATGCCGGCTTTCCCGCCCGGCGTGTCCGCCCCGGCGTTCCTGCTCGGCAGCCCCAAGCAGGGCAGCGACGACTTCGACGTGGTCACCGGACGCCTCGGCTGGTACCAGGACTGGACCCGGCGCAGCCTCGGCCTGCGCCCCGACGCCGCCAACGCCTTCCTCGTACGGCTGCTGCCCGCGCTCGTCGACGCGGGCATACTGTCCGCCCGCACCGCCAAGGACGGGGCGACCCGCGTCTACGGCCTCCAGCCCGGTCACGTACAGGTCCGCAAGCTGGCCGACGACCAGGTGGCCGACGCCTCCGCGCACTGCCCGGTCTGCTTCTGGGAGCAGACCGTCCACCCCGCCCTGGCCGACCAGTGGCACGGACAGCCGTGCCCCCGCTACCGCTGCGGCGGACTGCTGCGCACCGGCCAGGACCTGGAGAGCGGCGTACGGCGCCGGGACTTCACCCAGGACTTCTACCGCCGGATGTACCGCGACGCGGGCGTCTTCACCATCAACACGGCGGAGCACACCGGCACCCTCACCCGCCCCAAGCGTGAAGCCGTGGAGAAGGCGTTCCGCGAGGGCACCCGGGCCCACTACGCCAACCCGCAGGTCCTGTCCTGCACCCCCACGCTCGAACTCGGCATCGACATCGGCGACCTGTCGGCCGTGGTCCTCGCCTCGCTGCCCAAGGGACCCGCGAACTACGTGCAGCGGGTGGGCCGGGCCGGCCGTGCCACCGGCAACGCCTACCTGCTGACCATGGTCGACCGCGGACCCCGCGACCGCTACTACCTGGACGACCCCCGGCAGATGATCGCCGGGGACATCCAGCCGCCCGGCTGTTTCCTCTCCGCGAGCGAGATCCTGCGCCGCCAGTACCTCGCGCACCTCCTCGACCTGGCCGGTGCCGGACGCCTGCCCGTGCCCGACGGGGACGAGGACGCGCTCCGCCCGATGACCCACCTGGCCAACGACCTGTTCGGTGCTTCGGCGTGGCTGACCGAGTTCGAGGAGGCGGCACTGGCCGCGGGCCCTCGCCTTGTCGAGACCTTCCTGCTTCTGTTCCCGCCGTACGACGCGAAGAAGGGCACGGGCGTCAGCCCGCAGGCCGCCGAGGCGCTGCGCACCTACGCGACCGGGGGTCTCGCCGACGCCCTCAAGGACGCCCGCGATCAGTGGGAGGAGCGACGCGGCGAGATGCAGCGCCGCATCACGTCCATCGACGCGGCGCTGCGAGCCCTGGTGGCCGGTGACCCCGAGCACGAACGGCAGGGCAGGGAACTGCGCGCCGAACGGCGAGCCGTGTCCGGGCACGCCGGCGAGATCAGCCGCACCACCGCGCACGGCGCGCTCGTCGACCTCGGGCTGCTGCCCAACTACAGCCTCGTCGACTCGCTGACCGAACTCGAAGCCACCCTCACCTGGCGTGAGGACGGCAAGGACGGACAGCCCGAGCACCACAGCAAAGTACTCAGGTACGGGCGGTCGGCGCGCCTGGCCCTCGTCGACTTCGCGCCCGGCAACCACTTCTACGTACAGGGCTACAAGCACCGCGTCACCGGGCTCGACATCGGCAGCCCGAACCGCCCGGCGTGGCTGTGGTGGCGGGTCTGCCCCGACTGCGGGCACATCCGCACGCAGCAGGCACGCCAGGATTCCACCGCGTGCCCGCGCTGCACGTCACCGGCCATCGGCGACGTCGGCTGCCTGCACAAGGTACTGGTGCCGCAGCGCGTGACGGCCCGCGACCAGCGGGACGACATCCGGGTACGCGACGACACCGACGAGCGGGAACGGCGCCTCTACACCGTGGTCCCGGCCGTGGACATTCCGCAGGAGCACATCGAGGCGGGGTGGAAGCACAAGAAGGCCACCTTCGGCTGGGAGTTCACCCGGCACGCCGTGATCCGTCACCTCAACGTCGGCGCCTCCCGGGTGGACACCGGAGTGGAGGACGCCTTCGCGGGACGCCAGGTACGGCTCAACCCCTTCTGGGTCTGCGACTCCTGCGGATACGCCGACCCCGACGGCGGACCAGCCGCCGCCCAGGCCGGACAACAGAGCGCTTTCGGCACCTTCAGAGCCACGAAGTACCACCGCCCGTGGTGCCCCCGGCTGCGCGACGGACTCGGCGAGACGAAAACCGCGCAGCAGGGCGTGAAACTGCTGCTCGCCCACGAACTGCGCAGCGAGGCGCTGCGCATTCTCATCCCGGCAGTCACCGCCTACACCGAGGAGCGCCTGGCCACGTTCAAGGCGCTGCTTCTCGCCGGGATCGCCCAGAGCTACGGCGGCGACCCCGACCACCTGGCCGTCGTCACCGACTCGATGCCCGAGCCCGGCGGCGAGGTCCGCAGGCACTTCCTGGTGCTGTACGACTCGCTGCCCGGCGGCACCGGCTATCTGCACCGGCTCGCGGGACCCGAGGGGCTGCATGACGTGCTGACCCGGGCCCGCCAGGTCATCGAGCGCTGCGCGTGCGTCGGTGAGGAGCGGCCCGCCTGCCACCGGTGCCTGCTGCGGTACGTCGATGACAGAGAGTACGAACTGGTCTCACGCGAACACGCCCTCGACATGCTCGGTGAACTCCTCGGCCGCACCGGTGACGCCTGGGACATCGAGGAAGCAGGGACGACCGGGGCCATCAGTCTCGACAAACAGGTCGAGAGCGAGCTGGAAGCACTGTTCCGCCGGGGGCTCCTCGCCTGGGCCGAAGGCGACGACGGGGTGAGCGTGCGCTCCGCGCAGACACCAGACGGTGAGCGCGACACGACACTGCGGTTCACCGCGCCCGACGGCAAGGTCAGCGGCTGGCGCATGGAGACGCAGACCGACCTCGGGTTCACCGTGCCCGACGTGGTCTTCCGCAGTCTGGACGACGACCGGAAGCGGGTCGCCGTCTACCTGGACGGCTACCGCTACCACGCGAGTCCCGAGCACAACCGCGTCGCGTCCGACGCCGGTAAACGGACCCGGCTGCGCGCCGGACACGGCTGGCAGGTCTTCCAGCTGACCTGGGACGACGTACGCGCCTGGACCGGCGACGCGAAGGCCCCCACCGATCCCGTATGGGTGCCTTACCAGAACACGGCGCAGAAGACCGCGTCGGACATCCACCGGCGGCTGCACGGCGACGACCCGCGCGACCTGAACAACTTCGTGTGGACCAACCCGGTCAACACCCTGATCGGCTACCTGACGACCCCGGACCAAGAGGTGTGGCGGCGGCGTACCCAGAGCGCGCTGGCGGGGTTCGCCGCGGTGTCCGCGACCAGCCGCGCCCTGGCGGACGGGCCCGAGATCGGGCACCGTATCGCCGAGGCGCTGCAGGGCAAGCGGCTCTCCGGTGGACAGGGCGCCGTCCAGGTCATGGCCACCCAGGACGGCAGCGGATGCCCGCTGACGGTCGCCCTCGACCTGCGCAAGGGGCAGGCGGGCGCGGTGTGGACCGCTCTGACCGTGCTCGACGACAGCCCGGAAGCGCCGGCCCGCGACGAGAACGCCCATCGCAGGCGGTGGCAGGCCTGGCTGTACTGGACCAACCTGCTTCAGTTCCTCAACGAGGGCGAGGGCGACGGCGTCCAGCTGGCGGCGAGCCAACTGCCGGGCTTCGACCCGGTGGAGCTGGCCGTGACGGGGGGAGTGGGCTGGCTGGAGTCCCGCCGGCAGCCGCAGACGGAAGGGCTCTCGACCGAGACCGCCGAGGCCGCCGAGGCCGGGGTACCGCCCGTGGAGGCACCCCTGCCTGCGGACTCGGCGACGGGGGCCCCGCAGGATCCTGCCTGGGACGAGGTCGTCGACTACCTGGTCGAAGAGCCCGGACTCGCGGAACTCGTCGACGTACTGGTCCGGTCCGCGGTGCCCGCTCCCGCGGCCGGGTTCGAGCTCGGCGACGCCGCCTGGCCCGCCGAACTGGCCTGGCCCACCCATCGCATCGGTGTCGTTCTCGCCCCCGCGCAGGAGGACGAAGCCGCCCTTGCCGAAGCGCAGGACCGTGACCATGCCTACGCGTCGGCGGGTTGGACCGTACGGACCGCGGTGCAGTGGGACGCGCGGGAACTCGCGGCCGCCCTGACCGGGCGCGCCGAAGCAGACGGCGGCCCGGCCGGCAACGACGACGGCAACGCCGGCGACGGCGGCAATGCCAACGACAGCGACGACGAGGAGCAGGACCGATGACCAGCACCGGCGCGCCGACCGCGGGCGCGACCCTCCGCCTGCTCGACAAGGCGGACAAGGAGATCGTCAAGCTGGACCGGGCGATCGTCGGGGCGGTCTACAAATTTCAGCACGAATTCCGTAAGAACCCCGAAGCGCCGGGTTTCGACCTCAAGCCGCTCAAGGGGCACGAGCGGCTGTGGTCGGCGCGCGTCAACCGCGAGTACCGGGCCCTGCTGGTGCGCCTCGGCGGCAACGACTGGCTGCTGGTCTCGGTCAAGCACCGTGGACACGTCCACCGCAACCTCGACCGGCTCGCGTACGGCATCAACCAGGTCACGGGTGCGATCGAGTACGTGGACCTCCAGGTGGTGGAGGACGACGTCCTGGGCACGGCAGGACCCGGGGCGCGTCCTGAACCATCTGAACCATCCGTTCCGGAAGCCGTCGCCCCCGAAACTCCGCTGTTCGCCGCGTACACCGCGCAGCAACTGGCCGACCTGGGCGTGGCCGAGCCGCTGATCCCGATCGTCCTCAAGCTCACCACGGACGACGAACTGCTCGGACTCGCCGAGTACGCCCCACGGCACACGGGCGAGGTGTTGCTGCGGCTGCGCGACCAAGTCCCGTACGAGCAGGTCATGGAGGAGGTGACCGCGCCGGTCGCCGTCGCCGCCGAGGAGTCCCCCGGCAGCATCCGCGGTGATGAGTGGAGGGAGGCGGCCGACCGCTCGCAGGCCGTGGTGATCACCGATGACGACTCGCTGCGGAGCATCCTCGAAGAGGGCGACTTCGGCCGGTGGAAGGTGTTCCTCCACCCCACCCAGGAGAAGCTGGTGGGGCGCAGGTACTCCGGGCCGGCCCGGGTGGGAGGAGGCCCGGGAACAGGGAAGACGATCGTCGCCCTGCACCGGGTGAAGCACCTCGTGGACCATCTGCCTCCCGGCCATAACAAGCCGGTTCTCCTCACCACCTTCAACAAGAACCTCGCCGCCGATCTGCGTTCCCGCCTTCTCTCGCTCGGCGGTCCGCAGACGCTCGCCCGCGTCGACATCCTGCATGTGGACCAGTTGGCGACGCGTGTCGTGAGCGAGGCGGACCCGGGGAACACCAAGCGCAGGATCGACGACACCCAGGCTCTGCGCGAGTGGCGCCAACTGCTCGTGGAGGCCGGGGAGAACCGCTGGGACGCCGAGTTCCTCTGCGACGAGTGGAACCAGGTGATCCTCGGCCAGGCCGTGGCATCGCGCGCCGAGTACTTCAAAGCCCGCCGGGCGGGCCGGGGCCGCAGTGTGAGCCGTCCCGACCGGGCCGAGATCTGGCAGCTCGCCGAGCGCTTCACCCAACGGCTCGACGTCAAGGGACTGGAGACCCACCGGCAAGTGGCCGAACGGGCGGCCCAGTTGGAGATGGCCCGCGCTCACAGGATTGAGGAGCGCCGGCTGCGGGAGGAAGAGCGCGGCGGACCGGGCAACATCCACGCGGAGTCGGGGACAGGCGCGTGGCTGCGGCATCGCTACCGGCACGTCGTCGTGGACGAGGCCCAGGATCTCGGGGCCGCGCACTGGAAGATGCTGCGGGCCATGGTGCCCCGGGAGGCCGACGACATCTTCCTCGTCGGTGACACCCACCAGAGGATTTACGACAACCAGGTCACCCTGGGCAGTCTGGGCATCAACATTCGGGGCCGCTCGGCGAAACTGACACTCAGCTACCGCACCACGCGCGAGATCCTGGGCGCCGCGATCGGCATCCTCGAAGGGACCGACTTCGACGACCTTGACGGCAGCACCGACGACCTCGCGGGATACCGGTCGGTGCTGCACGGCGGACGTCCCTCCCTGCGGAGCGCGAACAGCTGGGACGAGGAACTCGACCTCGTGGTGGAGCAGGTGCACGCGTGGCACGACGTCCCACGCGAGTCCGTCGCGGTCTGCGTGCCGACGAACGAGAAGGTCGACGAGGTGGTCGCGCGGCTCGCCCGACGCGGAATCATGGCCACGAAGATCACCGGTGACGGGGCGCGGGGAGCCGAGGGAGTGCACGTCGGCACGATGTACCGCTTCAAGGGGCTTGAGTACCGCCGCATGGTCATCGCCGGTGTCTCGGAGGGCCTGGTCCCCCGCTCGGCCGTCGACGCCTGGGAACGGACCGACAAGCTGCGCCACAGGCGTGAACTGCAACGGGCCCGCTCCCTGCTGTTCGTCGCCGCGACCAGAGCACGGGACGCGCTCACGATCTCGTGGAACGGGGAACCCAGCCGCTTTCTCCGCCCGCTGGGCGCACTGGGTCGCTGAACCGCGCTGCAGCATGCCTGGGGGGGGCATCCGGTGGCGAAGCCTGCTGCTGCGACGGCCTTGCGGATCTCGCGTTCCGCAGGCCGAATTCACGGCCTGATCATCTCTCTGCAGGTGTAGTCGCTGCCCCACGACTGAAGTCCTGGGTGTTGCAGTGCAGTTGGGGATGAGGAACCCTACCTGGAAAGCGGCCCACCTCTGACGCTGCGTTCCTCGACTCAGGGCACTTCGCGTCGGCTAACGGCGGGGGAGATTCGTCGACGGCGGGCTGTTCCCAAGGGGCGACGTTCTGTTTTGAGGATCCTTGCTGGCCGGAGCGACGGGCGTCAGCTCGTGGTGACCAGCTCGTCGAGCAGCTGCTCCAACAGGTTGTTGTCACCGAGGAAGCTGCGTTGAGGGTCCAGGCCCGACCAGTTCAGGGCGTATCCCGCGTCGGCGCTGAGCTGGGCCAGGAACGCCCGCTGGGCACGGCCGTTGCCCTCGCGGAACGGGTGGAGGACGTTCAGGTCGCCGTACAACGTGGCCAGTTGGATGACGAATTCCTGCCGGGGGAGATTCCGCAGATGACCGGAGGAGACGGGACGGCCGAAGATTTCTCCGGCGTAGGGCACCAGGTTCCTCGCCGGCAGAGGGGTGTGCGCTTGGCGATGTTCACGGTGCGTAACTCGACTGCCCACGATAGATGTCACCGAAGATCGCGACAGGGAATGCTTGTAGATGGCCAAGGTCGTACGCGCCGGGTAGGGGGCGTTCGGCGAGCATGACGAGGCGTGCCCGGGTGATGTCCGCCTCCGTTACCGCGAGCAGCTGATGGTCGGTGATGCCGAGGTTGTGGCGCAGCACGCCGTTGGGCATGGCGTACGGAACGTTTATTTTGTCGGCCGCTCCGACGTCTGTCGGTGGCGGGCGATCGCGCGGGCGACAAGGGTGTCCGCGTCGAGGTCGCCCGTCACGTATGCCTCAGTGTCGCGTTCGGAGGCCTCGGAGGCCCGGAGCCCCTCGGCCTCGATGGAGCCTGTGGCCGAGGCGACAGCGGCACGTCGTGCCGCTCGGCCGCTCAGCGCCTCGAAGGCCTCGACGGACAGGAGGACAGCCTGGGGCCTGCGGTGGGCGCCGATCAGGACCGGGTCGGCATGCGCGCCGGCCTCCGACAGGGCGGTCAGGATCCGGGAGAGCCTCGCGCGCGCGTCGCTGACGGTCACGACTTCAGGGATCTCCACGCTGTCACCGTATCCATATAGAGCCTTGATTCTGTACAGATTCTAGTACGGATTCCAGTAAACGTCCTGCCTCGGGGGCCCTGGAGGCCTCTTTGCGTAGCCATCAAGGTAGCCACGGAAACGCCCTCCCTGTGCGTCTGTGCAGGTCATAGCGATGTGGTGACTCTCCCCGGCGTACAGCCCGACTCGTCTGCCTTTAGGGCCCTGACCAGGTCTTATGGCCAGGTCGGGGTCCTTTCGCTGTGCGCCCGTACGGACACGAGTCCACGTCAGCGAGAACCCATGCGTGGTCGAAGCCGCGGCCGACGCCAGCTGCACCGCGGCCCTGATCCGCACCTCGGGCAGCGCGACAACGGTCGTCCTCACGCTGCTGACGCGCTGGCCGCCGCCGGGTGCGCCTTTGCGTACCACGGTGACTTCGACTGGCCGGCATCGCGTCGGCCAAGCGTGTCGTGGAGCGGTACGGGGCGGAGCCCTGGCGCATGCGGGCGGGGGACTACGAGTACCTCGCGACGCGCACGCAGGTGCACGGCACTCCGTAGCTCCTCCTCACCGGCATACGGGTCGAGGTCACGTGAGACCGGAACTGGCCCCGACCATGGACGCTCTGGGAATCGCCCTGCACGAGTAGGCGGCGCTCTATCTGCTCTTGGAGGACCTCGGGTAATCGACCATCGCCTACCTCACGGGAGTGGAAGGCACGCCCATAGGGTCTTGCCCGAGGGCGGCCGGGGTTCACTGCCCCATTTCGTAGCCAGCGCGTCGACCAGGAGGAGGCCGCGGCCGGATTCGGCGGCGGGATCGGCGGAGGTACGGGTCCGGGGCAGGAGCTCGCCTCGTGGGTCGGCGACTTCTACGCGGAGCGTGTGCGAAGGCTCGATGGTGAGCGTGAGGCGGAAGGACCGGCCTCTCACGCGGCCGTGGGTCACCGCGTTCGCCGCCAGCTCGGCCACGATCGACGCGGTGGATTCGCTCGCCGTGCAGGCGGGTGGCCAGCCCCACTCCGCGAGTTGGTGGACCGCCAGCAACCGCGCGAGGTGGGCACCGCGCGGTGTGGCGCTGAGGAGTTGGGTGAAGCGGAACGCCGCTCGGGAGGTGGAGATTTGTGACTTCATGTCACCGAGCGTGGTCGGGTCGCTCTACCCTGACCAGGGAATCCTTCGGTACGGAGGGTGTGTGTACCAGTACGGACGGTGTCCCGTACGGGATGTCGGCCGTGACCTGATCGGGGTGACGGTGGCGGAGACGGCGGAGACGTACGACGAGGGCGAGCAGAGCAGTGACCTGAACCGGGCGGTCGGCAAGCAGGTCAGGCTGCTTCGGGAGCGGGCTGGGTTCACGCAACGGGAGTTGGGGGATCGGCTCGGGTACGGCGAGGATCTGATCTCCTCTCTGGAGAGGGGGCGGCGGACGCCTCAGCGTGAGTTCCTGGAGGCGGCGGATGAACTGCTGGGCGCGGGTGGGTTGTTGCGGGCGCTGATCGAGGACGTGGAGAAGGCCAAGGCGAAGGCGCGGGTTCGGCATCCGGCTTGGTTCAGGGATTATGCGCGGTTGGAGAGGGAGGCTGTTGAGATCAACGACTACAGCTGCCATGACATCCCCGGGTTGTTCCAGACTCAGCGGCGGATCCGGGCCCTCTATGAGATGCGAAAGCCGCTGCTGGACGAGGAGACCATTGAGCAGCGGGTGGCCTCCCGGTTGGCGCGGCAGGAGATTCTCACCCGCTGGCCTCCGCCCATGATCAGCTCTGTCATCGACGAGTCCGTACTGCGGCGCCCCCTCGGAGGGCCGGAGGTTCACAAGGATCAGCTGGAACAGCTGATCCGGCTCGGGGGTTTGCGTAGCGCAGAGCTGCAGGTGATGCCGACGGAGCGTACCGAACACGCTGGGATGGGCGGTGCCTTCATCCTGCTGACGCCCAAAGGCAAGCGGCAGGTGGGATACACCGAGTCGCAGGACTCCGCACACCTGTCAACAGACGCCGAGGCCGTACGTATCCTGGCCGCACGGTACGGAAGCATCAGAGCCCAGGCACTGACCATGCAGGAGTCCCTGGAACTGATCAAGAGCATGCTGGGAGAACGATGAGCACTCCGGAACCCGCGCGCCTCGCCTGGTTCAAGAGCAGCTACAGCGGCAACGAGGGCGGCGCATGCCTGGAAGTCGCCGCAACACCCCACACCACCCTCGTCCGCGACTCCAAGGACCCCGCCCGCCCCCACCTCGCCTTTCGCCACTCGGAGTGGTCGGCGTTCGTGCGCGGGCTCGTCGAACTCGCGTGACCCGGCAGCCACTTCAGGTGTTCAGGTGAAAGACCATGCTCAGCCTTACCGAGGCGAACATCAAAGCACTGGCCGGCCCCCGTTCCTTCGAGCGTGGGCGCGGATACCTCGACGCGGTGACCGGGATCGAGGTCGGTGACGGCTGGGTCACCGCGACCGTCCACGGCACGGAGCGGTACGAGGTCGAGCTGATCCTCGACGGGCCGGACGGTCTCACCGGCGAGTGCGACTGCCCGTACGGTCTGGAGGGCAACTTCTGCAAGCACCTGGTGGCCCTCGGCCTCACCGTGCTCGCCCAGCGGGAGAGACTGCCGCAGCAGCGGCAGGCGGCCCGCAGCCGTGCGCAGGATCTGGACGGCTGGCTGTCCGCCCTGTCCAAGGACGAGTTGCTCGCCCTGGTGCGGGAACAGGTCGGCGAGGACCGGCAGTTGCGGCGCCGTCTGGAGCTGCGGGCCGCGAGCGCCCGCGGGGACCTCGCCGGGGTCCGGGGGCGTATCCGTGAGCTTCTCGACATCGGTCCGTTCGCGCAGTACGGGTACGTCGAGTACGCCGACGCCCGCGCCTACGCCGAACAGACCGGGCAGGCGGTGGCCGCCATCGGCGCGCTCACCGGCTCCGGCCGGGCCGCCGACGCGATCACCATGGCACGGGAGGCTATGCGGCAGCTGGTCGAGGCGTTAGAGAGCGTCGACGACTCCGACGGCTGGCTCGGGCAGGTCGGCACCGACCTCGCCGACGCCCATCTCGACGCGTGCCGTGCGGCGCGCCCGGACCCGGAGGAACTCGCGCGCTGGCTCGTCGGCCATGTGCTCGGCGACTACGACAGCCTCACCGACATCGATCCGCTCGACTACGAGGACGTCCTCGGCGAACGGGGGATGACCGCCTTGCGGGAACTGGCGGTCGAGGCGTGGCGTGGCAACCGCACCGGGTGGGCCGAAAAGTACCTGATGGAACGCCTGGCCAAGGCGGGGGGCGACGTCGACGCGGTGATCGCCGTGCACGCGGCCGACCTCTCACCGAACGGTCACACGCACCTGCTCATCGCTCGTGAGCTGGACACCGCCCGGCGCCCCGACGAGGCCCTGCGCTGGGCGGAACGCGGCGTCCGGGAAACCCGGGACCTCGCCGCCGTCGACACCGCCCTCGTCGACTACCTCTGCGAGCGTTACGCGCAGGCCGGCCGACTCCCCTACGCCGTCGCCCTGCGACGCGACCACTTCGGCGTCCGCCTTTCCCTGCTCGCGTACCAGCAGCTGCGCGCCGCCGCGCGGGCCGCGGACTGCTGGCAGGGTGAGCGGGAGGGGGCGCTGGCCTTGTTGCGTGCCGACGCGGGACGGCGGCAGCCGGGCTGGTACGGCGGACCCGTCCTGGTTGACGCCCTCCTCGACGACAAGGACGGCGAGGCAGCTTGGGAGGCCGCCGCCGACAGCGGCGCCGACGACCGGCAGTGGCTCGCCCTCGCCGACCACACCCGTGCCGAGCGTCCCGCCGACGCGCTCGGGGTCTACCTGCGCCTGGCCGAGCCGCTCACCACGCAGACGGGCAACGCGGTGTACGAGCAGCTCGTCGGCCTGCTACTGAACATCCGGGACTGTCACCGACGGCTGGGCACACCGGGCGAGTTCACCGCGTACGTCACTGCCCTGCGCACAGCTCAGAAACGCAAGCGGAACCTGCTGCGCCTGATGGACGAGCACGGGCTGTGAGCCGGACAGCGGCGCCACGGCGAGCCACGAGGCACCTCAACTCGGGGCACGCGATGTGCACGGCCTCTGATCACACGAAACGTCCGGCAGCAGATAGAACGGCACTGGTCAAGCTGCCGCGCTTGGTTTTCAGGCGCTATGAGTGATCTTGAGATAGGCGGACGCGCCGGACAGTACTTCAGGAGTGTCAGAGGCACCCCATCGCCGGCGCCATCCCCGCCTCCCCCAGAACCTCACCCCACAGCGGACGACTGCTCGGTAAGTGAGGCTGGAATCAGCTGCTCCGCCCAGATGACCTTGCCTTCGCGGTTGTGGCGTGTGCCCCAGTGTTCGGTGAGTTGGGCGACGAGGAGGAGGCCGCGGCCGCCCTCGTCGGAGACGCGGGCGCGGCGCAGGTGTGGGGCGGTGCTGCTGGCGTCGGAGACTTCGCAGGTCAGGGCGGATTGAAGGATCATGCGCAGTTGGATGGGGCTCTTGCCGTAGCGGATGGCGTTCGTCACCAGTTCGCTGACCAGGAGCTCGGTGGTGAAGGCCAGTTCTTCCAGGCCCCAGGCGGTCAGCTGGTCGGAGGCGTGGGTGCGGGCCTTGGAGACGACTGCCGGGTCGCTGGGGAGGTCCCATGTGGCGACGTGATCGGCGTCAAGGGCTGCGGTTTGTGCCACGAGGAGGGCGACGTCGTCTGCGGGGCGGCCGGGCAGCAGCGCGGAGAGCAGTTTGTCGCAGGTCTCCTCGAGCGACGCCGGTGCTCGGGCGAGGACGTCGCGCAGTAGGGCGAGGGCGGTCTCGAGGTCACGGGAGCGGCTCTGGACGAGGCCGTCGGTGTAGAGGACCAGCCGGCTGCCTGGGAGCAGTTCGAACTGGGCGGTTTCGAAGGGGAGTCCGCCCAGGCCCAGGGGTGGGCCGATCGGCAGCTCCGGGAAGTGGACCGCGTGGGATGCGTGGGATGCGCCGGCATCGTCGTCAGCGGTTGGGGGAGAAACCACGGCTGGCGGGAGGTGACCGGCGCTGGCCATGGAGCACGTGCGGGAGACAGGGTCGTAGACCGCGTACAGGCAGGTGGCGCTGATCTCGTCCGTGCCCCGTTCCTCCTCGCGCTGCAGGCGGATGACCACGTCGTCGAGGTGGGTCAGCAGTTCGTCGGGTGTCAGGTCGATGTCCGCCAGTGTGCGGACGGCCGTCCGCAGCCGGCCCATGGTGGCGGCGGCATGCAGGCCGTGACCGATCACGTCGCCCACGACGAGTGCGACGCGGGCTCCGGAGAGTGGTATCACGTCGAACCAGTCGCCTCCCACCCCCGCCCGCGATCCGCTGGGCAGGTAGCGCGATGCCGTCTCGACCGCCGTCTCGGCTGCGGACTCGTCCGGCACGTGGTGCGGCAGCAGGCTGCGTTGGAGGGTGAGTGCGGTGGAACGCTCCTGGGTGTAGCGACGGGCGTTGTCGATGTTCACCGCCGCTCTGGACGCGATCTCCTGGGCCAGCAGCAGCTCGTCGTCGTCGAAGGGCTCCGCCGTTTCACGGCGGACGAACTGTGCGAGTCCCAGCGGGTTTCCGCGGGCCCACAGTGGGACCAGGAGCATTGAGCGCAGGCCCAGGGCGCGCAGGGCGAGCTCGTGGTCCGCCGACATCGCCAGCCATGGGGGGATGTCGGTGGAGGTGATGCGGAGCCGGAGAGGCTGTCCGGTGGCCAGTACCTGAGCCGGCTCCGAGTCTTCCGGGTAGGTGTGCGTCTGGCCTGTGACGACTGCCGGGGCCGGGGAGCTGTCCGAGGCGGCCTGGGCGATGCGGCGGAGCGTCGCAGGGCCGGCTGCCGGGTACGTCCCCTCCTCCTGGAGGGCGGAGCAAAGGAGGTCGACGGTGACGAGGTCGGCGAGGTGGTCGGCACCGACGTCCGCCAGTTCCCGCGCGGTGCGGGCGGTGTCCAGGGTGGTCCCGATCCGTGTCCCGGCCTCGTTGATCACGATCAGCCGCCGCTGCAGCCAGCGGTCGCGTTCTCTCTGGTAGGCCGCGACAGCCTGTTCCGCCGTGCGATCGGCGTACTCGAAGGCCATCGCGCTCAGGGTGAGCGTCGTCGCGTTGATCAGCTCCTGGGACCCGGCGACACGGACCGATTCCGTATAGAGCTGATCAAGCAGACGTGCGTGGACGAGCCGATGGACGCGAAGGAGCTTGCTGATCGGCACCCCGTGCTCGGCCAGTCGGCGGGCGAACTCGATGGCGGCGGGTGGCGTCCTGACCTTGGTCATATCAAGGTCGCGCTCGAGGAAATCCAGAACGGCGGCGATGTGTTCGGACAACGCCACCGGCGCCACGGAGGCGATGTCCTCGTACTTCCACACCTCGGGAAGTTCGTCGAGCAGGTGTCGCAGCACCACGTCGACCAGTTCATCCGCTCGGGGTACGAGGCCCCGAGCGAGATCGCTGAGGAAGACATGGGCGTCGGTTCCCATAATCAGAAGGTACCCCGACCATGACCGACGGGCTGTGCCGCGCGGAGGCCGGTGGGCGCGCTCGCCCACCGTCGGTCAGGGTCGCCCCGGCAGCCCGGCAGCCCGGCAGCCCGGCAGCCCGGCAGCCCGGCAGCCCGGCAGCCCGGCAGCCCGGCGTACCGCGCTGTCGGCCGTTCAGGGGGTGTGACCGGCGCGGCGGAGGACCGGGCGCAGGACCTCGATGACGCCGGGGTCGTCCACCGTGGAGGGGATGGGTTCGTCGCGTCCGTCGGCGATGCCGCGCATGGTCTTGCGCAGGATCTTGCCCGAGCGGGTCTTGGGCAGGGCGGCGACGACCGTGACGTCCTTGAGGGAGGCGACGGCGCCGATGCGCTCGCGTACGAGCTGGACGAGTTCGGCCTCGACCTCGCTCGGTTCGCGGTCGCTGCCGGCTTTCAGGACGACGAGGCCGCGCGGGATCTGTCCCTTGAGTTCGTCGGCGACGCCGATGACGGCGCATTCGGCGACGTCGGGGTGGGCGGCCAGGGCCTCTTCCATGCTGCCGGTGGACAGACGGTGGCCGGCGACGTTGATGACGTCGTCGGTGCGGCCCATGACGAAGACGTAGCCGTCGTCGTCGATGTGGCCGCTGTCGCCGGTGAGGTAGTAGCCGTCGTAGGCGGAGAGGTAGGAGGCGACGTAGCGGTTGTCGTCGTTCCAGAGGGTGGGGAGTGCGCCGGGCGGCAGGGGGAGCTTCACGACGATCGCGCCGTCGACGCCCGCGGGCGCCTGCTCGCCCGAGGGGTCGAGTACGCGTACGTCCCAGCCCGGGAGGGGGCGGGTGGGGGAGCCGGGCTTGAGGGGAGCGGCTTCGATGCCGACCGGGTTGGCGACGATGGGCCAGCCGGTCTCGGTCTGCCACCAGTGGTCGATCACCGGGACGTCCAGGAGGGCGCTCGCCCAGTGGTACGTCTCGGGGTCGAGGCGCTCACCGGCGAGGAAGAGGTAGCGCAGGTGGGAGAGGTCGTAGCCGGCGGTGAGCGCTCCCTTCGGGTCCTCCTTGCGGATGGCCCGGAAGGCGGTGGGCGCCGTGAACATGGTCTTGACCCGGTAATCGGCGGCGACGCGCCAGAACTGGCCCGCGTCCGGCGTGCCGACCGGCTTGCCCTCGTACAGGACCGTTGTCGCGCCGGCCAGCAGGGGCGCGTAGACGATGTACGAGTGCCCGACGACCCAGCCGACGTCGGAGCCGGTGAACATCGTCTCGCCCGGGCCCACGTCGTACACGGCGCCCATCGACCAGTGCAGGGCGACCGCGTAGCCGCCGCTGTCACGCACGACTCCCTTGGGCTTTCCGGTCGTTCCGGACGTGTAGAGGATGTACAGGGGATCGGTGGCGGCGACGGGAACGCAGTCGGCCGACGGCGCGGTGGCGACCAGGTCGGCCCAGTCGAGATCGTCGGGCCCCAGTGCGGCCGGCTCCTGCGGGCGTTGCAGGATCACGCTCTTCTCCGGCTTGTGCACGGCGAGTTCGATGGCCCGGTCGAGCAGGGGCTTGTACGCGATGACACGCTTGCCCTCGATGCCGCAGGAGGCGGAGACGACCACCTTGGGGGCCGCGTCATCGATCCGGAGGGCGAGTTCGCGCGGGGCGAACCCGCCGAAGACGACCGAGTGGACCGCGCCGATGCGTGCGCAGGCCAGCATCGCGACGGCGGCCTCAGGGACCATCGGCATGTAGATCACCACCCGGTCGCCGTGCCCCACGCCGAGCTGTGCGAGCGCTCCGGCGAAGGCCGCCACCTCGTTCCTCAACTGCGCGTAGGTGTAGGTGCGTTGGGTGTCGGTCACGGGTGAGTCGTAGACGAGCGCGGGCTGGTCGCCGCGGCCGGCTTCTACGTGCCGGTCGAGCGCGTTGAAACAGACGTTGAGCCGCCCGTCGGGAAACCAGCGGTAGAACGGCGCGCCCGAGGAGTCCAGGGCGCGTTGCGGAGTGACATCCCAGTCGATGCCCTCTGCCGCCTTCAGCCAGAAGCTCTCCGGGTCCTCGGTACTGGCGCGGAAGACATCCTCGTACGTTCCCATCGCGCACTCCTTTGTGGCATCGCGGGACGGTGGTGGGGCTTGCTGCGTGCGGAACGGTGTCGGACACAAGTACCGCATGCCGGTCGGCATGGTCGAGCAGGCTGCCCGGAGAGCGGCCGACCGGGCACCGGCATCGCGGTGGTGCGGCGGGGCACCGCGGTGGTGTGGCAGGGCATCGCGGTGGTGCGGCGGGGCACCGCGGTGGTGTGGCAGGGCATCGCGGTGGTGCGGCAGCCTGGCCGCCCGCCGGCAGGCTCCCGCCCCGCCGTCAGGTGCGGCTGCCGCTCACGCGCCGAGGTGCTTGCGGAGCCACTGGCCCATCTGCTGGATCGCCTGGTCCACCTCGGGTACCCGCCCGGCGCCCAGGACGAACGAGTGCTGGCCTTCGGGCATCGGGTGGACCTCGGAGGTGACCTTGAAGTCCGCGAGGCGGTGGCCGAGCTGGGCGCCGTCGTCGGCGAGGGTCTCGTACTCGCCGTAGTGGACGGTCGTGGGCGGCAGGCCGGTCAGATCGGCGTTCACGAGGCTGATCGCGGGGTCGGTGAAGTCCACCGCGGGGTCCTGCAGCCAGGCTCCCCGGAAGAGCTCCAGGGTGTTCCTGCTGAGCATCTTGTCGTTGTCCTCGTTCTCGTCCACCGACGGGTTCTGGATGGTGAGGTCGGTCCACGGCGAGACGCTGACGATCGCGCCCGGGGTCGCCTCGCCCTTCGCGAGCAGGCGCAGCGGCAGCATCACCGCGAGGGTGCCGCCGATCGAGTGGCCCGTGCTGCCGATGTTGCGCGGCTCGTAGCCCTGGGAGAGCAGCCACCGGTAGGCCGTCTCGGCGTCGTCGAGCTGGGCGGGGTAGGGGTGCTCGGGCGCCAGGCGGAAGTCCACGACGAGGGAGCGGGCTCCGGCCGCCTTCGCGATGTGGCCTGCGGCCTTGCGGTCCGAGTGCATCGAGGCGGTGACCGATCCGCCGAAGTGGAAGTGGAGCAGCGCCTTGTCGGGGTCGGCGCCCTCGGGGATGGCCCACAGGGCGGGTACGCCGCCCGCGTCCACCTCGGCGTAGGTGACGCCTTCCGGCTCGGTCGACGCCTTGTGGTTCGAGTCGACGATGTCGCGGATGACGGCCAGGTCGAGGCCGGGTGTCGACGACTTAGCGCTGACGCTCGCGAGGAACTCCGCGAACTCGTGTGCCTCTGGGCTTACTCCCATGGTGGTGCTCCTTCTCGGACGGGTGCCGTGCCGGATTTCCCTGCGGGAGCCGGGTCGAGCCGGGTCGATGTGCTGGTCATGACGCTAGCGGCTGAGTATAGGAAAGTAAACTCAGGCGAGGTTGGAATCACCCTCATGGCTGCGAGGAGGCTCTTCCGGGGCGTCGATGGGCATCGATGGGCGTCGAGGGTGCGATGTGGGCGGTCCTGCTCCTGCGCCAGGTTGTACGGCTCGTCCCGCGGGAGTGCTTGAAGTCGTGCACCGGCCGCGAAGACGGCACGACGAAGACGGCACGACTGCGGCGCCGATGACTGACCGGCGAACGGCGTCCGAGCGGGCCTCGACTCCCAACTCGGCGCCGCCTCTTGACTCGCCGGACAGGAGGGTGAGACCGGAGGGCGTTCACCGCACCGGAAACTCCTTGGCGTTCACTCCGGCATCAGCTCATCGGCCCGTTCGGCATCAGTTCGTCGGCCCGTTCGGCGACCTCATGCCGTAGAGCGGTCCACAGGGCGCGTACGGCGGGGTGTGTCACGGCCTCGCGGCGGACGGCCAGGGTGATGGGGAGCCGGATGTCGATCTCGTCGGGGAGCAGTCGGCGCAGTTGCGTCCGCTGGGCCAGAAAGGCCGGCAGGACGCCGATGCCGGCCCCCCGCTGGGTGGCTTCGAGCTGGGCGAAGACGTTCGTCGAGGAGAATGCCGGGGTCATTCCGGGAAGGTGGCGCTCGATGTCGAGGTCGCTGACCTGCAGCATCGACTCGATGTAGAAGATGAGCGGGTGCTCGCGCAGCTCGGCCACCGTCTCCGGCCGACCGTACTTTGTGAGGTAGTCGTCACAGGCGTAGAGCCCCAGCGTGTAGTCGGTGAGGTGTTCGGTCACCAGGCGGATGCTGGCGGGGACGCCGATGACGAGAGCGAGATCGAAACCGGACGGGCGCAGGGCGAGCTGCCGTGTCGCGGTGATGAGTTCGACCTGGAGCCGGGGGTGCCGGCGGCGTACCCGTACGAGGGCGGGTGTGGCGAAGGCGGTGCCGAAGCCGTCGGGCGCGCTGACGCGCACCGTGCCGTGCAGGGACGGCGAGTCCTGGCCCGCCACGGTGTCGGCGACGCTGTCGATGGCCTCCTCGATCGCGCGGGCGCTCTCCGAGACGGCTCGTCCGATGTCCGTCAGCGTCCATCCTTCCGTGCCGCGTTCGATGAGGCGCACGCCGAGGCTCTTCTCCAATGCGGCGATACGGCGTGACACGGTGGTGTGGTCCACGCCGAGTGCGTCGGCGGCTGTCACCAGGCGCCCGGTACGGGACACCGCGAGCAGGTAGCGCAGATCGTCCGCGCGGAGTTTGCGCGGATCGACGGCGCGGTGGGAGTCGGCCGGCTGCTGGGCGGGGTTCTCGTCCGGGGAGCGGGGGTGCACGGACCGACCGTATCTGCGTTTCCGCACAGGGGGTGTGCGCTATTGGTGGTTGTTTGCACACGGTGCGGGGCCGCACAGTCAGGGCAGCAGTGGGCGCGACATGCCTCGCCGTTCTTGCCGAAAGGGCCGCCATGGTTGCCAGCCTTTCCCTCCCGCGGATCCTGCGCGTCGGCAGTGGTGCCGTCGGCGAGCTGGGCGACGTCGTCACAGGGCTGGGCCTGCGCCGCCCTCTGCTGGTGACGGACGCGTTCCTCGCCGGGACCGGTGCGGCGGAACGACTGATGGCGACGCTTAGGGATGCCGGACTGCAGCCGCACCTGTTCGCCGGCACCGTCCCGGACCCGACGACCGACTCGCTCGACGCGGGCCTGGCCGTGCTGCGGGAACACGGGGCGGACTCGGTGATCGGATTCGGCGGGGGCAGTCCGATGGACACCGCCAAGGCCCTCGGTCTGCTGGGCGTCCAGGGCGGGCGGATGCGGGACTACAAGGCCCCGCACACCAACCTCGGTCCGGCGCTTCCCGTGATCGCGGTCCCGACGACCGCGGGCAGCGGCTCGGAGGCCACCCAGTTCACCATCATCACCGACAGCTCCACGGACGAGAAGATGCTCTGCCCGGGGCCGGCGTTCCTGCCGGTCGCCGCCGTCGTCGACTTCGAACTGACTCTGTCGATGCCGGCCCGGCTGACCGCGGACACCGGCGTCGACGCGCTCACTCATGCCGTCGAGGCGTACGTGAGCCGCAAGGCCAATCCGTTCTCCGACGGCCTTGCCCTGAACGCGATCCGGACCATCGGCCACCACCTCCGCCGCGTCTACGCCGACGGGGGAGACATCGAGGCTCGCGAGGCGATGATGCTCGCCGCGACCCAGGCCGGCATCGCCTTCTCCAACTCCAGCGTGGCGCTGGTGCACGGCATGAGCCGCCCGATCGGTGCGCACTTCCACGTCGCCCACGGTCTGTCGAACGCGATGCTCTTCCCCGCGGTGACAGCGTTCTCCGTGCCCGCCGCCGAGAGCCGGTACGCCGACTGCGCCCGCGCACTCGGAGCCGCCACCGACGGCGACAGCGACGCCTTGGCCGCCGATAAGCTCGTGGAGGCGCTCCGAGCCCTGTGTGAGGATCTTGAGGTGCCCACCCCCCAAGCCCACGGCATCGACAAGGACGAGTGGTTCCGCCTGTTGCCCCTCATGGCCGAGCAGGCGCTCGCGTCCGGATCCCCGGCCAACAACCCCGTCGTACCCACCGTGGACGAGATCCAGGATCTCTACGCGCAGATCTACGCCTGACACACGGCGAGTGAGGAACGTGATGGCCACGACAGGCCAGGTCCGCGCGGAAACGAAACGCGGAGACGAAACGCGGAGACGAGATGCGGGGACGAGATGCGGGGACGAGATGCGGGGACCAAACGCGGAGACCAAACGCGGAGACGAGATGACGATCGATGACTGATACCGCCGCGGTCGAGATTCTCGCCGACGTCCACCGGGGCGTCGGGCGGATCCTTTTGAACCGGCCCAAGGCACTCAACGCCCTGACGACAGGCATGGTCATCGCCATCGACGGTGTGCTCGCTGAGTGGGAGCACACACCGCTGTCCGCTGTGGTGCTCGCCAGCACCAGCACGAAGGCCTTCTGCGCGGGCGGAGACATCCGCACGATCCGCGAGCACAGCCTCGCCGGGGATGCCGAGGCCAGTGAGCGGTTCTTCGCCTCCGAGTACCGGCTCAACGCCCGGATCGCCGAATATCCCGTGCCGGTCGTCTCGCTCATCGACGGCCTGTGCATGGGCGGCGGTCTCGGTCTGTCCATCCACGGCAGCTTCCGCGTCGTCACCGAGCGCGCGGTGCTGGCGATGCCCGAGACCGGGATCGGGTTCTTCCCGGACGTCGGGGCCAGCTACTTTCTGCCGAGGCTGCCCGGCGCGATCGGCATGTATCTGGGATTGACCGGGCACCGTCTCGACGCGGCCGACGCCCTGTACACGGGACTGGCCACGCACTTCGTCCCCGCGGACGGGCTCGACGCGGTCGGGGACGCCCTGGCCGACAACCCCGGCGACCCGGTGGACGTGGTCCTGAACCGCCTCGCCGGCCGCTCCCCGGTGGTGGGCAGCAGGCTGGCGGAGGTACGCGGGGACGTGGACTGGGCGTTCGGCGCGCCGACCCTCGGCGAGATCGAGAAACGCCTCCACCACCTCGACAACCCTTGGGCGGCAGACGCACTGGTCGCCCTGGAGTCCGCCTCGCCGCAGAGCCTGGAGATCACTCACGCCCTGCTGGCCCGGGGCAGGCAGCACACGTTGCGCGAGTGCCTCGGCACCGAACTCGCCCTCACGCGCACGACCATCCGCACGCCGGACTTCCTGGAAGGCGTCCGCGCGGCCCTGGTCGACAAGGACCGCACTCCCAACTGGCAACGTGCGTCGCTCGGCGGACGGACGTCGCCGACGCTGCCGTCCTGAGGCTGTCCGCCGTGAGCAGGACAGCGCCTCGCGCAAGGGGCTGGCCATGCGGGAGGGGCGCGCTTCGACGAGACGGGAGCGCGGGGCCCGCCGACTGGGTTGTCACGGCAGACGCAGACGCAGACGCAGACGCAGACGCAGACGCAGACGCAGGCGCAGAGGCAGCGGCAGAGCGGCAGAGCGGCAGCGGCAGCGGAAGGCGCTATTGGTCAGTCATGCGTCCGTCATGAGCTTCGAGAGCTGCGAGGGTGTGCCGGCACGGTCTCAGTCGTTGTCGGGCACCATCGAGACCACGACCTTGCCGGCCTTGGTGCGACCCTGCTCGACGTGCGCCATCGCCTCGAGCGTCTGGTCGAACGGGAAGGTGCTGTCGATGACCGGGTGGAGCTTCCCGCTGTCGTAGAGGGCGCCGAGTTTGCGCAGCTGGGAGCCGTTGGCCTGCATGAAGAAGAACTCGTAGCGCACGCCCAGTGCCTTGGCCTGCTTGCGGATCTTGCGGCTGAGCGTGTTCATGATCAGGCCCATGAAGGAGGGGGCGCCGAGCTGCTTGGCGAAGCCGGCGTCCGGCGGGCCGACGACACTGATGGCCAGGCCGCCGGGCTTCAGCACGGTCAGCGACTTCTCGAGGTTCGCCCCGCCCAGGGAGTCCAGCACCAGGTCGTAGCCGGACAGCACCTTCGAGAAGTCTTCCTTGGTGTAGTCGACGACGACATCGGCGCCGAGGCTCGTGACCAACTTCTCGGTCTTGGTGTCCGTGGTCGTCGCCACTGTGGCGCCGAGGTGCTTGGCGAGCTGGATGACTGTCGAGCCGAGGCCGCCGGCGCCGGCGTGGATGAGTACCTTCTGGCCCGGCTTCACGTGGGCACGGTCGACGAGGACCTGCCAGGCGGCCAGGGCCACCAGCGGCACTGCGGCGGCCTCCTGGAGGGTGAGGGAGGCGGGCTTGGGCGCGACATCGTCCATGTCGATCGCGATGAACTCCGCGAAGCCTCCGATCCGCAGGTCACGCGGACGGGCGTAGACCTCGTCGCCGACCTCGAGGCCGCGTACGGCGGAGCCGACCCGCGTCACGACGCCGGCCACGTCGTGGCCGAGCACGAACGGAAGCTTGTACTTCAGGAGCTGCTTGAACTCCCCGTTTCGGACCATTTTGTCCAGCGGGTTGATACTGGCGGCGCTCACTTTGACCAGGACGTCGCGGTCTCCGACGGTGGGCTCGGGTACCTCTGCGGCGCGCGCGCCGTCCTTGCCGTACTTCTCGACGACGAATGCCTTCATGCCGGCCGCCTTTCCATGTGGGTGTTCCGGTGGTCAATGTGATTCTTCGCGCAGGTCCCGCTGCGCGCCCGTTTCTCGCGTGCGGCCGGGTTGATGTGCCGGCCATGACGCTACTTCCTGAGTATGGAAAAGTAAACTCAGGTGAGGTTAGGGTCACCCCATGGATGCGAGGACCGAAGCTCTTCAGGATGCCGACATGAACCCTCGTCTCGACCGGGACATGTCCAACTGCTCGATTGCCCGGACCCTTGAGGTCGTGGGTGAGAAGTGGACGATCCTGATCCTGCGGGAGGTCTGGTACGGCTCGTCCCGCTTCAGTGACTTCGAACGCGTCCTCGGCTGTCCTCGCAACCTTCTCGCGGCGCGGCTGCGGATGCTCGTGGAGGAAGGGATCCTGGCCGCCGAGACCTACAAGGAACCGGGCTCCCGGAGCCGGCCGAAGTACGTGATCACGCCCAAGGGCGTGGATCTGGTCCCGGCCGTGATGGGGCTCCTGCAGTGGGGCGACCGCTACCGCGCCGACCCGGAGGGTCCGGCCGTGCCGGCGCGACACCGCGGATGCGGCGCACACGTCGACGCCCAGATTCGCTGCGAACGGGGCCACGCCGTGCAGGCGGAAGACATCGAGAGCGTCCCCGGTCCTGCGTTTCGGATGAGGTCTGCCGAGTGAGCTGAGAGCGGGTCGCGTCAGGTCGAGGGGGCGCGAACGTCCTGCGCGTCCTGCTCGTCCTGCGCGTCCTGCACGTCGGTTCACGTCCCCATCGCTCACAGCTTCCACAGATGGGGCAAAGGGTTGCCGACGGACTACTCCGCAAGATCGGTTACGGGAAGTACGTCCTTGTTGAACGCATGGAAGTCAAACCCAACACCGCGCGGCTCGAGGTGCTGGCGTCGGACATCCGCAGCCGTACGGGCCGTCCGGTGGACGTCGTCACCGCCGACCTCGCCGATGCGGCGCAGATCTCGGTGGTCGAGGAGCGTCTGCGGACCGACGAGAGCATCGAGATGCTGGTCAACAACGCCGGCGGTGCGCTGCTCACGCCGCTGGCAGGTTCCGACGCGGCGGCCTACGAGGCCCTGATCAACCTCAATATGACCTCGCTGACCAGGCTGACCATCGCGGTCCTGCCGGGCCTGACGGCCCGCGGACGCGGCACCGTCGTGAACATCTCCTCTGCCATGGCTCTCAACATCCTGCCCGTCAGCGCCGTCTACAGCGGCACCAAGAGTTACGTGCTGACGTTCACCCAGGCCCTGCAGCAGGAACTCGCCGAGAGCCCCGTCACGGTGCAGGCCGTCCTGCCGGGCGCCGTCCGCACGGATCTCTGGGACGGCTCCGGTGTCGACCTCGCGACGTTCCCCGACGAGATCGTCATGAACGTGGACGACGCCGTCGACGCGGCGCTCGCCGGCCTCGACGCCGGGGAGCCCGTCACCATCTTGTCGCTGCCGGACATCAGCGACTGGGAGGCGTTCGAGAAGGCACGTCAGACGCTCGTCCCGAACCTGTCGCTGCGGGTCCCGGCCGCGCGCTACCGCGGCTGACAGCTACCGCGGCTGACCGCTACCGCAGCCGACCGCCGCTCCGGCTCCGGTGCGGGAGTTGCAGCGCTGTCCGGACCGCGACCGCGAGGTCCATGCTCACGACCGGAGGCGGGCGCCTTTTCCCAGCCGGGCGGTGACTTCGCGGGGGGTGAGGGTGGAGTGGTCCGTGGAGCACTCGACGACGACGCGGACCGGGGCGTCGCACTCGGTGTGGCGGACGTCCAGTAGAGGACCCTCAGAGCCGAGGGTGTATGCCTCGCCCCACTGGGTCAGCGCCATCAGGACGGGCCACAGGTCCCAGCCCTTGCGGGTCAGGCGGTATTCGTTGCGCGAGCGGCTGCCGGGCTCCTGGTAGGGGACGGTCTTCAGGATGCCGGCCGACGTCAGCTTGCGGAGGCGGTCGCTGAGGACGGCTTCCGACAGGCCGATGTGGCGGTGGAAGTCGTCGAAGCGGCGGACGCCGTTGACGGCGTCACGCAGGATCAGCAGCGTCCATTTCTCCCCGATCACGTCGAGCGTGCGCTGGACGGGGCAGTTCTCCGTGCTCGCCTCAAGCCACTCCATTCCGCCATCGTAAAGGTCTGGCTTCGCCATTGACAGTCAGGTGAGCAAAAGTCTAGCTTCACTTGAAAAAGTCAGCTGACAGTCAGAGGGAAGGGCGCTGGACCGTGGGTCGAACGCGTACGTACAACTGGGAAGATCCCGCGATCCTGGCGGAAGCCGCCGGACGCATGGCCGGCGTCGACTTCCTGCGCGAGCTGCAGGCGAGGCGACTGCCGGCACCGCCCATCAACCACGCCGTCGACTTCGCCCTGGACGAGGTGGAGCCCGGCAGGGCGGTCTTCTCGCTGACACCGGGGGAGGAGCACTACAACCCGATCGGCAGCGTGCACGGCGGCATCTTCGCCATCCTGCTCGACTCGGCGGCGGGCTGCGCCGTCCAGTCCCTCCTCCCGCAGGGCATGGCGTACACCTCGCTCGATCTGACGGTGAAGTTCCTGCGACCGATCACCGTGGACACGGGCCCGGTGCGCGCCATCGGCACCGTCGTCAACAAGGGTCGCCAAACCGCCCTTGCCCAGGCCCAGTTGGTCGACGCGAATGATCGACTGCTCGCGCACGCCACCAGCAGCTGCATGCTCTTCCCGGTGCCCGCCCCTCGGGTGTGACTCCGCGGGCAGGGCGCTCGGCCCCTGGGGGCAGCCGCGACAACGGGAGTGCATCGATATGCCACTCGGTGACGGCCCGCTGCCCCTTGGCGACTCGTCGATCACAGATTTCGGAGGGAGGGGGGTTCGTCGCCGCCGTGGCCGATGTGCGGGTGGGCGAGGTCGAGGGGTGCGAGGGCGCTCAGGGGTGCGGGTGGAGCTCGTGGGGGCGTTCTCCGCTGAGGTCGGACGCTCGCCCGTCGTCCTTGCCGCAGAGGACGACTGGCGGCGGGGTCGACGACCGTCGCCGACTGTCGACTCTTTGGCTTACGTTCGCAATACCATAGACTGTGAAGTCGGTGAAGGGCAACCGGTCCTTCCGGCCGGCGAAGCATAGGAGGGCGTGCTGTGGTGCGGTACGGAAAAGAGCACAAGTTGGAGACGAGGCGGCGGATCATCGAGACGGCGGGCCGCCGGTTCAAGCAGGACGGTATCGACGGCTCCGGGGTCTCGACGCTCATGAAGGACGCGGGGCTGACCAATGGGGCCTTCTATGCTCACTTCGAATCCAAAGATGACCTCGTTACCACGGCAATCGCCGAGCAGTTGAAGGCGCAGGCCGAGAATGTCGTCGCGCGGGCTGCGCCTGGCCGTGCCGGACTCGAGCAGATTGTGCGGGGGTATCTGTCGCCCCAGCACCGCGACAGCCTTGGCGATGGCTGCCCCAACGCCGCTCTGCTCGACGAGATCGGGCGCACCACCGACACAACCAGGCAGGCGTACACCGACGGCGTGCTGATCCTCATCGACGGCATTGCCGC
Source organism: Streptomyces sp. 2A115 (assembly GCF_052245575.1). Classification (NCBI taxonomy): domain Bacteria; kingdom Bacillati; phylum Actinomycetota; class Actinomycetes; order Kitasatosporales; family Streptomycetaceae; genus Streptomyces; species Streptomyces sp. 2A115. The sequence goes on along the minus strand of NZ_JBQQCG010000051.1, from coordinate 12,455 downwards.
CCGCATGGCGCCCGAGGATCCGTCCTCCGCACGCGTGAAGGCACTCAGTCTCCTCGGCCTGATGGCCGGCACGCTGCAGCTTTCCCGCGCCCTGACCGACCGTCAACTCGCCCATGAGCTCCTCGATCAAGGGATAAACAACGTCCTCACCCTGCTGGACGCCGGGCAGCGCGTCTGACGCACCACATCCCTGGCCCGGACTGTGGCTCTCGGGGAACAGCCCGACGCCAGCCGGCAGGTGCTCTCCGGTCGGTACTCAGTCGACGCCACCGGGTGGCCCCTCCTGCCGGCTTCGCAATCACCAGGGCCAGGCCGAGATGTTCCGGAGTGGAGGGGTGCCCGCGTCGGATCCAGTGAGGATGAAGGGCGGATCCGGCCGAGGCGGGAAGCAGGAATCCTCGGCGATGCCGCCAAGCCTTCCTGCTCCAGCACGTCATGTCCTCATGTCCCTCGTGATGCCCTTCGTGAAGGGCGTGACCAGCTTCCTCGCGGACCGGCCGCTCCAGCCCTCAGCCGAACCGGACGATTCGATCCGGGAGGGGCGGCGACACGAGATCGGGTGCCGCCGCGAGCCTGGGTGAGGTGGCGCTTGGCCGACGTGGCGGCGGAGTCCGTTGCCGGTGTCACGCAGGATCAGCAGCGTCCATGTCCTCCCCGACCGCATCGAGCGTGCGCTGGAGCGGACAGCTGTCCGTGCTCACCTCAAGCCTCTTCCTCCCGCCGCCGCAGGCTCCTGGCTTCATCATTGACAGTCAGGTGGGCGCGTGGCTAGGTTCATTTCTCGAACTCAGACGGAGAGGGCAGGGCCGTGGGACGGACGCGTACGTATGAGTGGCAGGATCCCGCGATTGTGGGAGCGACCGCAGGCCGCACCTCGGGCTTGGAGGTGCTGCGCGACCTGCTCGAGCGACGCCTGCCCCCACCGCCCATCGTGGCCGCTCTGGACTTCGTCCTCGAGGAAGTGGAGGAAGGCCGCGTGGTCTTCTCGCTGGTGCCGGGCGAGGAGCACTACAACTCCATCGGAAGTGTGCACGGAGGGGTCTATGCCACCCTGCTCGACTCGGCGGCCGGCGGGGCGGTCCAGTCGACCCTGCCGCAGGGCATGGCGTACACCTCGCTCGATCTGACCGTGAGGTTCCTCCGGCCGATCACCGTGGACACCGGCAAGGTACGCGCCATCGGCACGGTCGTCAGCAGGGGACGTCAAACCGCTCTCGCCCAGGCCCAGTTGGTCGACGAGGCGGACCGACTGCTCGCCCACGCCACCAGCACCTGCATGCTCTTTCCATTCCCCACGCCCTGAACCGCGACGGGCATCCTCACGCGTCGCACCGGCAGCGCTCCCGCTCCCGACCGCGACCGCGATTCGCGACCTCCGCTGACGACGGCCATACCACCGCACGTACGCATCAATTCGCCCCGGCCGAATGCGGCGAGCCACTGTCCGTACGCCGCCGCAGCCTTCCTGGTAAGTGTCGTACCCGCCGTCCCTGGCGCAATCCGAAGGACTTCGAACCCGTGAGCACCGGCGTCGGATTCGACGCGAGTGTGCTGCGCTCCTCGGTGGAGGACCTGCTGCCCGGCACCGTGGTGTCGCTGCTCGCCGCGCCGGTCGGCGGACAGTTGGTCCGCCGGTACGGTCCGCGGGTGGTCCTGGCGCTGGCGTCGGTGAGCGGCACGGCGGGCTTCGCCTGACTCACCCTGGACCACGGCCGCACTCCGTCGGTCATCGCGGCAGGCGCGTTCGTGGGCGCTGTCATCGGCCAAGTCGTGCCTCGTCCGGCCCTTCATGCGACGTGACGTCCAGATGAGAAGACCGTTCGTGGCAGGGTCGTGAGATGGGTGAAGGCGTCCGCCTGCTCCTGCCGCCGCGGTCAGGTGGGCAAAGAGAGTTGGCCGAGGGCGTGACGCGGGCGGCCGCGTGCACCGGTCGGTAGCGGAGTCACTCCGATTCGGCGGCGGCCCGGTTCCCGTCCCGCGGCAGGGGGCGCGTTCAGCGGCATCGGTGGTGAAGCCGCGGGAGGGCGTGCCGCCCAGGCCGGTGTTCCTGCGGCAGCGGGCGGGGCGTTGCCCCGGGTGTCGGCTCCGTGGTGAACATCCTCGCCCACCCTCATGTGAGTACGGTCATAATTCAAAAGCGGCCGGGCTCTTGATCGGGGCTCCCTCGTATGGTCGTATGGTCGTAATGCAAAAGGCTCCGGAGCGGCGGGCAGCAGCATCGCCTGAACCGCGCCGGTCCAAGAGGGCTCCATCCGAAAGGGCATCCCATGAACTCGCTGGTCTTGCCGAAGGTGAAGTTGGGCACGGCGGACGAGGCGCGGGATGCGGAGCGGACAGAGGCCGATGCGCCCGCGGCACGACGGACCCCGGGCGCCCCCCGTCCGCTCGCCTCCTTCGCTCGGTTCGTCCTGTTCGGCGGCGGTGTCGGGGTCGCTTCCAGCGCTGCCGTGGCAGGGCTCGCCGGACTGGTGCCCTGGGCCGTGGCGAATGCTCTGATCACCGTCGCCTCGACTCTCCTCAGTACGGAGCTCCACGCACGCTTCACCTTCGGGGCAGGGCATGCCGGATGGCGCCAGCACTGGCAGTCCGCGGGGTCGGCCACGGCCGCGTACGTGGTGACCTCCACCGCGGTGCTCGTCCTGCACCTCGTGCAGCCGTCGGCCGGAGTGCTCTACGAGCAGGTCGTCTACCTCACCGCCGCCGGGCTAGCCGGTATCGGGCGTTTCCTGGTGCTGCGTGTGTTCGTCTTCGCCGCCGGCCGGACCCGGACCACGGTGCGGGCCGTGAGCCCGGCGCCGACGCGGGAGACGGGTGCCAAGGTGTCCCTGTTCTTCCCGGCACCGGCCCTGTGAGCAAACGGTCCGACCGTGTCTCTCTCGCCGATGACCGCCGACTCCAGTGGGCCCGGAGGGCCCGCAGCTGAACGTCCTTGGGTGAACGTCCTTTGCCGGCAAGGCGAGGTGGGCGCCGGGCGGAATGCAGCCCTGCGATACCGGTGGCGGCCCCCCGCGGGTGAAGGTTGTCAGTCCTGCGCCCCGCGCCTGCCGAGATCAGCGGTGAGGTCGAGCAGGGACTCGTCGAGTCCCGGCGACGCGGTGAGTGACAGCCCCAGCGGAAGCCCCCCGGCTGTCAGGGCCGGCAGGCTCAGGGCGGGCGCCCCCGCGATCGGGGCCAGGCATGTCAGCCGGACGACCGCGAGCCGATCGGCCGGTGCCGCGCCCAGCCGGGGCGCGGGCGTCGGCGTCGTCGGCAGGGCGACCACGGTCGCCGACAGCACTCGGTGCAGGAGGTCGGCGGCCTTCTCGACAGTCTCCCGGGCCTTGGCGTACTCATCGGCGCTGATCGCCTCCGCCGCGGCGAAGCGCGCGGCGACGCCCGGCCCGAAGCGAGGCCGCCTGCTCCGGATCCATTCACCATGGCAGGCCCACGCCTCGGCGCCCTGGACAGCCGCGAACGCCGCCCGCGCCCGCTCCCACCCTTCCGCCCCACCGAACAGCGGTTCCTCCTCGACCTCGACGCCGAGCGCCCGGGCACCGGCCAGCACGGCGTCGCGTACCTCCGTACGGACCGGTAGATCCGTCGGCACCAGCACCCGTTCGAACCCGGGTGCGCGATCCGCAGGCGTGGCGAGGGCTCGCGGATCCGCGTGCACGCCAGGGCCCGTGAGCCTCGGAACCCGCTCCGGGTGGTTCGCGAGCGGGTCGAGGAGCGCCGTCACAGCGATGCGGAGGAGGGAAAGGTCGCGGGCGATGAGGCCCGGCGTGTCGAAGGAGGGTGCAAGGGGGACGATGCCGGAGCGGGGGGCGCGGGAATGCGTGGGACGGAAGCCGATCAGGCACGTGTAGGAGGCGGGAACGCGGATCGAGCCGGCGGTGTCAGTGCCCAGGGCCAGGTCGGCCAGGTTCGCCGCGACGGCCGAGCCGGAGCCGCTGGAGGAGCCGCCGGGGAGGCAGCCGGGGGCGGCGGGGTTCTCAGGAGTGCCGTAATGGACGTTGGTGCCGGCCAGGCTGTAGGCGAGTTCGTCGGTGTGGGTCTTGCCGATCACGGTGAAGCCCGCGGAGCGGAGGCGGGCGACGGCCTCAGCGTCGCGGCCGGGAACGGGGTGGGTGTCGCGCCAGAGCGGGTGGCCCGCTCCGGTGGGAAGGCCCGCGACGTCGATGACGTCCTTGACCGCCATCCGGCGGCCCGCGGCGGCCTCGGTGACGGGCAGCCAGGGGACGAAGGCGGATTGCGCGGTCAAAGGGATTCCAGGGTGGGCTTGGGAACGGCGAAGTGAACGCCCTTGACGGTATCGACGACCTGGGAGACGTGCGGATGGGCGGCGCTCAGATAGGCGAGGGCGATCGGCGCGGGAAGGCCGTAGCGGGTGCTGAGCAGGGTCAGCGCGGACCGGGTGGCCTTGCGGACCGCCTCGTCGAGGTCCTCGTCCAGGCCCAGCAGGAGATGTTCGGCGCCGGTGTCGGCGTAGGGGGCGGCCAGGGCCTCCCAGGAGACCTCGCCAGGCTCGGGGGGAAGGTATACATCGCCCGAGATCGCGCCGCGACCGGGCTGTAGTAGGTTCCTCAAAGAAACTTCCGATCACGCGCGATCACCAGCGGAGATCGTCGTATACAAGCATTCTCGTGAGAGGAATGCCAGCCCGCGAGGGGGAACGTGAGCGCCAGCAGCCGCAGGATGTCGCCGCCGCAGGTGTGCGGCGCGATCCGCGACGACGTCATCCGCGGCACTTTCGTGCCCGGCCAGCGCCTCACCGAGGAGTCTCTGGCCGAGCGATACGGGGTCTCGCGCATCCCCGTGCGCGAGGCGCTGCGCACGCTGGAGGCCGAGGGCTTCGTCCTGTCCCGCCCCTATGTCGGTACCTTCGTCGCCGAGCTCACCGACGACGAGGCCGCCGACCTCCTGGAGGTCCGCGCCCTCCTGGAGCCCCTCGGCGCCGCCCGCGCCGCGCTGCGACGCACCCCCGAACAGCTCGGCCGCCTCAAAGAGCTGACCTCGCTGGGGCTCGAGGCCGTCGGCGACGGCCGGCTCGACGCGGTGACCCGGCTCAACAGCCGCTTCCACGAGGTGCTCGCCGATGCCTCCGGGAGCGCCACCCTCAGCCATCTCATCACCCAGCTCAGCCAGAAGATCGCCTGGGTCTACGCGGTCGAGCTGCCGCGCCGCGCCCACGACTCCTGGCGCGAGCACCAGCAGATCTGCGCCGCCCTGGAGGCGGGGGATCCCGAGCGCGCCCGCCGGGTGGTCGCCGACCACATCGCCCAGGCGGCTTCCGCCTACCGCCGCCGGTCCGGCCTCTGACACTGTCGTAGGCACCCTGTTGTATACACCCTGGCTCGCCTGCGCCGGCTTTCTGGACGTCGGCCGCCGTGCGAACGGGGCCGACGCCCCCGACGAGTACAGGTCGGGGGTGATCGCAGCACGAGGCCAGCAGGACAGGGAAGGTGGGCAGGGCGCCGCCGCCCGCTACTCAGCCGCTGCTCCTCCCGCCTGCCGGCAGGTCAGAAGACGGGGGAGACGGCGGGTCCGGCACCCCTCGCTGGAACGTCCAGCTCTTGTATACGAGGCCTGCCCTCGGCGGCTTGAACCTCACCCCGCCGACAGTCGTCATGTTCGGGGTCAGCGCCGACATCCAGTACCTCAATTCGGCGAATGCGCTGGTGTCGCTGGTCGGTGACTCCTCATCAGGCCTGGTCATGAAGGGTCGACTGGTGTCTGCGGACTGGATCGCACCGGAAACGATTTAACCTCCGCCGGGAAACACAATCCTTGTATACAAGGGATCCCACAGCTATTGCACAGCTATTGCACAGCTATGCCGTTCCCCGAAAGAGACGTCGACATGACCCCTGGAAACCTGGGCACCGCCGCGATCTGCGCAGCGGTCCTCGCCCTCGCCGCCACCGGCTGCGGGTCCGAGCAGAAGGACGCCGCGACCTCCGCGAAGGCCACCAAGATCAAGGTGGGGGTCCTCATCCCCGGCTCGGTCTCCGACGCCGGCTACATGCAGTCCGCCTACGAGGGCATCAAGCGGATCAAGAAAGACCTCGGCGGCCAGGTGGAGATCTCCTATGTGGAGAAGGTCGCACCCGCCGACTATCAGCAGGCCCTCGTCCGGTTCGCGCAGAACTCCGAGCTCGTCATCTCCATCGGCGGCCAGACCGACGCCGACGTCCGCCGCGTCGCCCAGCAGTTCCCGGACGTCAAGTTCGTCGAGGTGGGCGGCCCGCCGACCGCCACAGCCAACCTCGCGGCCTACGACCCCAAGCAGGACGACGCCGCGTTCCTCGCCGGCGCCGACGCCGCGCTCGTCTCCAAAAAGGGCAAGGTCGGCTTCATCGCCGGCCTGGAGATCCCGCCGATCGTCGCCGTGGCCAAGCAGTTCGAGGCGGGCGCCAAGTACGCCAGACCCGGCGTCACCGTGCTGCCCCCGCAGTACACCGGCGACTTCGACGATGTGGCCAAGGCCAAGCAGGCCGTGACCGCCGACGCGGGCGCCGGCGGCGACGTCTTCTACCAGATCCTCAACAACGGCCTGCAGGGCATGCTCCAGGGCGCCAAGGAGACCGGCACCAAGGTGCTCGGCGGCCCGCTCGTCCAGAAGTGCTCCACCGACTCCGCGTTCGCCGGGTTCACCAAGTCCGACATCGGCTTCGCCACCGAGTACGGAGTCAAGCAGCTGGTCGCCGGCACCTGGAAGGCCGAGGCCAAGCCGTTCGGCCTCGCCTCCGGCACCGAGGCCTCCGGCATCGTGCTCTGCGGAGCCGACAAGACCGTCACCGCCAAGATCGAGCAGATCCGCGCGGACCTGGCCGCCGGAAAAATCAAGACGAGCTGATGGCGGCCCGCACGCTGACAGCCGCGGCTGTCGCCGACCAGGTCCGCACCGGCCGCCTCGCCCCGACGGACCTGGTCGAGGAGTTCCTTGCTCACGCCGCCCGCGTCGAGCCCGAGATCCACGCCTTCTGCACCCTCGACGCCGAAGGCGCCCGGAAAGCCGCCGCCGATCTGGAGCGCAGGATCGCCCGCGGTGAGGATCCGGGACCGCTGGCCGGGGTGCCGGTCGGTATCAAGGACCTCATCTGCACCCGGAACCTGCGCACCACGTTCGGGTCCAACGCCTACCGCGACCATGTCCCGGACGAGGACGACATCGTGGTGGAGCGGTTGCGCGCCGCCGGCGCGATCGTGGTCGGCAAGACCAACACCTCGGAGTTCGGGTACGCCGCGGTCGGCGACAACCTCATTTTCCCCTCGACCCGCAACCCGTGGAACACCGCGCTGAGCCCCGGCGGCTCCAGCGCGGGCTCGGCCGCCGCGGTCGCGGCCGGACTCGTGCCGCTGGCGCTCGGCAGCGACGGCGGCGGCTCCATCCGGATCCCCGCCGCGCTCTGCGGAACGGTCGGCTTCAAGCCGTCGATGGGCCGCGTCCCCGCCTACCCCGGCTGCAAGGACGAACGGCTCCCCGGCGTGTCCAGTTGGGACGCCCTGGAACACCTGGGCCCCCTGACCCGCACCGTCGCCGACGCCGCCCTCGCCTACGCGGTCCTCACCGGCCCCGACCCCCGCGACCGCTTCAGTTTGCCTGCCGCACCGGCGACCGTGGCCCGGCGTCCCCTCGACGGCCTGCGCGTGGGGCTCTCCTACGACTGGGGCTACGCCGCGGTCGAACCCGAGATCCGGGTGCTGGCCGGCCGGGCCGCCGAGGTGTTCGAGGGGCTCGGATGCGTGGTGGAGGAGGCGGATCCGGGTTTTCCCGATCCGTTCGCGGCGTTCGGAGCGATGATCGCCAACGAGACCGACCTACGGGGTCTGCGGGAGCTCGCGGTCAAGCATGAACCGGCCCCCTATCTGAGAGGCCTGCTAGACCGGCCCTGGACGGCAGAGGACCTCACCGACGCCCGAGTCGTCCGGCAGCGCGTCTGCCGGACCATGGCCACCCACATGGAACGCTTCGACCTGCTGCTGACCCCCACCTCGCCGGTTCCGGCGTTCGTCCCGGGGGACATCGGCCCGACCGTCATCGACGGCCGAGACGTCGACCCGTCCTACTGGCTGTCGATGACGCTCCCGCTCAACCTGACCGGCCAGCCCGCGATCTCGCTGCCCGCCGGACTCACTGGCGACGGTCTCCCCGCCGGGATCCAGCTCGTCGGGCGGCACCTCGCCGACCTGGACGTCCTGAACGCGGCGTTCGCCTTCGAGGAAACCGCTCCCTGGCCGGTTCTGTGAACGGGCCCTCAGCCCGCCGCCGGGTGCCGACGGCGGACCCGGACGATCCGAGCGGGGCCGATCTCGGTTTCCGACCCGCGACGCCTCGCGCAGCAGGGTCCGCCAAACCATTGCCCAGGCGGTCGGCCCCGCTCCGCCAGCCGCCTGCCCGGAACGGGCTCGACTCCGACGATGCGGCGCTTCAGCGTCTCGTACACCCGGTCGCGAAGTGGTCAGGTCTCCGTCACGTGCCCCGGCAGTAAGCAAGCCCAGTCAGCAAGCCACAGTAAGCAAGGAAGTGCCTCATGAATCCTGCCTTGGAGCTTGCCGGCGTCGGAAAGACCTACGGCACCGTGCGCGCTCTGGACGGCATCGACCTGACGGTCCGCGCGGGAGAGGTGCACTGCGTGCTGGGCGAGAACGGTGCCGGGAAGTCGACGCTCTGCAACCTCGTCTACGGCGCGGCCGCGCTGGAGGAGGGCACGATGAGCCTCTACGGCCGGCCCTACCGCCCGCGCCGCCCCGCCGACGCCCTCAAGCACGGCATCGCCATGGTCCACCAGCACTTCAGCCTGGTCCCGAACCTGACGGTCACCGAGAACCTCCTGCTCCGCGACGGCCTGCGCCTGCGCCTGCCGACGAGGGAGCTGAAGGCTCGCGTGGCAGAGATCGAGTCCTCGTACGGCCTGTCGGTCGACCTGACCGCCCGCGCCGCCGACCTTCCCGTGGGCGAACGTCAGTCGGTGGAAATCGTCAAGGCCCTTCTCGGCTCTCCCCGCCTGATCCTCCTCGATGAGCCCACCGCCGTTCTGGGTCCCACCGAGGTCCGGTCCCTCATGGCCACCTGCCGCAGAATCGCCGCCGCCGGCCATGCCGTCCTCCTCATCACCCACAAACTCGGCGAAATAGAATCCGCCGGCGACACCGCCACAGTCCTGCGCGGCGGCCGGGTAACCGGCACCGGCCCTCTCACCGCCCTGGGCCGCGACCACCTCGTGTCCCTCATGCTCGGCCGCCCCCTGACCGACCTGAATCCCCTCCTCACCGCCGGCCTCGACCTCCCCACCCCGTCCCACCCTCCAGCCCCGCCTCGCACTGCCGTCACCGCGTCGTCCGACTCCACAGCCACGCGTCACGTTGAGGCTGCCGCGTCGGCTTCGGACTCCGGATCGCGTAGTGCTGCCCCTGTCGCACAAGCTGGGGGCTCGGCGTCGGGTGGCGCTGCCCCCGTCGCACCGGCTGGAGGCGCGGGGCCGGGTGGCGCTGAGGCCCAGGCGCCGGCCGAGGTTGCGATCGAGGGGGTGCGGGTCGTCCGGCGGGACGGGAGTGCGGCGGTCGACGGGGTCGATCTGCGGATCGGGGCCGGCGAGATCGTCGGGATCGCGGGGGTGGAGGGCAACGGGCAGAGCGAGCTCGTGGCCTTTCTGAGCGGGGCGCTGGATGCCGTGGGGCGCTTCCGCGTGGGCGGGGTGGAGCTGAGCGGGGTCGGCCCGGGGCGGCGGACCGCGGCCGGGGTCGGGGTGATTCCCGAGGATCGGCATCACGAGGGGTGCGTGCCCGGGATGAGCGTCGCGGAGAACCTGTTCCTCGGGGAACTGGCGCGGTTCCGGCGGCGGGGGCTGCTCGACCGTAAAGCCCTGCACGCCGAGGCGGCTCGGGTGATCGAGCGCCAGGGCATCAAGGCCGCGGGCCCCGGGGTGGCGATGGCGACGCTGTCGGGCGGCAACCAGCAGAAGGTGGTCGTCGCCCGGGAACTGGGGATTCGCCCGCTGCGCTTTCTGGTGGCGGCGCAGCCGACGCGCGGCCTCGACCTCGGCGCGGTGGACGCGGTACTGGACCGGATCCGCCGCGTCGCCGAGGGCGGTGCGGCCGTGCTGGTCGTCTCCAGCGAGTTGTCCGAGCTGCTGGCCCTCTGCGACCGGGTGATGGTCGCCTACCGGGGCCGCCTCCTCGGCCCCGTCCCCTGCGCGGCGCAGAACGCGCGCGCCGAGATCGGCAATCTCATGGTGGGAGCGACCCCATGACGAAGAGCCTCAGCGGCTCCGAAGACCGCGCCGAACAGCAGCCGCTTCCCGGTGACTCCTCCCTGGCCGGTCGCGGCACCCGAGGCGCCGCCGGGCACGCGCTGCGCGCCGCGAGGATCCTGCGGATCGAGCGCGTGGCCCGCATTCCCCGGGCCGGGAGGGTGGCGCGGGACCTGTTGGTTCATACGGGGGCGGTAGGGGCGGCGCTCGCCGTCGGGGTTGTGCTGGTCGTCGGGAGCGGGGCCTCCGTCGGGCAGGCCGCCGGTGCGCTGGCCGATGGCATGGCCGGGACTCCATACGCGCTGGGCAGTGCGCTGAACGCCGCGGCCGTGCTCGCCCTGATCGCGACCGGGTTCACCGTCGCCTACCGGGCGGGGCTGGTCAACGTCGGCGGTGAGGGGCAACTGGGGGTCGGCGGGATCGGCGCGACCGCGGTCGGGGTGAGTCTGCCCGACGCGACGCCCGCCGTCCTGGCGGTGTCTCTCGTGCTGGGGGCCGGGTTCTGCGCCGGAGCGGCGTGGGCCGCGATCGCCGCCTGGCTGAAGGCGCGGCGCGGGGTCAACGAGGTCATCACCACGCTGCTGCTGAACTTCGTCGGTCTTGGCCTGGTCTCGTTGGCCGTCCACGAGGAGGGACTGCTGCGGCAGCCCGTGACCTCGGCCGACACGCTGCCGCAGTCCGAGCCGCTCGCAGCGGGGGCCCGGCTGCCACTGCTCGGCCTGACGGAGTCGCCGGCGACCATCGCGGTGCTGGTGGCGGTTGCGGCAGCCGTCGTCACCGGGATCGTCCTGCACAGGACGGCGACCGGCACCCGGCTGTCCGCGGTGGGCCAGTCGCCCCCCGCCGCCCGGCGGCTCGGGCTCTCGGTCGCCCGCCTCCAGATCGGCGCGCTGGCCACCGCGGGCGGCCTCGCCGGGACCGCCGGAGCCGCCCTCGTCGCGACCGTCCCCTATGTGCTCGCCGAGAACTTCACCTCCGGCTACGGCTTTGCCGGGCTCGTCGTCGGCCTGCTGGCCCGCGGCTCCCTGACGGCCGTCGCCGGGATCTCCCTGCTGTTCGGCATGCTCGCCGCCGGCGGGATCAACCTCCAGCTCGCGGCCGGGGTACCGGCCTCCTCGGTCCAGGTCGTGCAGAGCGTCCTCATCATCCTCATCGCCGGAGCGGCGACCCTCAGAAAGGAGACTGCCCGGTGAGCGCCGTGGGAGAACTGCTCGACGGAGGTGTACGCCTGGCAGTCCCGCTGCTGGTGGCATCCTCGGGGGAACTGGTCAGCCAGCGCGCCGGGGTCCTCAACCTCAGCGTCGAGGGCATGATGCTGACCGGCGCGTTCGCCGGGGCGGTCGGTGCGCACCAGAGCGGCAGCGCCCTGGTCGGCGTCGGGTGCGCGCTCGCCGCAGGGCTGCTGGTCGCGCTCCTTCAGGCCGTCCTCAGCGTGACGCTCGGAGCCGACCAGATCGTCACCGGGATCGCCGCCAACGCGCTCGCGCTGGGCGCCACCACCTACGGCGCCCGGCTGATCTTCACCGAGGGCCGGTCGGTGCCGGGCTTCGACCGGATGCGGATCCCCCTGCTGCGCGAGATCCCGTTCCTGGGCCCCGCCCTGTTCGAGCAGACCGTCCTCGGCTACGTCTCGTTCGCCCTGGTGGCCGTACTGGCTGTTCTATTCGGCCGGCGGACGGGCCTCGGCCTGGCGGTGAGCGCGATCGGCGAGGACGCCGTCACCGCCGACCGCTCCGGGCTGCCCGTCACCGCGGTCCGCTACGGCGCGGTCCTGCTCACCGGCCTGACCTCGGCGCTGGCCGGGGCGCAGCTGGCCCTCGCCGACGTGCACGCTTTCACCGACAACCTCACCTCCGGCGCGGGCTACCTCGCCGTGGTCGCGGTCATCGCCGGACGCTGGCGGGCCTGGCCGGCTCTGTTCGCCTGCCTGTTCTTCGGCGTCGCCCAGGCCCTTCAGTTCGCTGCCCCGGCGTTCGGCATCCACCTGCCGACGGCCGTCCTCGTCATGTCCCCCTATCTGCTGGCGCTGCTCGCGGTCAGCGGCCTGACCGGCGCCAGCCGGGCGCCGTCCTCGCTCACCCTGCCCTTCGTGAGAGAGGCCCGTGCGTGATGGCGCTGCCGTGTGAGGTTGGAGGTGCCCCAAGGCCCGCAGCAGACGCTGCGGGCCTTGAGACACCTCTTGGCCGGCACACCGGTGAACAGCGGGTCGGGGAGCGGGGGGGG
>NZ_JBQQCG010000050.1:0-82552 GCF_052245575.1 Streptomyces sp. 2A115 | reverse complement strand
GGGACCGAAGGGTGACAGGGGGAACCGAAGCGTGACGGGGAGATGACGAGGGCGGCTGGCGTGGTCCCCGGGGTTGAGTGGGTTGCGGCGCATGGACCGTGCGGGTGTGACCGCGTTGAGAGGGGGCTGCGGGGGCGCGGGGCGGTGACAGCTGGCTCAGGGGCGGGTGGCGACGATCAGTACGACGTCGTAGACCTCTTCGATGAGGCCGTTCGGGAAGGCCTTCAGGAGGTGTTCGCGCTCCTCGGTGAAGAAGGCGTTCGTGCGCTCCTCGCCGAGTACCAGGAAGACCGAGTGGCTGCCGATGTTGGCGAGGTGGGTATCGAGGGAGACGGTGCGGCTCCAGCGGACTTCGTGGCGTGTGCAGTCCGGGGTGTATGCGGCGCCGGCGAAGGCTTCGTCGGTGCGGGCCAGGCGGCTGAAGCTTCGTTGCTGGGTGACGTCGCCGTCGATGAACTGTTCTATGCGCCTGCCCTGGGTTGTCTGCCAGGGGACGTCGGGGGCGCTGGTGTTCCACCCGAGGGCCAGGACACCGGATGGGCGCAGGACGCGCATGGCCTCCGGGAGGGAGTGGGCTGGGTCCGTCCAGTGCCAGGACTGGGCGTAGGTGAGGAAGTCGAGGGAGGCGGTGGCCAGGGGGAGGGCGTTGCCGTTGCCCCGTACGACGGGCGTGTCGGGGAGGGTGCGGCGGAACTGGGCCGCCATGCCCTCGCCGGGTTCGATCGCGATCACCTTGGCGCCGCGGGTCTGGAGGACGGCGGTCGATATGCCGGTGCCGGCGCCCACGTCTGCCACGGTGGCGCCTGCGAGGGGCCGAGTTGCCGCGTTTTCGATCGCGTCGAAGAGGGTGGGTGGGTAGGAGGGGCGGTTTGCCGCGTATTGGGCTGCGGCGGTGTTGAAGGAATGGGCGTGGGCTGCGTGGGAGGGGGAGGCGGTCATGTGGACATGGTGGCTGGGAGGTGGGCGGACGGGAACCGTTGGGTTTTTTCGCGCCCGCCGCCCCTACCCTCCTCCAACTCTGGGCTTTGCTCGAGCGGGGCCCCATCGTCCCGGGGCTGCGCCGCCAAACCGCCTTTCGGCCTCAACGGCCTCGTCCTCAAACGCCGGACAGGCTGAGTTGGCCTGGGCTCAGTCGCTGGAGACGGCGAAGATCACAACGCCCAGGACGCTGAAACGAAACCGCCTGGCTGCGACCTCCAGGCCCTCGTACGCGAAGCGGAGGATCAGGCAGCCCGCCACGGTCGTCGCGTGGGGGGCCTGCGGTTGCGGTTGCGGTTGCGGCCGCGGCGGGCCGGGTAGCCGCCGTCGTGGTCCACCCGGGTTGTGCCGAAGAAGCGGATCGGTTCGGGGCGGGGGCCTGCGAGGGTGGTGCCGGTTTCGTCGATCACGGCTGGTTGTCGCCTCGGCCCGCGGGCCGGGTGGCGCCAGGGCCGAGGCGATTCTCGGGCTCGTCCCTTCCCGGAGTCCGACCCGGGCTCCGGGCCGGACTCCGGGCCGGACTCCGGGCCCGGTCCCAAGGGGTCTGACACCGGGCCCGGTCCAAGGGGTCTGACACCGGACTCGGTCCGAAGGGGTCTGACACCGGACTCGGTCCGAAGGGGTCGGACACCGCGGTGACACTCGGGGGCGGTCCGAAGGTTCAGATTCCGCTCAGGGACACAGCGGGCTCAGGCGCAGCGTGGCGCCACGTAGCCGTCGCTGCCCGTGTTCACGTACGCGTCCGAGACGTACTGGCCGTTGGCGATGTTGTCCCAGAGGTTTGTCGTGCCGTAAGTGCCAGTGATCCACTCGCCGGGCTTCTGGCAGTTGATCGGCACTCGGGAGTCGAGCGGCAGCACCTTGATCAGCTGGTACTGGGTGCCGGGGCCGCTGCGGACCTTCAGGCGGACGCCCGGAGCGACCGGGTAGCGGACCGCCAGCGCCTCCGTGCTCTCGGCAGCGGCAAGCGTCTCGGTCGCCTCCTGCTGCGCCTCCGCCATACCTTCGACCGTGTTCGTTCCGTCCTCAACAGCCATTCTGGCCTCCCCCGTTGATGTTTCTGTCCTGTCGACGCCTTTCACACGCGACGCGCGCAGGCTAGCAAGCCACTCCGACATCGCACGCACCATCGACTAGGCTCCGTGCGTCGCGCTTGCGGACACAGACACGGGGGTGGGCAATGGCCCCGCTGCGCAGCTTCGGATCCGGCCAGGAAGCGGAACACCCGGAATACGCCGGGCAGTACCACCTTGAGTCCTGCCTGGGCGCGGGCGGCATGGGTGTGGTGCATCTCGCGACGTCCGCTTCCGGTCTGCGTCTCGCCATCAAGGTCGTGCATGCCGAGTACGCGGCGGACCCTGAGTTCAGGGCCCGTTTCCGGCAGGAGGTGAGCGCCGCCCGCCGGGTGAGCGGGGCCTTCACGGCCCCCGTGGTGGACGCGGATCCGAACGCCCGACTGCCGTGGATGGCAACCCTGTTCATACCCGGCCCCACCCTCGCCGAGCAGGTGAAGCGGAATGGTGCGCTGGAGCCGGACGAGGTCCGCAGGCTCGGGGCGGGACTGGCCGAGGCGCTGCGCGACATTCATCGCGCCGGAGTGGTCCACCGGGATCTCAAGCCGAGCAACGTGCTGCTCGCGCCCGACGGTCCCAAGGTCATCGACTTCGGGATATCGCGCCCCACGGACAGTGACCTGCGCACGGAGACCGGCAAGTTGATCGGTTCGCCGCCCTTCATGGCACCCGAGCAGTTCCAGCGGCCGAGGGAAGTCGGGCCGGCGGCCGATGTGTTCGCGATGGGGGCGGTGCTGGCTCACGCGGCAACGGGGCGCGGGCCCTTCGACTCCAACAGCCCGTACATCGTCGCGTATCAAGTGGTGCACAACGAGCCCGACTTGGCCGGTGTCCCGCGCGATCTGGTGCCGTTGATCCTGCGCTGCCTCGCGAAGGATCCCGCCGACCGGCCCGTACCCGCCGAGGTGATGGACGCCCTGCGTCAGCCGACGGCCGCCTCGGCGCCCCGTATTCCGGCCCAACGACGCCCTCCCGAAGAGACGCACATCGCCGGGAGTCGATCGCCGGAGCCGACCACTGCCACACGCGGCCGTCGTCGTCGGCTCAGACGGGCTCCGGCCGTAGGCATCGCGCTCGTTCTGGCCGTCGGAGGCGGCCTGGGCATAAGGGAGTTGGTCTCGTCCGACGCACCACCGACGGCCCCCGTCAAGGCAGACGCCGAAACGTTCCGGCCGTGGAGCACGACACTCGGCGGTGACCGGACGCAGGACACGCCTCCGGTCTGTACGTCTGGTGAGGGCGCCCTCTACTGCACCGCACCGGGGGTTCCGGCGGCACGGCTCGATGCCGTGGACGGCCGGGTCGCCTGGTCGTACAAGGAAAAGGACGCGGAGGGGAGCGGGAACGGCGGTGCTTCGGAGGACGCGACGGCGCTGCCCGAGTTGTCCGGCGGGCTGCTGCACATCGCGAGCGACGGTCGGCTCAGAGCGCTCGATCCCCGTTCGGGGAAGCAGCGTTGGGACGTCGACACTTCCGCGTACGCGGCCGTCGTGCACAGTGCGGACACCACGCTCCTGGTCGGGGAGCGTGGCGCCGTGCGGGCGCTGGACAGCGCGTCGGGCGAGGAGCGCTGGAGCGGGCGCATCGGCGGCCTGGGTACGCAGTGGATCAGCGGTTCGGGCGGGGCCGGAGTCTTCTATGCGGCGACGCCCTCCGCCGACGGATCCGTCACGCAGGTCAGCGCGGTGTCCGTGGAGCGGGGCACGGTGCTGTGGACGAGGTCGGCGGCCGGAGACCTGAGTCCGTTCGCCGCGCCGGACGGGGCCGTTTACCTCATGTCGGCCAAGGACCAGCTGGTCGACTCGATCGTTCGGGTCGACAGCGCGAAGCGGAGCGTCCGCCGCGTGTCCCTGCCGACTCCGCTCGATCAGGCCTCGGCCGCGGAGAGCGGCGGGGTCGCGTATCTCAGCGGTGTCGGCGGCTCACTGGTGGCCGTCGACACGCGCCGGGCCGGGGACGGCGCCGAACTGTGGCGCCTGGAGACATCGGTCAGCCGCCCGTCGCGGCCCGTGGTGTCCGGCGGCCATGTGTATGTCACCGCCCCTGACGGCCGTCTCCTCGCCACCGACGCCCGCACCGGCGACCCCCTGGGCCAGACCCGCCCTCGGCTCGGCGGGAACACGGCGCGCGTCGTGGCCGAGCTGCCCGCACCCGTGGTCGTGGGCGACCGGGTCTTCGGCAGCGCGCCGGACGGCAGCGTCTTCGCCCTGGACGCGCGCAAGCCCGCCGGCTGGTAACACCAGGGCACAACACGACACATCTGGACGCACAAACGGCGAGCCCGCCCGGTGGTGAGGACCGGGCGGGCTCACGTATCCGGGGCCGTGCGGGCTAGCCGAGCAGCGAGACGTCCCTGACGGCGCCCCTGTCGGCGCTGGTCGCCATGGCGGCGTACGCGCGGAGGGCGGCCGAGACCTTGCGGTCGCGGGCGGCCGGGGCGTACACGCCGTTCAGGGCCTCGCGGCGGGTCGCCAGCTCCTCGTCGGAGACGAGGAGTTCGATGGCGCGGTTCGGGATGTCGATGCGGATGCGGTCGCCGTCCTGGACGAGGGCGATGGTGCCGCCGGAGGCCGCCTCGGGTGACGCGTGGCCGATGGAGAGGCCGGACGTGCCGCCGGAGAAGCGGCCGTCGGTGATCAGGGCGCAGGTCTTGCCGAGGCCCCGGCCCTTCAGGAAGGAGGTCGGGTAGAGCATCTCCTGCATGCCGGGGCCGCCCTTGGGGCCCTCATAGCGGATGACGACGACGTCGCCGTGGGTGATCTGCTTCTTGAGGATCTTGTCGACGGCCTCCTCCTGCGACTCGCAGACGACCGCCGGACCCTCGAAGGTCCAGATCGACTCGTCGACGCCGGCCGTCTTCACGACGCAGCCGTCGACCGCCAGGTTGCCCTTGAGGACCGCCAGGCCGCCGTCCTTCGAGTACGCGTGCTCCGCCGAGCGGATGCAGCCGCCCTCGGCGTCCTCGTCGAGGGCCGCCCAGCGCTCGGACTGGGAGAAGGCTTCGGCGGAGCGGACGCAGCCGGGGGCCGCGTGCCACAGCTCGATCGCCTCGGGGGACGGGGAGCCCGCCCGCACGTCCCAGGTCTTCAGCCAGTCCGACAGGGACGGGCTGTGGACCGAGTGCACGTCCTCGTTCAGGAGGCCCGCGCGGTGGAGTTCGCCGAGGAGGGCGGGGATGCCGCCGGCCCGGTGCACGTCCTCCATGTAGTACGTGCGGTCCTTCGCGACGTTCGGGGCGACCTTGGCCAGGCAGGGCACACGGCGCGAGACCGCGTTGATCTCGTCCAGGCCGAAGGGGACCTCCGCCTCCTGGGCGGCGGCCAGCAGGTGCAGGATCGTGTTGGTCGAGCCGCCCATGGCGATGTCGAGGGCCATGGCGTTCTCGAAGGCCGCGAGGGTGGCGACGTTACGCGGCAGGACCGACTCGTCGTCCTGCTCGTAGTAGCGGCGGGTGATGTCCATGACCGTGCGCCCCGCGTCCTCGTACAGCGCCTTGCGGGCGGTGTGCGTGGCGAGGACCGAGCCGTTGCCCGGGAGCGAGAGGCCGATGGCCTCCGTCAGGCAGTTCATCGAGTTGGCCGTGAACATGCCGGAGCAGCTGCCACAGGTCGGACAGGCGTTCTCCTCGATACGGAGGATGTCCTCGTCCGAGATCTTGTCGTTCACGGCGTCGGAGATCGCGTCGACCAGGTCGAGCGTACGGACCGTGCCGTCGACCAGCGTCGCGCGGCCGGACTCCATCGGACCGCCGGAGACGAAGACCGTCGGGATGTTGAGGCGCAGGGCCGCCATCAGCATGCCAGGGGTGATCTTGTCGCAGTTGGAGATGCAGATCAGGGCGTCGGCACAGTGGGCCTCCACCATGTACTCCACGCTGTCCGCGATCAGGTCGCGGGACGGAAGGGAGTACAGCATTCCACCATGGCCCATCGCGATGCCGTCGTCGACGGCGATCGTGTTGAACTCGCGCGGGATGCCTCCGGCGGCGGTGATGGCCTCGCTCACGATGCGGCCGACCGGCTGGAGGTGGGTGTGGCCGGGCACGAACTCCGTGAACGAGTTGGCGACCGCGATGATCGGCTTCCGTCCGATGTCCGCACCCGGTACACCGGAGGCGCGCATAAGGGCGCGGGCGCCCGCCATGTTGCGTCCGTGGGTGACTGTGCGGGACCTCAGCTCGGGCATCGTCGCTCGCTCCTTCGGAGAGTAATGACTCGTATCGAGCGTACGCCGGTGCGCCAGGATTCGGACAGCTGGTCCGGAATGCGGGACGCCTGTCTCGGTTGTCGGCTGCGGGTCGTCTCCCGGACTCAGGGGTTCGTCAGGTGACCCTGAATCACCGGGGCCACCCTCGCGATGATCTGTTCCGGGTTCGTGGAGGCCAGGGGTTCGACCTTGATCACGTACCTCAGCATGGCGATGCCGACCAGTTGTGCGGCAGCGAGTTCGGCGCGCAGTTCGGCGTCCGGGAGGTCGAGCTGGGCGGCGACGCGGCGCAGTAGCTGGGTGGAGATGAGGCGCCGGAAGACCGCGGCCGCGGCCTCGTGGTTCATGGCGGAACGGATGATCGCGAGCAGCGCCGTACGCGTCGCCGGGCTCTCCCAGACCCCGAAGAAGAAACGGGCCAGCCGTTCACCGACGCCGTCGAGGGGACCCTCGGCGATCGAGCCGGGGGCGTTCAGGAGTGGCCCGAAGGCGACCTCGATGGCTGCCTCGAAAACCTGCTCCTTGGTACCGAAGTAGTGGTGCACGAGCGCGGAGTCCACGTCCGCGGCCTTGGCGATGCCGCGCATGGACGTCTTGTCGTAGCCCCGCTCGGAGAATTCCTCGCGGGCCGCCGCCAGGATGCGGTCGCGGGCCGCGGGGGTGTCCGCCGAGTCCGTACGGGAGGGGCGTCCCCGGCGGCGAGGGGCGGCGCTGGTCATGAGCGCGGGACCCGGACCGCCGAGGCCAGGTTCAGCCGGGTGTAGGCGAGGGCCTCCGCGAGGTCGGCCTCGCGCTCGGCGCTGGACATGGCCCTACGGGTGTTGACCTCGATGACGACATGGCCGTCGAAGCCGGACAGGGCGAGCCGTTCGAGCAGTTCGGCGCAGGGTTGCGTACCGCGGCCCGGCACCAGGTGCTCGTCCTTGTTGGAGCCGCTGCCGTCGGCGAGGTGGACGTGACCGAGGCGGTCGCCCATGCGGTCGATCATCTGCATCGCGTCGGTGCGGGCCGTCGAGGCGTGGCTGAGGTCGATCGTGAAGTGACGGTAGTCCTCTTTGGTGACGTCCCAGTCGGGGGCGTAGGCGAGCATCTCGCGGTCGCGGTAGCGCCAGGGATACATGTTCTCGACAGCGAACCGTACGTCCGTCTCGTTCGCCATCCGCCAGATGCCGCTGACGAAGTCGCGCGCGTACTGGCGCTGCCAGCGGAAGGGCGGGTGTACGACGACGGTGGAGGCGCCGAGCTTCTCTGCGGCGGCCTGGGCGCGCTGGAGCTTGACCCAGGGATCGGTGGACCAGACGCGCTGCGTGATCAGCAGGCAGGGGGCGTGGACCGCCAGGATCGGGACCCGGTGGTAGTCGCTGAGTCTGCGCAGGGCCTCGATGTCCTGGCTGACCGGGTCGGTCCACACCATGATCTCGACTCCGTCGTACCCGAGGCGCGCGGCGATCTCGAAGGCCGTCGCCGTCGACTCCGGGTACACGGAGGCCGTGGACAGGGCGACCTTCGCATCCGGGATGCGCACGACTGGTTCTGCCACGGGGACAGATTACGGGGTGCCTGTGTCGGTCGTGTCAGGGCGGTGGACGTAGGCCGGGGGCGCCTGGTCGTCGTTGTGGGTTTTGATCACGGGCGGGTGCGGGTTGTCCGTGGCTGGGCGCGCGGTTCCCCGAGCCCCTTCCGGGGGCCCGCGACCCCCTCGCGAGCCCTTACGCCGGCGCCATCTGGTCCAGGCGGCGGAGGATTACGCCCTCCCTGAGCGCCCAGGGGCAGAGCTCCAGCGTCTCGACGCCGAAGAGGTCCATCGCGCCTTCCGCGACGAGCGCGCCGGCGACGAGCTGGCCTGCCCGGCCCTCGGAGACGCCGGGGAGTTCCGCGCGCTGGTCGCCGGTCATCGCGGCCAGGCGGGGGACCCAGTCCTCCAGGGACCTGCGTTTGAGTTCGCGCTGGACGTAGAGGCCCTCGGCCGAGCGTGCGGCTCCCGCGATCCGGGCCAGTTGCCTGAAGGTCTTGGAGGTGGCGACCACGTGGTCGGGTGCCCCGAAGCGGCTGAACTCGCCGACCGTACGGGCGATCTGGGCTCGTACATGCCGGCGCAGCGCCTTTATGTCCGCCGGGTCCGGTGGATCGCCCGGCAGCCAGCCGGCCGTCAGCCGCCCCGCGCCGAGCGGCAGCGACACCGCCGTGTCGGGCTCCTCGTCCATGCCGTACGCGATCTCCAGGGAGCCGCCGCCGATATCGAGGACGAGCAGCTTTCCGGCCGACCAGCCGAACCAGCGGCGTACGGCGAGGAAGGTGAGCCGGGCCTCCTCGGCGCCGGTGAGGACCTGGAGCTCGACGCCGGTCTCGGCGCGCACCCGGGCCAGTACGTCGTCGGCGTTGCTGGCCTCTCGGACGGCGGAGGTCGCGAACGGCAGCAGGTCCTCGACGCCCTTGTCCTCGGCCGCGTCCAGCGCCTCCTGAACGACGCCGATCAGTTTGTCGACGCCACCGGAGCCGATCGCCCCGCTCTCGTCGAGAAGTTCGGCGAGCCGCAGCTCCGCCTTGTGCGAATGGGCGGGCAACGGGCGCGCGCCAGGGTGGGCATCCACCACCAGCAGATGCACCGTGTTCGAACCCACGTCGAGGACACCGAGTCTCATGTACGGAACGCTACTGCGCGTGGGCCGCCCGGCCGGTCCCGGAGTCGTCTCGGGCGACTTACCCTGGACTCGTGCCAAAGACGAAAAAGGCGAAGGCCGACAAATCCACCCAGGATTCTGTGAAGGATTCTGCTCAGATTTCCTCCAAGGGCTCTTCGCAGGCGAAGGCGTCCAAGTCCAAGAAGTCCCCGAAGAAGGCCGCGGTGCCGGACGAGACGGGGCTCGACTTCGCCCGCGCGTGGGTGGAGTTCCCGGATCCGGCCGACGACGAGCAGATCTTCCGCTGCGATCTGACATGGCTGACCTCTCGGTGGAACTGCATCTTCGGAAGCGGCTGCCAGGGCATCCAGGCGGGCCGCGCGGACGACGGGTGCTGCACGCTCGGCGCCCACTTCTCGGACGAGGACGACGAGAAGCGCGTCGCCGAGAACGTGGCGAGGCTCACGCCGGAGATCTGGCAACACCACGGCATCGGGACGGAGACCGGCTGGGTCTCGACGGACGAGGACGGTTCGCGGCAGACCCGCCCGTACAACGGCTCGTGCATCTTCCAGAACCGCCCCGGCTTCGCGGGCGGCGCGGGCTGCTCGCTGCACATCCTGGCGCTGAAGGAGGGCCGCGAGCCCTTGGAGACCAAGCCGGACGTCTGCTGGCAGCTGCCGGTCCGGCGCACGTTCGACTGGATCGACCGGCCCGACGACACCCGTGTGCTCCAGGTTTCGATCGGCGAGTACGACCGGCGCGGCTGGGGTCCGGGCGGCCACGACCTGCACTGGTGGTGCACGTCGGCGACCTCGGCGCACGGCGCGGGCGACCCGGTGTACGTCTCGTACCGGCCGGAGCTCATCGAGCTCATGGGCAAGGCGGGGTACGACCGGCTCGTGGAGCTGTGCGAGGAGCGGCTGGCTTCGCAGCTGCCGCTGGTGGCACCGCATCCGGCGGATCCGGCTCGCTGAGGTTCGCGGATCCGGTCCGCTGAGGTTCACTGCCGTCGGCTGACAACTGGCGTCGGCTGCCATTCGGGCGACGTGTCGGTCGGATGCCGGTTGGGATTCGGTGTTCGGCATCCGGGGCTCCGCTCTCGCGGCGGCCGGCGGTCTAGCTTCCCGAGGGGTTCGGGTCGGCTGGGTTCGGGTCGGCGCTGTCGCCGGGTGCTGGGGTCGAACCGCCGGGGTCCGAAGAGGTCGCGTGGTCCGCGGGCGGCGGCTCCGGCTCGGTCGGGGTCGGGTCGCTGGGGCTCGGCGTCGGCTCGGGGTCGGGGTCGGACGGCGTCGGGTCGCTCGGCGTGGGTTCGGGGGCGGGGCCCGGGTCGGACGGGCCCGGGTCGGACGGGCCGGGGTCGGACGGAGTGGGATCGCTCGGGGTGGGCGGGTCCGGGCGGGGGCCGGGGTGTGTCGGGCCCGCCGTCCCGTAGCCGTTGATCGTGACGACCGCTCCCGTCGGTGCGACCGACACCCGTGCGCGCCAGGGGCCCACCGGCTCGCGGAGGTGGTCGACGTACACCTTGATCGTCAACGACTCGCCCGGCGCCAGCGTTCCCGCCGACTGGCTCAGGTAGAGCCAGGCCGCTCCGGTGCGCGCGGACCAGTTGACCGGTGAACTTCCGGATGCCCTGAGGGTGATGAGTGTCGTGTCGCCGCTGGAATCGGTCTCTACGGAGAGAGCGTTTTTGTCGGCCGAGGCCACGCTGATGACCTCCACGGAGACGTCCGACGCATCGCTGCCCGGGGTGAAACGGGACTCGGGTCTCGGCCTGGCGTTGCCGGCGTTCTCGTAGCCGGGCGCCTCCCCGCCGAACGCGTCGGGATCCTGCCCGCTCGCGGCGACCGGCCGGCCGTCCGAGCCCTCTCCGGTGAGGGGCGCTCCGCGATATGCCGCCCACAGGGCGAGCACGGGGGCGGCCACGACGGTGGCGACGACCGTGGTCGTGACGGCACGCGCGCGTAGGCGGTCGCGACGGGCCGCGCGGTCCTTGGGGTCCATCGGGAAACCGCGCCGGTCGAAGCGCGGACCACCGCCCCGCGCGCGCGGGAGGTGCGTCATCGCCAGGTGCAGGTCCGCGCGCGGGGCTTCGAGTACGGGCAGCGCGGCGGGCGTGACGCTCGTGCCGGGCCAATGGCCGGGGACCGCGCGCTCGGCGGTACGACGGCAGCGCGGGCAGTCGTCGACGTGCCGGACCAGCTCGCGGCGCAGGGCCGTGCTGAGTACGAGGTGGTTGTCGCCGGTGAGCCGGGTGACACCCGGGCAGCGGCCGGTCTCGACGACGGCGAGGGCCGCGCGGGTGCGCTCGACCTCGCAGGCGGCCGTCGCGAGGAGCTCCCGGGCGGCGGCCAGGTCCATGCCGAGGACGGCGGCGACCTCGTGGGCGGCTAGTTGGTGCCGCACGGCGAGTTCGAGCGCCTCCCGCTGCTCGGGCGTCGTACCGGCGGCCTCCGGCCAGGCCAACAGAGCGAGTTCGCGACGGCGACGGTCTTCCTCCGCCTCGGCGAGGAGATCGGAGGCACGGTCGCCGGGGCGGTCGGGGCCCCGGGCTGTGGTGTTCGCTGTGTTCGCTGTGATGTTGGTTGTGCTCGCCGCGATGTTGGTTGGGTTGGCTGTGGTGTTGGTTGGGTTGGCTGTGATGTTGCGGGCGGCGTAGGCATCCTGCGGCCGGCCGTCGGCGTACGTCCCTTGAGGCCGACCTTCGGTATGCGCGGCCGACGTGTCCCTTGAACGGCCCGACCCATGCCCGCCCCAGGCGCTCTGGGAACGGCCCGAAGCATGCGTGCCATGACGTTTCTGCTTGGCCTCGGCGAGCTTGCGCAGGCAGGCCCAGCGGGCCAGGGCGTACAGCCAAGCCCTGCGGTCGTCGGGCCTCTCCGGGCCCCGGGCGCCGCGGCGCTCGGCGAACCTGAGGGCGTCCCCGAGGGCGGCGGTCGCCGTGTCGTGGTCGCAGAGCACTGACAGGCAGTAGGTGAACAGGCCGTCCAGATAGGGCTCATAGCGCGCGGGCGGGCGCTGTGCCAGTGTGCGCGCCGCCGCCCGGTCGCGAGCGGCACGGTGGGCTCGGTGTGCGCCGGTGGTGTGCGTGGAGGTTTCCGGACTGCTGCTCATCACCCGTGCGACCGTAGGGGCCGGGCGGTGGCCCCTTCTTCACGCTTGCGCACATTTAATCCATACGGGTGAAACGATCCCTCATAAGGGGACAGGAACCCGGGATTCCGTGGCGTGCCCGCGATGGATCGCGGCCGGTTTGCGAAGGGTGCCCTGGTATCGGCACAGGGCGTGGACCGGGCCGGCGCCGGGCTGTCAGTGGTGCCGGTTACGGTTTCGTCCATGGCTGCCCGTACGAAGACCGCGAAGGACCGGCCGTCCTACCGCTGCACCGAGTGCGGCTGGCAGACGGCCAAGTGGCTCGGCCGCTGCCCCGAGTGCCAGGCCTGGGGGACGGTCGAGGAGTACGGCGCGCCCGCTGTGCGTACGACGGCCCCCGGCCGGGTCACGACGTCCGCGCTGCCCATCGGCCAGGTCGACGGCCGCCAGGCGACCGCTCGTTCCACCGGCGTGCCCGAGCTGGACCGCGTGCTCGGGGGCGGCCTGGTGCCGGGCGCGGTCGTGCTCGTGGCGGGCGAGCCGGGCGTCGGCAAGTCCACGCTGCTGCTGGACGTGGCGGCCAAGGCGGCGAGCGACGAGCACCGCACCCTCTACATCACGGGTGAGGAGTCGGCGAGCCAGGTCCGCCTCCGCGCCGACCGCATCAAGGCGATCGACGACTACCTGTATCTGGCGGCGGAGACCGACCTGGCGGCGGTCCTGGGCCACTTGGACGCCGTGAAGCCGTCCCTGCTCATCGTCGACTCCGTGCAGACGGTGGCCTCTCCGGAGATCGACGGCGCCCCCGGGGGCCCGTCCCAGGTCCGAGAGGTGGCCGGCGCCCTGATCCGCGCCTCCAAGGAGCGCGGCATGGCCACGCTCCTTGTGGGCCATGTCACCAAGGACGGCTCCATCGCCGGACCGCGCCTCCTCGAACACCTGGTGGACGTCGTCCTGAGCTTCGAGGGTGACAGGCACGCGCGCCTCAGGCTCGTCCGCGGCATCAAGAACCGGTACGGGACGACGGACGAGGTCGGCTGCTTCGAGCTGCACGACGAGGGCATCACCGGGCTCACCGACCCCTCCGGCCTCTTCCTCACCCGCCGCGCCGAGCCCGTCCCCGGCACCTGCCTGACGGTCACCCTGGAAGGCCGCCGTCCTCTGGTCGCCGAGGTGCAGGC
The DNA here is from genome assembly GCF_052245575.1 of Streptomyces sp. 2A115. NCBI lineage: Bacteria > Bacillati > Actinomycetota > Actinomycetes > Kitasatosporales > Streptomycetaceae > Streptomyces > Streptomyces sp. 2A115. Next base: position 69,400 of record NZ_JBQQCG010000050.1, on the reverse strand, counting down.
GCTCACCGTGGACACCCAGATCCCGACCCCGAGGCGTACGACATCCGGTCTGGAGACCTCTCGCGTCCAGATGATGCTCGCCGTCCTGGAGCAGCGCGGCCGGATCAGCGCCCTCGGGAAGCGCGACATCTACACCGCGACGGTCGGCGGCGTGAAGCTCTCCGAGCCCGCCGCGGACCTCGCGATCGCGCTGGCGCTGGCCAGCGCCGCGAGCGACACCCCGCTGCCCAAGAACCTCGTCGCGATCGGCGAAGTGGGCCTCGCGGGCGAGGTCAGACGGGTCACGGGCGTCCAGCGCAGACTCGCCGAGGCCCACCGTCTGGGCTTCACCCACGCCCTCGTACCGGGTGATCCCGGCAAGATCCCCACCGGCATGAAGGTGCTGGAAGTCGCCGACATGGGGGACGCGCTGCGCGTGCTCCCGAGGTCGCGTAGGCGAGAGGCCCCACGAGAGGAGGAAGAGCGCCGGTAGACTTTGCCCAGGTCTCGCCCGTCCGTACGAACCGAGGGCGCCCCTAAACACCTGCGACCGGAGGAGTGCAGTGGCAGCCAACGACCGGGCGGCAGCTCCCGGAAAGTCCGGTGGGAGCTCCGGTGCCGAAGGGCTGATGCGCGCCTCACTGAGCGCCGTGGCACCCGGCACGGGTCTTCGTGACGGCCTGGAGCGGATCCTCCGCGGCAACACCGGCGGGCTCATCGTGCTCGGCTGGGACAAGACCGTCGAGTCGATGTGCACGGGCGGTTTCGTCCTGGACGTCGAGTTCACGGCGACCCGGCTGCGCGAGCTGTGCAAGCTCGACGGCGGCATCATCGTCGACAAGGACATCACCAAGATCCTGCGGGCCGGCGTGCAGCTGGTCCCCGACCCGAAGATCCCCACCGAGGAGACGGGCACCCGGCACCGCACGGCCGACCGCGTGAGCAAGCAGGTCGGCTTCCCGGTGGTCTCCGTCTCCCAGTCCATGCGCCTGATCGCGCTGTACGTGGACGGACAGCGCCGGGTTCTGGAGGACTCGGCCGCGATCCTCTCCCGCGCCAACCAGGCCCTGGCCACCCTGGAGCGCTACAAGCTCCGCCTCGACGAGGTCGCCGGTACGTTGTCCGCGCTGGAGATCGAGGACCTGGTCACCGTCCGGGACGTCTCGGCGGTGGCGCAGCGTCTGGAGATGGTGCGCCTGATCGCCACGGAGATCGCCGGGTACGTGGTGGAGTTGGGCACCGACGGGCGCCTGCTCTCCCTCCAGCTGGAGGAGTTGATCGCCGGGGTCGAGCCCGAGCGTGAGCTCGTCGTGCGGGACTACGTGCCCGAGCCGACCGCCAAGCGCTCCCGCACGGTCGATGAGGCGCTCTCCGAGCTCGAAGGGCTCACCCACGCCGAGCTGCTCGAACTGTCCACGGTGGCACGGGCGTTGGGCTATACGGGTTCGCCCGAGGCGCTCGACTCGGCGGTGTCGCCCCGCGGGTACCGGCTGCTGGCCAAGGTGCCGCGGCTGCCCGGTGCGATCATCGACCGGCTGGTCGAGCACTTCGGAGGGCTGCAGAAGCTTCTCGCTGCCAGCGTGGACGACCTGCAGACGGTGGACGGTGTTGGTGAGGCGCGGGCGCGGAGCGTGCGGGAAGGGCTGTCGCGGTTGGCGGAGTCTTCCATCCTGGAGCGGTACGTCTAGCCTCCGGCGGTTGGGCAGTGGCGTTGTGTCGGGTGGCCTTGCGTCGGGTTGCGTTGCGTCGGGTTGCGTTGGTGCTGTGTGCCGGGTGCGGGTTGGTGGGGGCTGGTCGCGCAGTTCCCCGCGCCCCTTACGGGGCCGGTCGCGCAGTTCCCAGCGCCCCTTACGGGGCTGGTCGCGCAGTTCCCAGGGCCCCGTACGGCGCCGGCTGAGGTGCATGGTCGGACAGTCCCGCGCTCCTTACGGGGCGCCCTTGTTCCGCGTGGCTCTTGGTGAACTCTGAGTCGCTAGTCCTTCTTCAGGACGAACGACGTCTGGGTCTTGGTCAGGCCCGGGGTCTCTGCCTCCACCAGGTACGTGCCCGCGGTCGCCGACACCGCCGGAGGGGTCGCGCACTGTGGGGCGCTGGCCTTGCGGTTCCACTCGACGGTGTGGGTGATGCTGTCGTTCGCCGGGATGCGGAGGAGGATGCTGGCGGCGCCCGTCGGGCAGTCGGCGGAGGACCAGATCTCGTCGTCGCTGCCTGCCTGAGTGATCGTCAGCACGGCGTGCTTCGGGCCGAGATCGAGTTTGCAGTCGCTGCCGGAGGAGTTCCTGGCGATCAGTTCCAAGGTGGGCTTCTCGTCCGGCGCGTATTCGTTGTTGACGCTGCGCAGCGTCAACTTCACCGCTCCGGCAGTGCAGTTGGGCAGGCTGGACCCGGCGGGAAGAGTGTCGCCGGAGCCACCGCCACCGCCGCCGTCGGCCACGCCGCCGCTGGAACCGGATCCGCCGGAGGTGGACCCGCCCGAGCCGCCGGAGCCCGCCGTGCCTCCGGATTCCCCGGAGCCGTCCCCGGAGCCGTCGCCGTCACCGGTGCCTCCGTCGCTCGACTCGTCGCGCCCGCCCGGGGCTTGGCTGATCGCGGGCCCGGAGCCGGAGGGGCCCGGTGTGATCGAGGCCGTGGGGTTCTTGCCGTTGGAGCCGTCGGCGTTGTCCTTGTTGCCGTTTCCGCCGCCGGAGGTGACCACCCAGGTGATCAGCAGCGCCAACAGCGCCAACGTGGACAGCAGAACGGCCCTCCGTCGCCAGTAGATGGAGGAGGGAAGCGGCCCGACCGGATTGCGCAGAGATCCCACGGCGCAAACTGTACGAGAGATCCGGGAGTTCGCTGGCCCCACCCGCCGCCCTGGGCCTCAACTTTTCCGGATCATCATCCTGGATGACGGTCGCCTGCCCCTGTCTTGCGCTGTCTTACACCTGTCGCACACCTGCTTGCAGGACCGCAGGACCGCAGGACCGCAGGCCCCGAAGACCGGAGGACCCGAAGACTGGCCGACCCGCGGACCGGAGGACCCGAAACCCCGAGGACCTGCGCACCGCCAGGTTCTTTCGCGATCGGCGCCGGCCAGGTCGAGTCACAGCAGCCATGGCGGCGTCCGCCGCAGCCGAACACCATGCCGCGGTTCCCGGTCTACTCGGCCAAGCCGACTCCTGCCCGTCTTGCCCTGCTCACGTTGCCCTACCGGCGTCGCCCGGCCCGCGATTGTGAGCTCCGGCCCCGCATGCCCCACCCCCACACCCCGCCATGGCAGGATCGGAAGTGCCATGACTGCGCCCACGAAGCCCACATCCAGTGCCCAGGCCGGCGGACTCGACACCTCCGGCGACGCCCTGCACGCCCCCGTCATCGACTGGTTCGAGGAGAACGCGCGTGACCTGCCGTGGCGGCGGGCCGACGCGGGACCGTGGGGGGTGATGGTCAGCGAGTTCATGCTGCAGCAGACGCCCGTGAGCCGGGTGCTGCCGGTGTACGAGCAGTGGCTCGCCCGCTGGCCCCGGCCCGCCGACCTCGCCGAGGACGCGCCGGGTGAGGCCGTCCGGTCCTGGGGGCGGCTCGGTTACCCCCGGCGCGCGCTGCGGCTGCACGGCGCGGCGGTCGCCATAACGGAGCGGCACGGCGGTGACGTACCGACAGACCACGCCCAGCTCCTCGCGCTGCCCGGCATCGGTGAGTACACAGCCGCTGCCGTGGCCTCCTTCGCATACGGGCAGCGGCACGCCGTTCTCGACACGAACGTGCGGCGCGTGTTCGCGCGGGCCGTGACCGGTGTGCAGTACCCGCCGAACGCCACGACCGCCGCCGAACGCAAGCTCGCCCGCGCCCTGTTGCCCGACGACGAGCACACGGCCTCCCGCTGGGCCGCCGCGTCCATGGAGCTCGGCGCGCTCATCTGCACGGCGAAGAACGAGAGTTGCGTACGGTGCCCCATCGCGGCCCGGTGCGCGTGGCGGCTCGCCGGGAAGCCCGCGCACGAGGGCCCGCCGCGGCGCGGCCAGACGTACGCGGGGACCGACCGGCAAGTCCGCGGCCGGCTGCTCGCCGTACTGCGCGAGGCGGTCACCCCGGTCCCGCAGTCGGTCCTCGACCGTGTCTGGGACGAGCCCGTGCAACGCGCCCGCGCCCTGGACGGGTTGGTCGCCGACGGTCTGGTCGAGCCCCTGGTGGGTGGCCTCTACCGGCTGCCGCTGAGCTGATCCGCCGGCTACCGCTGAGCTGACCCACAGGTTCCACCGAGCTCAGTCACAGTTCCCCGCAACAACTCCCGGCAGACAAAACGCCGCATAACCGCCCCAACAGCCACCCCTCTTTACCCAGCCCCTACTTCCGTTACACAACCGACGGACAGCCGAGTGCTCGCCGCAGGCTCGCTCGGACAACCCCGTGACAACGCCTCCGTAACTTCAGTGCCGTACCGCGGAACAGCGGTACGGCAAGCAACGGAAAACCGGCAGCAGGCAGGTCGGAAACGGGGACGGAGGCGGTTGTAATGGCGCACGGCGAGGTGCTCGAGTTCGAAGAGTATGTACGCACCCGGCAGGACGCCCTGCTGCGGAGCGCACGCCGCCTGGTCCCGAACCCGATCGACGCCCAGGACCTCCTCCAGACCGCTCTTGTGCGGACGTACGGCCGCTGGGAGGGCATAGCGGACAAGCGTCTCGCCGACGCCTACCTGCGCCGCGTGATGATCAACACGCGCACGGAGTGGTGGCGGGCCCGCAAGCTGGAGGAGGTTCCCACCGAGCAGCTCCCGGACGCGAGCGTGGACGACGCCACCGAGCAGCACGCGGACCGCGCGCTCCTGATGGACATCATGAAGGTGCTGGCTCCGAAGCAGCGCAGTGTCGTCGTGCTGCGACACTGGGAGCAGATGTCCACGGAGGAAACGGCCGCCGCCCTCGGCATGTCGGCCGGAACGGTCAAGAGCACGCTGCACCGGGCGCTCGCCCGGCTCCGCGAGGAGTTGGAGAGCCGCGCCCTGGATGCAAGCGCGCTGGAGCGGGAGGAGCAGGAGCGTTGCGCGGCCTAGGCACAAGGGCCCCCCGGCCCCCCGGGGCCCTGAAGGCGGTGATCACGGCGGTGTCCGTGCTCGCCGCCCTCGGCCTTTTGGTCTCCGCCTGTGGCACGGGCGGCACCGGCGCCCGGGACGAGGGCCCGGCCCGCTCCGAATCGATGGCTTCGGGCGCCACCGCGCCCTCCGCCCCGCCGTCGGCCTCCGAGTCGCCGGACCGCGTGAACGCGGTCAAGCTCGTCAAGGCCGACCCGGACGTCAGCGCGGCGGTCAAGCGCGACCTGGAGCCCTGCGTCGGTGACGAGTACCCGGTCGACGTGTCCTACGGCGACCTGACCGGCGGCTCCGCGGACGACATCGTGATCAACGTGATGACCTGCGGCGACGCGGTGGGCGTCGGCTCGTACGTGTATCGCGAGGACGGCGACGCGTACGAGAATGTCTTCCGGGCCGAGGAGCCTCCGGTCTATGCGGAGATCGACCGCGGTGATCTGGTGATCACCCAGCAGGTGTACGACAAGGGCGACTCGGTGGCGTATCCGTCCGGCGAGGAAGTGATCACCTACCGCTGGTCCGAGAGCCGCTTCACGGAGCGGGCCCGGACGCACAACGACTACAGCAAGGTGGTGGACGGCGATACGCCGTCCCCGACCGAGGACTGACAGCACGAGGACTGGCAACAAGAGGACTCAGAACACGAGAACTCGGAACACGAGAACTGACCGCACAAGGACCGCACAAGGGCTGCACAAGGACTGATGGCGCGAGACGCGAGAACTGACGGCACGAACCAACAGCACGAGAACTGACGGCACGAACCAACAGCACGAGAACTGACGGCACGAACCAACAGCACGAGAACTGACGGCACGAGAACTGAGAGCAGTGGATGGCAGAGCAGACCCACGTCCTGTTCGTCGAGGACGACGACGTCATCCGCGAGGCCACCCAGCTCGCGCTGGAGCGCGACGGCTTCGCGGTCACCGCGATGCCCGACGGTCTGTCGGGCCTTGAGGCGTTCCGCGCGAACCGCCCCGACATCGCGCTCCTCGACGTCATGGTGCCGGGCCTGGACGGTGTCTCGCTGTGCCGCCGGATCCGCGACGATTCGACGGTCCCGGTGATCATGCTGTCGGCCCGTGCCGACTCGATCGACGTCGTCCTGGGTCTGGAGGCGGGCGCCGACGACTACGTGACGAAGCCCTTCGACGGGGCCGTACTGGTCGCGCGCATCCGCGCGGTGCTTCGGCGCTTCGGGCACGCGAGCGGCCTGCGGTCCGCCGCCGGGTCCGAGGACTCGTCGTCCGTCGACGGCGGTGGCGTGCTGTCCTTCGGGGACGGCGAACTGGAGATCGACACGGAGGGCATGGAGGTGCGCAGAAGCGGTGCGCCGGTGGCGCTGACGCCCACCGAGATGCGGCTGCTCCTGGAGTTCTCGTCCGCGCCGGGTACGGTCCTGTCGCGCGACAAGCTGCTGGAGCGGGTCTGGGACTACGGCTGGGGCGGCGACACCCGGGTCGTCGATGTCCATGTGCAGCGGCTGCGTACGAAGATCGGTCAGGACCGGATCGAGACGGTCCGCGGTTTCGGCTACAAGTTGAAGGCCTGAGCGGACCATGCGGGGGACCAGTCGGAAGCCGGGCGGACGCGCGTACGAGGCAAGACGCGCGTACGAGGCAAGCGGACGCGTTCACGAGGCAATGGGGCGCGACGTGCACGCGGGGCCTGGGCCCGGTGCGCGCGAGAGATTCGAGCGCCTGATGCCGCGTACCGGAATCAGGTGGAAGCTCAGCGCCGCGATCGCGGCGGTCGGGGCGCTGGTTGCTGTCGCGCTGAGCCTGGTCGTACACAACGCCGCCCGGGTCTCGATGCTCGACAACGCGCGCGACCTCGCGGACGAGCGTGTCCAGATCGCGCAGCGGAACTACGAGGCGTCCGGGCGGGCCAACTTCCCCGGCATCCAGATCGACGATCCGGACATACCGAAGGACCTGCTGGCGAAGGTCACACTCGACCGACGGGCGACCTACGTGACGGACCGCCCGGGCGGCGTGGCCGACATCTGGGCCGCCGTGCCGCTCAAGGACGGCCGGATCCTGTCGCTGCACACCGGGTTCACCGACCGCAGCGCCACGGTGATGAAGGACCTCGACCAGGCGCTGATCATCGGTTCGATCGCGGTCGTCTTCGGCGGCTGCGCGCTCGGCGTACTGATCGGCGGCCAGCTCTCGCGGCGGCTGCGCAAGGCGGCCACGGCGGCCCGGCGGGTCGCGCAGGGCGAGACGGATGTACGGGTGCGGGACTCCATCGGCGGTGTCGTACGCGACGAGACGGACGACCTGGCGCGGGCCGTGGACGCGATGGCGGAAGCGCTGAGCCAGCGGCTCGAGGCCGAGCGACGGGTGACCGCCGACATCGCGCACGAGCTGCGCACTCCGGTGACCGGTCTGCTCACGGCGGCCGAACTGCTGCCACCGGGCCGGCCGACGGAGCTCGTACGGGACCGGGCGCAGGCCATGCGCACCCTCGTCGAGGACGTCCTGGAGGTGGCCCGGCTGGACAGTGCGTCCGAGCGGGCCGAGTTGCAGGACATCATGCTGGGCGAGTTCGTGGCCCGGCGGGTGACCGCTCGGGACGCCGATATCGAGGTGCGGGTGGTGCATGAGTCGGAGGTCACCACCGACCCCCGCCGTCTGGAGCGGGTACTCATCAACCTCCTGATCAACGCCGCCAAGCACGGCAAGCCGCCCATCCAGGTCACGGTCGAGGGCCGGGTCATCCGCGTACGCGACCACGGGCCCGGCTTCCCCGAGGGACTGCTCGCCGACGGACCGAGCCGCTTCCGCACGGGCAGCACGGATCGGGCGGGCCAGGGGCACGGTCTGGGCCTGACCATCGCGGCGGGTCAGGCGCGGGTGCTCGGCGCCCGGCTCACCTTCCGCAACGTACGGCCCCCGGGGGCACCGGAAGGCGTGCCGGCGGAGGGTGCGGTGGCGGTGCTGTGGCTGCCGGAGCACGCGCCGACCAGCACGGGGAGCTATCCGATGCTGCCGGTGTAGGGCACACGACCCAGAGCGTGGGTGCAGGTCTTGGCTTCACGGCCGGCGTCATGGTTTGGCTCACGGCATGAACATGATGTTCGACGGGTTCCACCACTCGGTCGCCATGGCGACCTCGCACAGGGAGGGCACTGCGGCCGGCTTCACCGAATTGCTCGTCCCCTGGCCGACGAACATGGCGCAGCTGCTGCCCGCCCTCGCCGCGGACGTCGACGCCGACCGCGACACGGGCGCGGAGCCTCAGCTCACCCAGGGGCTCGATGTCCAGCTCGTCGGGCTGGCCAACATCATGAACGCCTCCCAGGAGGCCGGTGTCAGCGCCGCACCGCTGGAGCCGTCGCTGGCCGGCCTGAAGGCGCTGCTCGCCGAGGGGCTGCTGGGGCCTGCCGAGGGCCTACTGCGGGCCCTTCGACCGAGGAGTAGTAGTACAACGGCGTAGTAGAAAACGACTCAGACCGCAGTCTCCGCAACCGTCTGCTTCACATCCGCGGCGTCCCGGGGCGCCCCCATCGTCCCGGTCGCCCCGGTCGCGTCCTGCGGCGACTCGGACGGCTCGGCCGGCTTCTGCGGCCCCGCGCCCTTCAGCGGTACGTGCTTCACGAACACCGCGGCCACCAGCGCGACGACGGCCACGAGCGCCCCCAACAGGAACGCCGAATGCGTACCTGCCGAAACCGCATGCTGATACGCCTCCTGCGCGGCCTCCGGCAACTTCGCCATACTCTCAGCGTCGAGCTGCGCGGACTGCTCGGTGGCCTTGGACCCGAGCGCCCCGGCCCGCTCGGTCATCACGTCCTGAACCCGGCTGTTGAACAGCGCGCCCATGATCGCGACGCCGAAGGACGCTCCGAGCGTACGGAACAGCGTGGTGGAGGACGACGCGACGCCCATGTCCTTCATCTCGACACTGTTCTGCGAGACGAGCATGGTGATCTGCATCAGACAGCCCATGCCCGCACCGACGACGGCCATGTACACACCGGAGGTCAGCCGCGTCGTATCCGTGTCCATGAGCGACAGCAGATACAGCCCGACCGCCATCAGCACGCTGCCCACGATCGGGAACGCCTTGTAGTGCCCGGTGCTGGTGGTCACCCGCCCCGCGACCATCGAGGTGACCAGCATCGCGCCGAGCATCGGCAGAAGCAGCAGCCCGGAGTTGGTCGCGGACGCCCCCTGCACCGACTGCTGGTAGAGCGGTAGGAACAGCACCGCACCGAACATCACGAACCCGGCGACGAAGCCGACGATCGACATCAGCGTGAAGTTACGGCTCCGGAAGATGTGCAGCGGCATGACCGGCGCGGCGGCCTTGGTCTGCACGAAGACGAAGCCGACGAGCGAGGCGACCCCGATCCCGATCAGCTCCATGATCATGACGGAGCCCCAGGCGTACTCGGTCCCACCCCAGGTGGTGACGAGCACGATCGAGGTGATGCCCACGGTGAGCAGCGCGGCGCCGAGGTAGTCGATCCGCGCCTGCGCCCGCTTCTTGGGCAGATGCAGTACGGCACTGATGGCGACCAGCGCCACGACACCGAGCGGCAGGTTGATGTAGAAGGACCAGCGCCAGCCCCAGTTGTCGGTGATGGTGCCGCCGACCAGCGGTCCGCCGATCATGGCGAGCGCCATCACGCCGGCCATCATGCCCTGGTACTTGCCGCGCTCCCGGGGCGGAATCAGGTCCCCGATGATCGCCATGACGCCGACCATCAGCCCGCCGGCGCCGAGCCCCTGCACGGCACGGAACCCGATGAGCTGCACCATGTCCTGGGCCATTCCGCTCAGCGCCGACCCGATCAGGAAGAGGACGATCGAGGTCATGAAGACGCCCTTGCGCCCGTACATGTCGCCGAGCTTGCCCCAGATCGGCGTCGAGGCGGCGGTCGCGAGCGTGTACGCGGTGACGACCCAGGACAGGTGCTCGAGCCCGCCCAGCTCACCCACGATGGTCGGCATCGCGGTGCCTATGATCATGTTGTCGAGCATCGCGAGCAGCATGGCGATCATCAGCGCGAGGAGGACGACGCGCACGCTCCTGGGCTGCTTGCCTCCGCCCTCCGCTGTTTCCTCCGCCTCGGCTGCCTCGGCCACCCCGGCCGCGCTGCTGTCCGCCACTGTCCCCACTCCCCTGGCTGCCGCCCGATACTTACTTGCCGCCCGGCAAGTTGACTACACTCGGGGAAGGTAGACCCGTAACTAGCCGGGCGTCAAGTAAGTTTTCTTTTACGTACGACACGGCGAGTACGTACACGGAGCGCGCGCTCGGCGTACGTACGACAAGGACCAATGACCAAGGACGAGGAGCGGCCACGATGGGCGGCAGCAGGCAGCGGCGGCGTGGCGACACCCGTCAGCGCATCCAGGACGTGGCCGTCGAACTCTTCGCCGAGCAGGGCTACGAGAAGACGTCCCTGCGGGAGATCGCCGAACGGCTGGACGTCACGAAGGCGGCGCTCTACTACCACTTCAAGACGAAGGAAGACATCCTCATCAGCCTCTTCCAGGACCTGACGAGGCCGATGGACGACATGATCGAGTGGGCCAAGGGGGAGCCACAGACCCTCGCCACCAAGCAGGAACTCCTGCGCCGCTACAGCGAGGCCCTCACCGAGGCGGCCCCCCTCTTCCGCTTCATGCAGGAGAACCAGGCGACGGTCCGCGAGCTGAGCGTCGGCGAGACGTTCAAGGACCGCATGCTCGCCATGATGGACATCATCAAGGAGCCGGACGCCCCGCTGACGGACCAAGTGCGCTGCGTGAGCGCCCTGTTCACGATGCACGCGGGGATGTTCGCCCTCAAGGACATCGAAGGCGACCCCGAGGACAAGCGGAAGGCGGTCCTGGAGGTCGCGATCGACTTGGTGACGCAGGCACACGGCGGCACGCGCGAGCCCTGAGCCTTGCCCTTGGGCCTGGCTCTTGAGCCCTGAGTCCTGAGCCCTGAGCCTGCGCCTTAGACGGTCACACCCTTCGAGCGCAGGAAGGCGACGGGGTCGATCGCGTGACCGTAGCTCGCACTCGTACGGATCTCGAAGTGCAGGTGCGGCCCGCTGGAGTTGCCCGTGCTGCCGGACAGCGCTATGCGCTGTCCGGCCTTCACGACCTGGCCCACCTTCACGTTCACGCGGGACAGGTGCGCGTACTGCGAGTACGTGCCGTTGCCGTGCTTGATGACGATGGCGTTGCCGTACGCCGGTCCGTCACCGGCGCCGTTGCCGCCGGCCTTCACGACGGTCCCGCCGCCTGCGGCGAAGACCTTGGTGCCGGAGGCGACGGCGAAGTCCTGACCGGAGTGGGTGGACGACCACATGTTGCCGGCCTGGGCGAAACTGGCGGAGAGCTTGTACTTCTGGACGGGGTCGACCCAGGAGGGGGCCTTCTTGGCGGCGACCGGCTTGGTGCTCACCGTCTTGGCCTTCACCGTCTTGGCGCTCGCCGTCTTGGCGCTCACCGCACTGACGCTGCTGTCAGCGGCGACCGCGACCCCGACCCCCAGGACGCCCGAGACCCCCAGACCGACGGCCACGACGGCCGCCCGGGCTCGGAGCAGGGACGTACCGGGATTACGGGACATGGTGCGCTGCGACATGAACTACCTCCGGGGACGGACATCAAGGCACCCGGCGCGTTGGCCATGCGCCGGGCGGTCGTCCCTTGGTAACCCACGCCCCCGCCATCCCCCAAAACCGCCTTCTACTACCTAAAGCAGTACTTGACAGCAAAACTTCTGAATTCTTGACATCAGAACCACATCGAAACAGAACCTCCTGCATTTAGCCTGGAAGTCAGGTTTACGCCCACTTCACGCCATCCACTTCGGCTCCGATCCCACCCCTCCGGGCCCGCACCCAATGACGTCCACACCTCCCCCCAGACCTTGAGCCAAAGGTCTGTTTTGCCCCGTTCGATGTCACCACTACTCGCCCTAGTACCGGACAAATCACCTGTGCGTCATGTCACCGGACGGCGGGATCGAGGGGTCCTGGAATGTGGCGCGGGCTACAGGTCGAGGACGCGGGGTTCGAGGCGCGGTACGCGGATCACATCGCCGGGCGGTACGGAACGCTGATCATCTACGGGCTCGACGCCGGCACGAGCGAGTGGTCGCTGGATGCGGCGTATCTCAGCCTGGAGGCGATCCGGGAGCGGGATGGGCGGAGCGGTGGACTCCAGGTGCCCGCCGAGCGGACCTCGGCGGGCACCCCCGCCCGCAGGTGGTCGGCGTCATACCCGCGGCCGACCTCATGGACGGCCTGGACCACGACCAACTCACCCACCGCTGGCTCAACGCCGAACCGTCCGACCCGGACATGACCTGGCTGTCCGGCTTCCCCGACCTGCGGGTGCTCCGCGTCAATCCGCGCCTGCCGCGGGTGCGGAATGTGCCGGAGGGCGTGAGGATCACGGCCTGGCCCAACAGACCGCGTCCTGACTGCTGTTGACCTACGCTCGATCCATGGTCGATCCGGGGATGGTCGGGGTCCGTGTCGCGTCGAGCGTCGTCGCGCCCCTGGTGCGGAAGCTGTTCGTACGGGAGGGGCCCGGGGCGGGGCTGGTGGCGCGGCCGGTTCGGATATCCGCGCTGGTGTCGTTCAAGGGTGAGAAACGCTCACTCGGCGAGAAGGACTTCCGCAAGCTCGTGGAGGAGCTGGTGCGGCGCGCGGCTGGGGAGACGCGCGAGCAGCCTTTGGAGGAGGCCGAGCTGGAGGCCGTCACCGACACCTTGGAGCTGACGCTGCACGCGCTGGGAAATCTGGAGCTCAACGATGTCGAGGCCGTGCGGCTGGGCCACAGGCAGCTGGCCGCCAAGTTGTACGAGCAGGCCGGCGGCCCGCAGCTCGTACGGTTCCTCAGCCAGGACTCAGTGTCTCTGTACTCCCACCTCCTGGAGAGTGCCTGCCTGCACATACTGCACTTCTTGACTCAACGCTCGACCTTCGCGGCCCGCAGCCTCGTCGAGCAGAGCCGACAGCTGAGCGAACTGATCACCCGTACTGACATCCTCATCCAGCGTCTGTCCTCCCAGTCCGCCGAGGACGCAGGTTTCGAGGAGCGCTACGCGGCCCACATCGCCAAGAAGCACAGCCTTCTCACCATCTACGGCGTCGACCTCAACGAGTCCCGGGACTGGCCCCTGGACACGGCCTACCTGAGCCTGGAGGCATACCGGAGCACTGACCACCAGCCGGTTGCCGACCCCGCCTTCACCGGACAGACCGGACAGGGCCGGGCCGAGGCAGCGTCGGCCGAAGGCTGGCTCCCCGCGCTGCCGCAACCTGTCGAGAAGGCGCTGGCGGGGAACCAACGGGTCCTGCTGCGCGGCAGCGCCGGATCGGGCAAGACCACACTGGTGCAGTCACTCGCGGTGGCCACCGCCCGCCAGGACCGGCTCACCGGCGAACTGGCCCACCTCATTGGGCGCGTGCCCTTCGTCCTCCCCCTCCGCACCCTCACCCGCGGAGGCGCCGCCCTACCCACCCCAGCGAACTTCCTGACCGCCGTGGGTTGCCCTCTCAACGGATCCCAGCCCTCCGGCTGGACGGACCGTGTGCTGTCAGCCGAGCGAGGACTGCTCCTGATCGATGGCATCGACGAGGTCCCCGAGCAGGAACGCGAACGCACGCGTCGCTGGCTGTCGGACCTCCTCTCCGCCTTCCCCGGCAACCTCTGGCTGGTCACCTCCCGCCCCTCCGCCGTACGGGACGACTGGCTGGGGAGCGAGGACTTCGCCGAGCTCACTCTCTCCCGTATGAGCCGCGAGAACATCGCGGTCTTCATCCGCCGCTGGCACGAGGCGGCCGAAGCCGACCCCGCGCTCGGCGAGACGCTGCTGAACGCCGTCCGCGCCAAACAGGACCTGGGGCGACTGGCCACCAACCCCTTGATGTGCGCACTCATCTGTGCCCTTCACCGCGAACGCCGGGGCTTCCTCCCCCGCGGCCGAAAGGCCCTGTACGACGCGGCCCTCTCCATGCTTCTGGAGCGCCGCGACCGCGAGCGCGACATGCGTGGCGTGGCCGGCGAGCTGGACGAGGAGTCCCAGATCGAGCTCCTGCAGAAGCTCGCGTACTGGCTCATCCGCAACGGCCGCGCGGAAATGGACCGCGCGGATGCGGTGAGCCAGCTGGAGCGGCTGCTGCCGTCCATGCCCTATGTCGCCGAGCAGGGCTCGGCCGAGGAAATCCTGCGGTACTTGCTCGTACGGTCTGGTCTACTGCGCGAACCGGCCAAGGGGGCTGTGGACTTCGTCCACCGCACGTTCCAGGACTATCTGGGAGCGCGGGCGGCAGTGGAGGAGCGCGACTTCGACTACCTCGTCCAGCACGCCCACCTCGACCAGTGGGAGGACGTGCTGCGCATGGCGGTCGCCCATGCTCGCCCGGATGAGCGGGCGAGGCTGTTGCGGGGGCTGGTGAGACGTGGGGATACGGCGGCGACACGCCACGACCGCGTACGGCTGCTTCTGCTGGCGATGGCCTGTCTGGAGCATGCGGCGAAGCTGGATCCAGGGATACGGGAGGAGGTGGAGCGGCGGGCGGGCGCACTGATTCCACCGCACAACTTCGACGAGGCTCAGGAGCTTGCCGCGCTGGGCCCCATTGTCCTGGAGCTGCTGCCGGGGCCGGAGGGACTGACCGAGTTGGTGGCGGCAGCCGTCGTCCACACGGCGGGCCTTATCGGAGGTGATGCGGCACTTCCCCTGCTGGCGCGGTACCTGGGCCACGAAGACACGGCAGTCCAGGGCAATCTCGGTTCCCACTGGTCCGCGTTCGACACCGAGACCTACGGGCAGGAGATCATCTGCAACCTGACCGGGAGGTCCGGGGTTCTCATTACCGTGACGTCTCCGGAACAACTGGCCGAGCTGCGGCGACTGGGCGGGCACGGTGAAGTGCGACTCCTCGGGGACTTCACCAGCGATCAGATCGCAGAAGCTTTCCGGGAAGACCAGCTCCGGAGAGTTTCCCTCCAAGACAACACGGTGATCGAGAGCGTGGAATTCCTCCGCCGCTTCCCTCGCCTGGGCCACCTCAATCTGGTGGGCTGCACCCAGATCTGGGACCTCTCGCCACTCCAGCACCTGCCGATACGAAATCTGGTTCTTCATGATTTGCCCGGCCTCACGGACCTCAACAGTCTGCGGACCCTCACCCGACTCGAAGTGCTCAGCCTGAGTACCGGAATCCCGGCGTGGCCCGGGACAGAAGCGCTGCCGCACGAGGCGCCGTTGACGACGCTCTTCCTTCCCAAGGACGCGAGCGGCCTCGCGGGCCTGGCGGACTTCCCACAGCTGCGGCAGCTGGGACTTCGGCTGGATACGTCGCCCACCCCGGCCGAGTGGAGCGTCATTGCAGGCCTTGAGGAGCTGTCCATTCTCAGCCTGTCGCAGAGTGAACTCGTGAGTCTGGCTACTTCCGGCGTACAGCTGGAGCAGATCAGCAGGGCGTTCATCATGGCCGACCGAGAAGAGGTAGACCTCCGGCAGGCCGCAACAGCATTCCCTTCACTGGAAAATGTGTCCGTGGATCAGCCGGGCACCACTCTCGACCTCTCTCCCCTGGCCGCCCTTCCCCAGCTCAAGGTCGTCGACGTGTACAGGGCGGACCGCATCCTCAACGCCGACAGACTCCCCGACTCCGTGAAGCTGAGCCTCCGTCCCCGCCCCCCTCACCGATTGAGCTGAAACCACACTCCTTTTCCACCCTCGGTCGGCGTCACCCCGCACACGTCCGACAGCGCGGTGACGAGGAACAGACCGCGCCCGCCGTCGTCTCCGACCGTGACCCGGCGAGGCGAGGGCAGCCGCGTGCTCCCGTCGTAGACGGCGAACCCGGACATGGGTCGACTCGATGGCGGCTCTGAGGCGCACGTCACCCTCCGCGTACCGGTGCACGTTCGTCACCAGCTCAGAGGTGCACAGGGCGGCGGTATCGGCAAGCTCGCCGAGCCCCAGCGTCTCCAGCATGGAGCGCACGAAGTCCCGGCAGACCTTGGGGGAGGTCACGGCGGCAGGGGTGAACAGGGTGTAGGTGAGCGGGAGTTCCATGGCTGACGCCTCCAAGGGCGGGGGGACGCTGGATGCAGCCTCACCACCACCCCCACCGCCCTGTCCGCCCTCATACGAACACTCGCCCCAACCCCACACGTTCGGATGACGTGACACAGTTCGCCCCCGCGTAAAGATCACCGTGCGCAAGCCTCGCCCCATGCACAAGAACACCGAGGCCAAGCCCACTCTCCCCACCCAGCAGAGCGCCCTGCCCTCCTGGTACGGCGACCTGCTGGGCGAGGTCAAGGAAACCGTCGCGGGCGCACGCCTCCGCGCCCAGCGGGCCGTGAACACCGAACTGGTCCAGATGTACTGGCAGATCGGCAAGCTCATCCTGACCCGTCAGGAGCAAGAGGGCTGGGGCACGAAGGTCGTGGGCCGCCTCGCCGCGGACCTGAAGACGGCGTTTCCGAACCAGCGCGGCTTCTCCCGCCGGAACCTGATGTACATGCACAAGATGGCTCGTACCTGGCCGGAGCCAATTGTGCAGCAGCCTGCTGCACAATTGCCGTGGGGCCACATCATGCTCATGCTGGACAAGCTCGACACCCGGCCCGACCTGGACTTCTACGCCACAGAAGCCGTCCGCAACGGCTGGTCCCGAGACCTCCTCAGCCGCTTCATCCACCAGAACCTGCATCTCACCCAGGGCTCCGCGGCCACCAACTTCGAGGTGACCCTCCCGGAGGGCTCCGCAGCCCTCAAGGACCTGGCAAGGGACCCGTACCGCCTCGACTTCCTCGGTCTCGACAAGCACCACTCCGAGCACGAGCTCGAAGAGGCGATCACCGCCAACATGGTCCGCTTCCTCACCGAACTCGGCGTCGGCTTCGCCTTCGTGGGCCGCCAGTACCCGGTGCTCATCGGCGGTGAGGAGTACCGCATCGACCTGCTCTTCTACCACCTCAAACTGCACCGCTACTTCGTGTTCGAGCTCAAGACGAAGGACGTACGCCCCGAACACGTCGGCAAGCTCAACTTCTACGTGAGCGTGGTCGACAAGATGGTCCGCGACGAGCAGCGCGACGACGCGACCATCGGCTTCCTCATCGGAACCCGGCACAACAAAGCCGCGGTGCAGCTCGCCCTCGACGCCAGCAACAACCCGCTGGCCGTGACGAACTACTCGACGCTCTCCCCGGCGGACCGCGAACTGGTCCCGACCGAAGAGGACTTGAGCCGCGTCGTCCAGGACGCCATCGACGCCGTGCGGTCGTGAGCAGTGCTCCGAGACGTGCTCAACGCTCCGACCGCGCCGGCTCACGGTGTGTGGACGCTGCCACCTCGCTCTCCGCTGCCACACCGGCCACCTGCTCGGCCACCGCTCCGATCCTGGCAAGTCGGGCCAGCGCAGGCCTCGACAGGACCTCTCCGATGTCGTGAAGGGCCACGATCAGCTCGTCGACTCCGTCCAGGGGCGCGTCCTTTCCCGCGTACAGGAGGATCCCCCGGTACTCCTCGGGTGAGATGGTCCCGCCCGGCAGTTCGATCTGCTCGGCGTCCGTGAGGAACAGGGCGGGGACCGAGGTGTCCAGAGCCAGGGCGATGGCGGTCAACTCGGCCGCCGTGAAGGCACGGCGCCCCCGCTCTGCCTGGTGGACGGCCTGCCTGCTCCAGGGCCTGTCCAGGTACTGCCCCATGGCCTCACCCAGTTCCGTGAGCGACAGGTGCCGTGCCTCCCGGAATCGCGCGATCTGCTTTCCGATGGCCTCTTCGACCCGCATCCCTGCTCTCCTCGCGTCATCCCGCACAGCCCTCTGCGTCATTGTGCATGATGACAGCGCAACATCAACGTTGACAAGCCGCATCAATCGCCATACTGTATCCCTGTATAACTCGCCGTCACTCCACACGATGACAGCATGGGAGACCGAAGTGCGGGATTTTCATCTGACCTCCATCACCGCCGGCAGCGACTGCGCCATCCTTCAGGTCGCCGGCGAGATCGACGTGTACACAACCCCGATGCTGCGCGAAGGGGTGATCGATCTCCTCGACAAGGACGCCGTCCACATCATCACGGACATGCGGAACGTGGAGTTTCTGGACTCGACCGGCTTAGGCGCTCTGGTGGGCAGCCTCAAGCGGCTGCGCGTGCGTGAGGGCTCACTCGGGCTCGTCATCGACAGTGACCGGCTCCTCAGGATTTTCCGGATCACCGGGCTCATCCAGGTCTTTCCGATCCACTCTTCGGTGCCGGAGGCGATCACTGCCGATGCGCACTGACGAGAGACCGTCGAAAGTGCGGGTACAGGTACGGGTACACGTACAGGCACAGGCACAGGCACAGGCGACAGCCGGAGCATCGAGGAGTGGTGCCGCGCGCACGGGTTGCTCTGACCCTGACTAGCCACTCAGCGGCAGCGTCCCGAACACATGCTCCCGCCACAATCCCCGCGACGCTTCCTCCGGATACGCGGCCACAGCCGGACTCGTGTCGAAGAGCCGGACGAGCCGTCGTTCTAGGTCGTACGCGGGCCAGCCCGGGCCGTGCCCGGAGGCGAAGCCCGTCCATGCGGTGCGGAAGGCCGCGGACAACTCCTCCGCCTCCTCATGCGGCCCCTCCCCCAACAACATCGCGGGCAGCCCGCCGCTGAGGTTGCCGAACACCAGCGGCACATCGAGCCCATGGCAGGCCCCGAGCCCTCCGCCCATGCCCGGTGCGCCCCAGGTCAGCTCATAGAGGTGGGCACGTCCGCCGCCGGCGACCTGGGCCTCGGCCAGGTGCAGGGACGGCATGCGGAACAGCCAGTCGGAGTGGACGAGTTCGTACAGCTCCTCCGGGCCGGCGCCCGGGAACGCGTCACGGTACGCGGCGGTGTCACCCGCGGCGGGCGCGAACACCCTCAGCGCCTCAGCCGCCTGATCCTCCGTCACCTCGCCCAGCATCCCGCCGAGCGCCAGGAACAACCGGTACTCGTCACGCGTGTGCCCGACCACGAGCTCGACGTCCCGACCCGCGCCGGAGGCCAACGCCTCCCACGGAGCAACCGGCAACACTTCGCCGTCCACAACGGGCGCTATCGGAATCGACGTATGCCCGAGCACCCCCCACCGCTCCGCGAACTGCTCCGTCTTCGCCCCGACCGCGTCCGCCGCCGCGGGCAACCGCCGCGGATCGACCGTGCTCAGGTCGTCCACCGTCGGCCGCAACCCCAGCTCGGCGGCGAAGGCCCCGGCGATGTCGGCGGCGAGTTCGGCCGAGAAGAACGTACCGGGCACGCTCTGCGCGACGGCCCGCCCGAAGAGCCCGCGAGCGCGTGGCATCGCGAGCAGCGCGGCCACCGATCCCGCCCCCGCCGACTCTCCGAAGACCGTGACCCGGTCCGGGTCGCCGCCGAAGGCCCGGATGTTCTCGCGCACCCACTCCAGCGCGGCGACCTGGTCGAGCAGCCCACGGTTGGCCGGCGCGCCCTCGATGGCGGCGAATCCCTCAATACCCACGCGGTAGTTGAGCGTCACCACGACGACGCCGCCCTCCCGCGCCAGCCGGCCGCCGTCGTACTCGGGCAGCCCGGACATCCCGATCGTGTACGCGCCCCCGTACAGCCACACCATCACTGGGAGCCCCGCGCCAGGACCGGGCTCCGGCGTCCAGACATTGAGGGTCAGCCAGTCGCCGGCACCCACCGCGTCCCCGGACGACAGCGCGTCCATGCCGAACGCCGCCGACTGGGGAGGCGGCGGCCCGTACGCCACCGCCTTCCGCACGCCGTCCCAGCCCCGTACGGGCCGTGGCGCACCGAACCGCAGCGCGCCCACCGGAGCCTCGGCGAACGGAATCCCGCGGAACACCGCCAGACCCGCCTGCCCTTCCCCTCGCAAGACACCTGCTGTCGTACGGACTTCGGGTTCGTCGGCGCCCATCACGGCTCCCTCTGAAGGCAGTTCGGGACATCGTGGATCGTCTCGCCGAACAGGGTCTTGCGGCCACCGGATTTTCCGAGTGGGATGCCATTCGCCGCTCCTCCGTCGGATCGGGCATCTCGTATCCGCGATTCACCGAGAATGCCCTTCAGTTCACCGGGTTGCGCGGCTTGCGTCATATGCGCTCGGTGAAGCGCCCAGTCAGGCGAACGGCTTCGAGCGGTCCTGCCGAGCTTTAGGCGACTCCGTCGCGAAAGATTCACCGGAAACGAAGATCTCTCGGCTGTATGGGCTCTGTTTTCGGGGTTGTGGTGGGTTCATTCGTGCCCGCTCCGGAGGCCACGGAAGTACCGGAGCAGGTCCTCGAACTCCTCCCGCGCCCGCACACCGCCATGAAGACGCACACCGTCCTCTAGCCCAACTTCGGCTGGGCGCCTTACAGTTACCAGCCAGTAATCCCTTCGCCTCCCTGTGTCCTCCCCTGCCCATGAGCATGCACTACGGCCCATGTCCCGCAGCGCTTCCATGCGAGAGGAACCCCCCATGACAGTAAGCAACCGGCTGCGCCGCCTCATAGGCGTGACCGCCGCCGCGACGGCCGTCACCGCGGCCCTGATGAGCCCCGCCGTCGCCTCGGCTCCGGCCGCGGCCACGACCACCGCCACGGCCGCGAGAACCGCCGCCGCGGCGGACGTGGACTACGCGACCTGGCAGAAGGACTGCCAAGCCGTCATGGCTCAGGCGCTCCCGTACCTGAAGGAACGTATCGCCGACGCGTCCTCGGGCGAGAAGCAGGCGATCGTCTTCGACATCGACAACACGACGCTGGAGACCGACTTCGGCTTCAGCTATCCGTCCCCGGCCAACGCGCCCGTCCTCGAAGTCGCCAAGTACGCCCAGGAGCACGGCGTCGCCCTGTTCTTCGTGACCGCGCGCCCGGACATCATCGCCTCCGTGACCGACTACAACCTCAAGCACGTCGGCTACAAGGTGTCCGGGCTCTATGTCCGCAACTTCGGCGATCTCTTCAGGGACAAGGCCGAGTACAAGACGGCCAAGCGCGCGGAGATCGAGGCCAAGGGCTACACGATCATCGCGAACATAGGCAACACCCCCACCGACCTCTCCGGCGGCCACGCGGAGAAGACGTACAAGCTGCCGGACTACGACGGCCAGCTGTCGTAACCGCGCGCGAGCATGAGCGCATGAGCGCATGACGAAGGGGCCGGTGCCTTGTTGGCACCGGCCCCTCCGGCCGTTCTCAGTCGTTCTCAGGCGAATCCCCGGAGGGTCACGCCTCCTTGCTCAGATTGGGACCAGCCCCACCGGCGGCCTGCTCGATCGGCGGGACGTCCGGCAGTGCCGACTTCTCCTCGCCGCGGAAGGTGAAGACCTTGGCCTCGCCCTCGCCCTCCGTGTCGACGACCACGATGTGACCGGGGCGCAGCTCGCCGAAGAGGATCTTCTCCGACAGGCTGTCCTCGACCTCACGCTGGATCGTGCGACGCAGCGGACGCGCGCCGAGCACGGGGTCGTAACCCTTCTGCGCCAGCAGCTCCTTCGCGGACTGGGAGAGCTCGATGCCCATGTCCCGGTCCTTGAGGCGCTCGTCCACCTTGCCGATCATCAGGTCGACGATCCGCAGGATGTCGCTCTGGGTCAGCTGCGGGAAGACGACCACGTCGTCGACGCGGTTGAGGAACTCGGGGCGGAAGTGCTGCTTGAGCTCGTCCGCGACCTTGTTCTTCATGCGCTCGTAGTTGGACTTCGTGTCGCCCTGGGCGGCGAAGCCCAGGTTGAAGCCCTTGGAGATGTCCCGGGTGCCGAGGTTGGTCGTCATGATGATGACCGTGTTCTTGAAGTCCACGACCCGGCCCTGGGAGTCGGTCAGACGACCGTCCTCCAGGATCTGCAGCAGCGAGTTGAAGATGTCCGGGTGGGCCTTCTCGACCTCGTCGAAGAGGACCACCGAGAACGGCTTGCGCCGCACCTTCTCCGTCAGCTGGCCGCCCTCTTCGTAGCCCACGTAACCGGGGGGCGAACCGAAGAGACGCGACACCGTGTGCTTCTCACTGAACTCCGACATGTCGAGGGAGATCAGCGCGTCCTCGTCACCGAAGAGGAACTCGGCGAGCGCCTTGGACAGCTCGGTCTTACCGACACCGGACGGACCGGCGAAGATGAACGAACCACCGGGACGCTTCGGGTCCTTCAGACCGGCACGCGTACGACGGATCGCCTTCGAGAGCGCCTTGACGGCGTCCACCTGACCGATGACCCGCTTGTGGAGCTCGTCCTCCATGCGCAGCAGACGCGAGGACTCCTCCTCGGTCAGCTTGAAGACCGGGATGCCGGTGGCAGTCGCGAGGACCTCGGCGATCAGCTCGCCGTCGACCTCGGCGACGACGTCCATGTCGCCGGCCTTCCACTCCTTCTCCCGCTTGGCCTTGGCGGCCAGGAGCTGCTTCTCCTTGTCGCGGAGGGAGGCGGCCTTCTCGAAGTCCTGCGAGTCGATCGCGGACTCCTTGTCGCGGCGGACGCCGGCGATCTTCTCGTCGAACTCGCGGAGGTCCGGCGGCGCGGTCATCCGGCGGATACGCATCCGGGAGCCGGCCTCGTCGATCAGGTCGATCGCCTTGTCCGGCAGGAAGCGGTCCGAGATGTACCGGTCGGCGAGCGTCGCCGCCTGCACCAGGGCCTCGTCCGTGATGGACACGCGGTGGTGCGCCTCGTAGCGGTCGCGCAGGCCCTTGAGGATCTCGATCGTGTGGGGGAGCGAAGGCTCCGCCACCTGGATCGGCTGGAAGCGGCGCTCGAGGGCCGCGTCCTTCTCGAGGTGCTTGCGGTACTCGTCGAGGGTGGTCGCACCGATGGTCTGGAGCTCACCGCGGGCCAGCATCGGCTTCAGGATCGAAGCCGCGTCGATGGCGCCCTCGGCGGCACCCGCACCGACCAGCGTGTGCAGCTCGTCGATGAACAGGATGATGTCGCCGCGGGTGCGGATCTCCTTGAGGACCTTCTTGAGGCGCTCCTCGAAGTCACCGCGGTAGCGGGAGCCGGCGACCAGCGCGCCCAGGTCGAGGGTGTAGAGGTGCTTGTCCTTGAGGGTCTCGGGCACCTCGCCCTTGACGATGGCCTGCGCCAGCCCCTCGACGACGGCGGTCTTGCCGACGCCGGGCTCGCCGATGAGTACGGGGTTGTTCTTCGTACGGCGGGACAGCACCTGCATGACCCGCTCGATCTCCTTCTCGCGCCCGATGACCGGGTCGAGCTTGGACTCACGAGCGGCCTGGGTGAGGTTCCGGCCGAACTGGTCGAGGACCAGGGACGTCGAGGGGGTGCCCTCGGCAGGCCCACCTGCGGCGGCGGTCTCCTTGCCCTGGTAGCCGGAGAGCAGCTGGATGACCTGCTGCCGCACCCGGTTGAGATCAGCGCCCAGCTTGACCAGGACCTGGGCGGCGACGCCCTCGCCCTCACGGATCAGGCCGAGCAGGATGTGCTCCGTGCCGATGTAGTTGTGGCCCAGCTGAAGGGCCTCGCGGAGCGACAGCTCCAGGACCTTCTTGGCACGGGGGGTGAAGGGGATGTGCCCGGACGGGGCCTGCTGCCCCTGCCCGATGATCTCCTCCACCTGCTGGCGGACCGCCTCGAGCGAAATCCCGAGGCTCTCCAGGGCCTTAGCGGCGACACCCTCACCCTCGTGGATCAGGCCCAGGAGGATGTGCTCGGTGCCGATGTAGTTGTGGTTGAGCATCCGGGCTTCTTCCTGAGCCAGGACGACAACCCGCCGCGCGCGGTCGGTGAACCTCTCGAACATCGTTAATCGCTCCTCAGAGCGGTCAGGCAGTAAGGGGACGCTCCCCTCCCTGTCCTTCCGCAGCTTAGTCCCGCAAGCGGGGACCGCTCATTCCATCTGCCGACACCATCCTTGGCCTCCTGACCCGGAAAGCCGACATCTGCTCCAACCCAAGCGTGCGAGACGATGTTCCCGCAGGCCAGGCAGATAGCCTCACTAGCTGTACGCCGATGGCGAACGTGAGATGCCCGAGCCATGCGTGTCGCCCCTCCCACTAGGGATGTCTTACCCGTACGCACTGACACTCCATGCCCCGCGCACCGGTTCCCTCCGCTACGGGCGAACATCCTTGCGCCGCCGACCCCTCCGGAACGCCCTCTCGAACGGCACTGTGCGCATCCGCGAGGCCACCCAGCGTAACTCGAACGCTCTTCTGACGGTTGGCCTTGCATGGTCCCCACAGTTCCCTTTCCCCGTCGGCCGCTCGAAGCGAGCGATCCGGTCCGGCACTGGTACGAGAACGAACTGGGCTGGGCAACAGTGCCCGGAACTCCGGTGAAACTGCTGACGGGAATGCGTTTCGACGTCCTGGACGCGCCCGCGGAAGCGGGATACGCGGCACTTCGGCACCTGGGGCCGGGCTCTCCGGTGGCCGTGCGGGCGGACCGGATGCGGCTACTGGTGGCCGCGGGCACCGCGGACGAGTTGCCGGGGCTGCTGGAATGGCTGGAGTGGGGCGCTCTCGCGCTGGATCTCAGGGCGATCGGCGCGGGCGAGCGCATCGAGGCGCCGCTACCACCGGGTCTGGCCCGCACTCAAGGGAAGACGGCCCGGGGAAACACCGACCAGAGGAACAGAGGCCGGGGGATCACAGATCTCGGGATCACAGACCGCAGGAACACGCGCCAGGGCGGGACGAGCCAGGAAAGGACCACAGGGGCCCCCGTGAGCGGGCCTGTCGGCGGCCCGCAGGGGGCCGCCGTCTGGCTGCGGCCCCCTGAGCCTGGCTGCGAGGTGGAGCCTTCGTTGCCGACGCTGTCGGCGCTGGGTGGGGGCGGTGGGGGCGCCCCCGATCTCGTACGACTCGTGGACACGATGGCGACGGAGTGCCATCGCATCCGGCTGCGCCGTTCCTGCACTCAGGCGTTGGCCTTCTCGTAGGCCTCGCGAATGGACGCCGGAACGCGGCCACGGTCATTGACCTCGTAACCGTTCTCCTTCGCCCACGCGCGGATCTGCGCGGTGTCCTGACTCCCGCCGGAGGCGACGCGCGCCTTTCCACGACCCCCCGAAGCGCGGCCTCCGGTACGACGACCGCCCTTCACGTACGGCTCGAGAAGTCCACGGAGCTTGTCCGCATTGGCAGTCGTGAGATCGATCTCGTACGTCTTGCCGTCCAGCGCGAACGTCACGGTCTCGTCCGCCTCGCCGCCGTCGAGGTCGTCGACAAGAAGGACCTGAACCTTCTGTGCCACCGGATTTCCTTTCATCGATATCTTCAGGGCCGAGGGTCTGCGGCGGCCGCCGCGTTTCACGTCCCTGTTATATGCACTACTGCAGTACGTCGGAAAGCAAACCGCTTTTGCTGGAAAAACACAAACCCCTGGGAGAGACCGATGGGACCCGGGAAGACCGGAAACGTGCGCGTTTCGGACATAGGGCCCGCCGGGGAAGGCGGATCGGGGTAAGTGCCGGGGTACTGCCGGAGTATTACCCGTCGGCGATCACAGATGCAGAAGCATCCGGCTGTTGCCCAAGGTGTTCGGTTTCACTCGTTCGAGACCGAGGAACTCAGCCACGCCCTCGTCATAGGAACGCAGTAGCTCGGCGTAGACATCGGCGTCGACGGGCGTCTCGCCGATCTCCACGAAGCCGTGCTTCGCGAAGAAGTCGACTTCGAAGGTCAGGCAGAATACCCGGCGAACACCGAGCCAGCGGGCGGTCTGCAGCAACTTCCCCAGCAACTGATGGCCGACACCGGCTCCCTTGAGGGCGGGGTTCACCGCGAGAGTGCGGACTTCCGCGAGGTCTTCCCACATCACGTGCAGAGCGCCGCAGCCCACGACCTCAGTACTTGATCCGGCATCGCGTTCCGCGACCCAGAACTCCTGGATGTCCTCGTAAAGCGTCACCATCGCTTTGTCGAGCAGGATGCCGCCGCGGACGTACGCGTCAAGGAGGCGGCGAACCGCCGGGACATCGGTGGTCCTGGCCCGGCGAACGGTGAGTGCTTTAGCGGTGACTTCAGGTTGCTCTGCGGACTGCTCTGCGGGCTGCTCTGCTGGCATGAACGGACGCTATCGCCCTGTGTCGCCCTCGGTGGCGGCGGGGTTCTCGTCGGCCGGGTTCTCCGCCGCCGGGTTCTCCTTGGCGGGGGTTTCCGGTCCTTGGACCATACGCACGGCATCCCGCAGTGCTTCGCGCTGTTCCGGGGACATCATGCCGAAGAAGGCGACGAGAGCCGCGGCGGGGTTGTCACTCTGGGACCAGGCGTCGTTCATCAGTGCGGCCGCGTAGGCGGCGCGGGTCGAGACCGCCTCATATCGATAGGCCCGGCCTTCCGCTTCGCGGCGTACCCAGCCCTTCTGATGGAGATTGTCCAAAACGGTCATCACCGTGGTGTACGCGATGGACCGCTCCTGCTGAAGGTCTTCCAGGACTTCCCGAACGGTTACCGGGCGGTTCCACTTCCACACCCGCGTCATGACCGCGTCTTCGAGTTCTCCCAATGGGCGAGGCACAGCTCAGAACAATAGGGGGAGATGGCGTCATTCGCATGGTGGACGTGGCTTTGGATGGCAAACGGGCACAAAAAGGGCGTACGACTCGGGAAGTTGATGAGTCGTACGCCCTGGTTGAGCGTCTGGCGCCCTGGGTGAGCCTCTGGTCTGCGTTCGGTCCGGCGTCCAGCAGGCGCAGGTGTTCAGGCGTCGGTGTTCCGGGAGGCCTGGCGGGTGTTCTCGGCGCGCGCGAGGGCCGCGTCGACGACCGCGTCCTCCTTGGCCTTGTTGGCGCCGCCCTGGCTCTTCACGATCGTCACGATCAGACCGGTGAAGAACACGGCCATCACTACCGGGGGTACGAGCGCGGAGACGTAGTCCATGCCGTCCAGAGTAGCCAGGGCCTGTGGGGCGGGTCAGGGGTGGGGGTGGGCGGTTGAGATGAGGAGTGAGGTCTTGGGCTTCGGCTAGCCCACCGCGAGTTGCTGCGGCGGGCCGGCGGGTGGCGCGGACGGCTTGCGCCTGGGAGGGAAGACCTCGCCAGGGGTCGGGATGGGGCGGTCCGGGTGCGAGGGGTGCGGCTGGGGCTGGGGGGCCGGCTTCTCGGCGGGTTTCTCCGCGGGCTTCTTGCCGGGGTCTTTCGCGGCTTCGGTGGTGCCGCAGGTGGCGACACG
Source organism: Streptomyces sp. 2A115 (assembly GCF_052245575.1). Classification (NCBI taxonomy): domain Bacteria; kingdom Bacillati; phylum Actinomycetota; class Actinomycetes; order Kitasatosporales; family Streptomycetaceae; genus Streptomyces; species Streptomyces sp. 2A115. The sequence goes on along the minus strand of NZ_JBQQCG010000050.1, from coordinate 42,235 downwards.
CGCGCGTGAAGATGTGTCGGGGGCCAGGCCGCCGGGGAGAGCCGTCAGGCGAGTGCGCACGCGGGTGTGGTCGTGAGGGCGGGCTTCGGCGCTGGCACTGGTGCTGTCACTGGCGCTGGCGCTGGTGCTGGTGCGGGAGGCTGGGACCGTGCGGACTGCCAGGCGGGTGCGTACGTCCTGCTCCACGAGGGCGTGGCAGCGGGCGAGGAGGGCGGCCGCGATGGGGTTGCCGCGCAGGGCGCGTAGGCCGGCGAGGTCGTCGGGGTTCGGGCGGTAGCCGGCGCCCAGGGCTTCCTCCAGAAGCGTCAGGTAGCCGGCTGCCGTGCCGGGTAGCGCGGCGCGGTAGCGGGCGAGGTCGGCCAGCAGGAAGGCGCGCAGCCGGGCGCCCTCGTGGGCCGCCTCGTCGACGGACTCGGCCAGGCGGAGGCAGTCCTGGACGTCCTCGGCCGAAGCGGGGCTGGGATGGAGGGCGAGGGCGAGCGCACGTCGGAGCACACGCAGCTCCTCCGCACCGAACGCCATGCCGCCGCGGGATCCGTAAGGCGTGGGCATGCTCGCGACGATACGCGCTAATCAGACAAAATTCGCAGAACGGGCGCGTGTGGCGTGGCTTGGCCGGGCTTGCCTCAGGCGGTTGGGCGGTTGTTTGTCTGCGGGGTGAGTGGGCTGTTCGCGCAGCTCCCCGCGCCCCTGGGTTTGTTGCGGGGGCGGGGCACCGCGCGACCAGCCACTGACGGCCTGCCGTGTACGAACCGGCCTGAGGCGCCCTTTCAGGGGCGCGGGGAACTGCGCGACCAACCCGCGCCCTGAGCGCACGCCCGCGGGTGGAGCCTCCGGTGGCTGATCAGGTGCGGGAGACGTTTCGTTCGTAGACCAGGCGGAGGCCGATAAGGGTCAGCCAGGGCTCGTGCTCGTCGATGACCGAGGATTCGCCGAGCACCATCGGTGCGAGGCCCCCCGTGGCGATGACGGTGACGTCGTCGGGGTCCTCTGCCAGTTCGCGGGACATGCGGTTGACGACGCCGTCCACCTGGCCCGCGAAGCCGTAGATGATGCCGGACTGCATGGCCTCGACGGTGTTCTTGCCGATGACGGTGCGGGGGCGGGCGATCTCGATCTTGCGGAGCTGGGCGCCTCTGACGCCGAGTGCCTCGACCGAGATCTCGATGCCGGGGGCGATGACGCCGCCGGCGTACTCCCCGCGCGCGGAGACCGCGTCGAACGTCGTCGCCGTGCCGAAGTCGACGACGATGGCCGGTCCCCCGTAGAGCTCGACCGCCGCCACCGCGTTGATGATGCGGTCGGCGCCGACCTCCTTGGGGTTGTCCATCAGGATCGGGACGCCCGTCTTGATGCCCGGTTCGACGAGGACAGCCGGTACGTCGCCGTAGTAGCGGCGCGTGACCTCTCGGAGTTCGTGCAGGACCGAGGGGACCGTCGAGCAGATCGCGATGCCGTCGATGCCGTCGCCCAGTTCGTCGCCGAGGAGCGGGTGCATGCCCATCAGGCCCTGGAGGAGTACGGCCAGTTCGTCGGCGGTGCGGCGGGCGTCCGTCGAGATGCGCCAGTGCTCGACGATGTCCTCGCCGTCGAAGAGGCCGAGGACGGTGTGCGTGTTGCCTACGTCGATGGTGAGCAGCATGCCTACTCAGCCTCGCTCGTCGACGCTTCGCGCAGGTCGAGGCCGATGTCCAGGATGGGAGAGGAGTGCGTGAGGGCGCCCACCGCGAGGAAGTCGACGCCTGTCTTCGCGTACGTCTCCGCGGTCTCCAGGGTGAGGCGGCCCGAGGCCTCCAGGAGTGCGCGGCCCTGGACCAGGGCCACCGCCTCCTCGCATTCGAGGGGCGTGAAGTTGTCGAGGAGGATCAGGTCGGCGCCCGCGTCCACGACCTCGCGGAGCTGGCGCAGGGTGTCGACCTCGACCTCGATCGGCACGTCCGGGAAGGTCTCGCGGACCGCCTTGAAGGCCTGGGTCACACCGCCCGCGGCCACTACGTGGTTGTCCTTGACCAGGGCCGCGTCGGAGAGGGACATGCGGTGGTTGACGCCACCGCCCATGCGTACCGCGAACTTCTCCAGGGAGCGCAGGCCGGGCGTCGTCTTGCGGGTGTCCCGTACGCGCGTGTCGGTGTTCTCCAGGACGTCCGCCCACGCGCGCGTGGCGGTCGCGATGCCGGAGAGGCGGCAGAGGAGGTTCAGCGCGCTGCGCTCGGCCGTGAGGATGTCGCGGGTGCGGGTGGTGACGGTGAGGAGCTTCTCGCCGGCCTCTACGCGGTCGCCGTCGTCGACATGGCGCTCGACCTCGAACTCGTCCGTGCAGACGACGGAGATGACGGCTTCCGCGACTCGCAGGCCCGCTACGACGCCTGCCTCGCGGGCCGTGAAGTCGGCGGTGGAGACGGCCTCTTCGGGGATGGTCGCGACCGTGGTCACGTCGACTCCGTGGTCGAGGTCCTCCTCGATGGCCAGGTGCGCGATGTCCTCGACCTCGACGGGGTCGAGCCCGGCGTCGGCGAGGAGCTGCGCGAGGGAGGGGTCGAGGCCGCACTCGGCGTACTCCGCGTTCTCAGGGGAGGCGGGGTCGTACTCCCCTTCGGCGCCGCAGCCGCAGCCGTCGCCGCAGCCACCGCCGATGAGGGGAAGGTCGGGGGTGCTCACTTCTGTCACTGCTCCTGGGGACGGGGCTGCTGGGGCTGCCGGGTTGAGGGGAAGTCTGCTGTGTCGGTGGGGTGTACGGCGAGGGTTCGGTCGGGATTCAGCCGTACGACGATGTGGCGCCGCCAGTTCGTGTCGTCCCGTTCATCTCGGTCCTCACGCCAATGGCAGCCGCGGGTCTCCTCGCGCAGGCCGGCGGCGGCGACGAGGACGCGGGCCACGCACAGGAGGTTGGTGGCCTCCCAGGTGTCGACGCCGGGCTCGGCCGTCTTGCCGTTCTCGTCGAGGGCGTCGCGGGCGTCGGTGTGCAGTTGCTGGAGGCGGTCGGCCGCGGTCTCCAGGGAGGTGGCCGAGCGGAGCACTCCGGCGCCGTCCGTCATGATCCGCTGGATCGAGAAACGGGCCTCCGGGGCGAGCAGCGGGTGCGCGGGCTTCTCCGGGTGGGCGACCGGGACCGGCACGCGCGCGTGGAGGCGGTTTTCCTCGTGGCGGTGCGCGATGTCGGCCGCGATGCGCTCGGCGTAGACGAGACCCTCGAGGAGGGAGTTGGAGGCGAGCCGGTTGGCGCCGTGAACGCCCGTGCAGGCGACCTCGCCGCACGCGTACAGGCCGGGGACCGTGGTGCGGCCCTGGGAGTCCGTGCGGACGCCTCCGGAGGCGTAGTGGGCCGCTGGGGCGACCGGGATCGGCTCGGTGACCGGGTCGATGCCGTGGGTGCGACAGGCGGCCAGGATCGTCGGGAACCGGTGCTCCCACATGTCGGCGCCGAAGTGCCGGGCGTCCAGGTACATGTGCTCGGCGTCCTGCTCCTGCATGCGCCGCATGATGCCCTTGGCGACGATGTCCCGCGGCGCGAGCTCGGCGAGCTCGTGCTGGCCGGCCATGAAGCGCACGCCGTCCGCGTCGACCAGGTGGGCGCCCTCGCCGCGTACGGCCTCGGAGACCAGCGGCTGCTGGCCCTCGGCGTCCGCGCCCAGGAAGAGCACGGTCGGGTGGAACTGGACGAATTCGAGGTCGCTGACCTCGGCTCCGGCGCGCAGTGCGAGCGCGACGCCGTCGCCGGTGGACACGGACGGGTTGGTGGTCGCCGAGAAGACCTGGCCCATGCCGCCGGTCGCGAGGACCACGGCCGGCGCGTGGACGGCTCCGACGCCGTCGTGCTGGCCCTCTCCCATCACGTGCAGGGTCACGCCCGCGGTGCGCCCGTCGGAGTCCGTGAGGAGGTCCAGGACGAGCGCGTTCTCGACCGTACGCAGTCCACGCGCGCGTACCGCCTCGACGAGGGCCCGGGAGATCTCGGCACCGGTCGCGTCGCCGCCCGCGTGGGCTATGCGGCGGCGGTGGTGGCCGCCTTCGCGGGTCAGTTCCAGGTCGCCCTCTTCGGATTCGTCGAAGTGGGCGCCGGTCGCGATGAGGCGGCGTACGGCGTCGGGGCCCTCGGTGACGAGGATGCGGACGGCCTCCTCGTCGCACAGGCCGGCGCCCGCCACCAGCGTGTCGTCGAGGTGCTGCTCGGGGGTGTCACCCTCGCCGAGCGCCGCGGCTATGCCGCCCTGCGCCCAGCGGGTCGATCCGTCGTCGAGGCGGGCCTTCGTGACGACCACGGTGCGCAGGCCGGCCGCGTCGCAGCGCAGGGCCGCGGTGAGTCCGGCGACTCCCGAGCCGACGACCACGACGTCGGCGGCGATGGACCAGCCGGGTGCGGGCGCGTGCAGACGTATGCCTGTGGTGGTCACGAGGCGGCTCCGAAGGTGAGAGGAATGTTGTCGATCAGCCGGGTCGTCCCGACCCGGGCGGCGACGGCGAGGACCGCCTCGCCGGTGTGATCGTCCGGGATCTCGGTGAAGTCGGACGGATCGACCAGCGCCAAGTAGTCCAGGGCGAGCGGGGGTTGGAGGCGGGCCGCGTCGTCGAGGACGAGGCGGGCGGCGGCGCGCACCGCGGCGGGGCCTCCGGGAGCGGCTTTGGCCACGGCGTGCGCGTCGGCCGCGGCGCGGGACTCGCCGATGGCGCTGAGGGCCTCGGCACGCGCGCGCGTGGCGGGCACTTCGCGGGCACGCGCGCGCAGCGCCTCCTGGGCGGCGTGCCGGTCGCTGCCCGCGAACAGGGCCTGGGAGAGGGCCAGCGCGGTGCGGCGCTCGGCGGTCGACAGATAGCGGTTGCGGCTGGACAGGGCCAGGCCGTCCTCCTCGCGCACCGTCGGAACGCCGACGATCTCCACGCCGAAGTTCAGGTCGCGCACCATGCGGCGGATCAGGGCGAGCTGCTGGGCGTCCTTCTGCCCGTACAGCGCCACGTCGGGCCGGGTGAGATGCAGCAGCTTGGCGACGACGGTGAGCATGCCGTCGAAGTGCCCCGGCCGCACCGCGCCCTCCAGGCGCTCACCCATGGGTCCCGCGCTGACGCGGACCTGGGGCTCCCCGCCCGGGTAGACCTCGTCCACGAAGGGGGCGAACACGACGTCCGCGCCCGCCTGATCGGCGATCTTGACGTCGGCGTCCAGAGTGCGCGGGTAGCGGTCGAGGTCCTCGCCCGGGCCGAACTGGAGAGGGTTCACGAAGACCGTGACGACGACCTCTCCGTCCCCCGCGATCCCCCGGGCGGTACGGATGAGTGTCGCGTGGCCCTCGTGCAGGGCGCCCATGGTCATCACGACGGCGCGGCGGCCGGTGCGCACGCGTGCGTGGAGCTCGTCGGTGGTGCGCAGCAGAGCGGTCGTCATCGGTCGCTCCCGTCGTCGGGAAGGGTCGCCCCGTTGGCCAGTACCCCGAGGAGGTCCTCGGCGAGCTCCGGCTTGAGCATCCCGTGGGCGAGGGCCCGGTCGGCGGTCGCGCGGGCCATCGCCAGATAGCCGGCGACGGTCTGCGGTGCGTGCCTGCGCAACTCGGCGACGTGCGCGGCGACCGTGCCCGCGTCGCCGCGCGCCACCGGTCCGGTGAGGGCCGCGTCGCCCGACCTGAGGGCGTTGTCCAGGGCGGCGCCCAGCAGCGGGCCCAGCATCCGGTCCGGGGACTCGACGCCCGCCGCGCGCAGCAGCTCCATGGACTCGGCGACCAGGGTCACCAGGTGGTTGGCGCCGAGCGCGAGGGCCGCGTGGTAGAGCGGCCGGGACTCCTCGGCGATCCACTCGGGCTCGCCGCCCATCTCGATGACCAGGGCCTCGGCGGCCAGCCGCAGCTCCTCGGGCGCGGTGACCCCGAAGGAGCACCCGGCCAGCCGCTGCACGTCCACGGGGGTGCCGGTGAACGTCATGGCGGGGTGCAGCGCGAGCGGCAGCGCCCCGGCGCGCAGGGCGGGGTCCAGGACCCTCGCGCCGTACCGCCCGGAGGTGTGCACGAGCAGCTGCCCCGGCCGCACGGCGCCCGTCTCGGCGAGGCCCTCCACCAGCCCCGGCAAGGCGTCGTCCGGGACCGTCAGGAGCACCAGGTCGGCCCGCTCCAGGACCTGCTCGGGAGTCATCAGCGGCACGTCGGGCAGCAGCTGCGCCGCTCGTCGTCGGGAGGCGTCGGAGACCCCGGAGACGGCCACCGGGCGGTGCCCGGCGAGTTGCAGGGAAGCGGCCAGTGCGGGACCCACGCGGCCGGCGCCGACAACGCCGATGGTGAGCCGCGCGGGGCGGTCCTTGGGGTCTGGCTGTGGGAATGTACTCACTCGACGGCGGCCTTCCGTTCCAGTCCGCTCGGGGTACCGGACGATTTCTCGTCATGTTAACGCGATTGGTCCGAGGGTCGTTTTCTTGCCCACAGGCTGTGGAGAATTCGCATGCCCGGCCCCCGTGGCGTCCTGCATGATCCGGGAATGAGCGATACGGCGGAGCTGGGCAAGGACGAGCAGGGCGAAGAGCGGTCCGCGGAGCGGATGCGGGAGCGGCGGGCGACCGCGCACCGGGAAGCCCGGCAGGCACTGTCACGCCCCGGCTACCGGGCGACGATCCGGGAACGGCTGGCGCTGCTGCAGGACGAGGCACCACAGGTGTACGACCTGGACGAGCCGGTGGACGTATACGGGAACCGGATCGTCGAGGCCCTGGAGGCGCGGGTCGCCGGCCTGCTGGGCAAGGAGGCAGCCGCCTTCTTCCCCACGGGCACGATGGCCCAGCAGGTGGCCCTGCGCTGCTGGGCGGGCCGCACCGGGAACGCGACCGTCGCCCTGCATGCGATGAGCCACCCCGAAGTGCACGAACGGAACGCGTTCAGCACGGTCAGCGGGCTGCGCCCGGTCCGCGTGACCACCGAACCGCGGCTGCCGACCGCCGACGAGATACGGGACTTCGAGGAGCCCTTCGGCGCGCTGATGCTCGAACTGCCCCTCAGGGACGCCGGTTTCGTGCTGCCCTCCTGGAAGGAGCTCTCCGAGGTCGTGGAGGCGGCACGGGAACGCGACGCGGTGGTGCACTTCGACGGGGCGCGCCTGTGGGAGTCCACACCGCACCTCGGTCGTCCCCTGGACGAGATCGCCGGCCTCGCGGACAGCGTCTACGTGTCGTTCTACAAGTCGCTCGACGGGTTCGGCGGCGCGGCACTGGCGGGCCCGAAGACACTCGTCGACGAGGCGAAGACGTGGCGCCACCGGTACGGAGGCACGGTCTTCCAACAGTTCCCGACGGCGCTGTCGGCACTCGTGGGCCTGGAGCGGGAACTGCCCCGGCTGCCGGAGTACGTGGCCCACGCGCGCGTGGTCGCCGCCGCGCTGCGTGAAGGGTTCGCGACGGCAGGGGTGCCCTGGGTGCGCGTACACCCTGAGGAGCCGCACACCTACGAGTTCCAGGTCTGGCTGCCGTACGACGCCGAAGTACTGGCGGACGCGGCGGTGCGGCAGGCCGAGGAGACGAGGATCTGCCTCTTCGCCGACGCCTGGGACCGGGGCGGGCCGGGCCTGGCGTTCACCGAGGTCACCGTGCGGGCCGCCGGGCTGGAGTGGACGGCGCAGGACGTGAAGGCGGCGGTCGGAGAGTTCGTGCGGCGGATCGCCGACGAGGAGGGCGCCCGAGGTCAGCAGCCGGGACGCGGCCGCCCGTGAAGCAGCCGGGCCAGCGCCGCCCGTACCCGCCCGCGGGCCGGGCGACCCGCCACGACCGCCCGGAATCGCCGGTAGTCCCGCAGCTCGCGCACAGCCTGCCAGTCGTGGGCGCCGGGCGCGGGTGGGGTCGGGTCGCCGTGCTGCCGGGCGCGGTAGGTGTCGAGGATGTACAGCTCGGTGATGCTCATGGCGGATCGCCTTCTCGGGACGGGAACGGACGAGTTCAGGACCGGAATCGGTTCCTGACGTCTCCGTGGGCCCCGCGGTGCCCCAGTGATCCCAGACTGCTCCCCGACGGCCCGAGTCGTCGCCTCGATTGACGGCGGCCGTCAATCGGCGGCCGCGTTGTCAGTGGCGGGGTGCACCATGAGGTCGTGAGCGTGCACATCGACATTTCCGGGCTGCGGCAGGAGCGGGTGGCCGTCGTGCCCTCGCCACTGGCCGAGCTCGGCATGGCGCTGCACGCGCTGACCGAACCGGGGCACCACCCCGGGCTGCGGAGCTGGGCGACCGGGGTGACCTCCCGGCTCGACACCGGCCTCGCGGACCGGATGTGCGAGGCGGACTTCCTGTGGCGTACGACGTTCTCGGACATCTTCCTGCCGTACGCGGGAGCCGCGGGCGGCGGGACGCTCCCGGGCGCCACGCTCGCCGAGGAGCTGGACCTGGTGGACAAGCTCTCCGACGAGCAGTTCGTGGACGCCGCGTTGGAGTTCACCTGCGTGCTGACGTACGACTCGCAGGGCCCGGAAGCGCTCACCGATCCCGCCGTACGGGAACGTGCCCTGGAGCTGGCCGCCTCGCGCGGACCGCAGCAGCTGCGGTTCACCAAGAGGCTGCTGGCGGACCCGCCGAGCGTCCGGGCATGGTTCCGGCGGTTCGTGGAGGACTGCGACGAGGCCTTCTTCGCCGAGACCTGGTCGCGGCTGCGCCACCAGCTCGCGGCTGACGCCCGCCACAAGACGGACCTGCTCAGACGCAAAGGCCTGGCCGAGGCGCTCGCCGCCATGTCCCCCATGGTGACGCTGGACGAGGACGCGGGGCTGATCACCGTCGACAAACTGGCCACCGGGCGCACGGCCGTCACGGACGGCGGCCTGCTGCTCGTGCCGACGACCCTGGGCCGGCCTCATCTGCAAGTGCTGCACCGCTACCAGTGGCAGCCCGTGCTCCACTACCCGGTCGGTTCACCGGCGTTGGCCGCGCCGCCCTCCGTCGAGCAGCTCACGCTCCGGATGGCCGCGCTGTCCCATCCCGTACGGATGCGGTTGTGCCGTCACCTGGCGCGCAGCGCGTACACGACGGGCGAGCTGGCGAAGACGCAGGGGATGACGGCGCCGGAGATATCCCGGCACCTGGGGGTGCTGAAGAAGGCGGGGCTGGTCACCACGCGGCGCCGCGGCCGGTACGTGCTGCACCAGCTGGACGTCACGGTGGTGGCCCGGCTGGGGAGCGACTTCCTGGAGGGAATCCTGCGCTGACCGCTTCGGGAAGCTAACCCCTTCGGGAAGCTGACTCCTTCGGGAAGAAAGCTTCCGGAGGCGGTCAGTCGAACCGGATGTGCTTGACCCCGACCCGTACCTGCCGCAGCCGCGTCCGCAGTGCGCCCTCGCTGTTCGGGGCGAGCGTCAGCCCGGCCAGTACGGCGATCCGGTCCGCCGTCTTCGGCACCGTCGACTGGTCCGTCCACAGGTGCTCGGCGAACTCCGGTTCGCGCAACCGCTCCAGGCAGTGGTCGAGCTGCTCGACGGCCCAACTGTCCCTGCGCAAGGGGGCGTCCTTGCCTGCCACGCGCTGGATGAGGTGCCCGAAGCCGCGCTCACGCAGCCGCTTCAGGACGGTCTCGCGCTGGGCGAGGAGCGTGAAGTGCCGAACGTCGTGGCCCTTTTCGCGCAGCAGCCCGACGGTCTCGTCGAAGTAGCCGAAGTCCGTGACCGTCATGGGCGCGATCACCACGCCGTCGTGCTTGGCTAGGGCGAGGTCGAGCACCTCGACCACGCCCTGCCGCCAGGACGCCAGGTCCTGGAAGTTTCCGCGCAGTTCGGGCGGCAGCATGCGGCGCAGCCCGAAGCCGGCGTGTTCCGGATCGCAGATGACGCTGCCGGGCAGTCGCCGCTGGATCTCGTGTGCGGTCTGTGTCTTGCCGCCGCCGAAGGGCCCGTTGATCCACAGGAGCATGCGCAGACCTTAGTAGGCGCCGATCACGTCCCGGTCACGCCCACGTCCGGCCCTGCCCGGGCGACCTGAAATCAGCCCTGCCCCCCAGCCCGTACAAGCCCTGTCTCGTATGCGAGGACGACGACCTGTACGCGGTCCCGGAGCCCCAGCTTGGTGAGGATGCGGCCCACGTGGGTCTTGACCGTCGCCTCGGAGAGGACCAGCCGCGCCGCGATCTCGCCGTTCGACAAGCCCTGCGCGACCAGGATCATCACCTCGCGCTCACGCCCGGTGAGCCGCTCCAGCTCCTCGTGCTGGGGCTCCTTGCCGGCGTTGGGCAGCAGCGGCGCGAACCGGTCGAGCAGGCGCCGGGTCGTGGAGGGCGCGACCACCGCGTCGCCGCTGTGCACGGAGCGGATCGCGGCGAGGAGTTCGCCGGGCGGCACGTCCTTGAGCATGAAGCCGGAGGCGCCCGCCTTGAGCCCGGAGAAGGCGTACTCGTCGAGGTCGAAGGTGGTCAGGATCAGCACCTTCGGCGGGTCGGGCTCCGAGCAGATGCGGCGGGTCGTCTCGACGCCGTCCAGCTTCGGCATGCGGACGTCCATGAGGACGACGTCGACCTCGGACGCGCGCAGCACCTGGAGGGCCTCGACGCCGTCTCCCGCCTCGGCCACGACCTCCATGTCCGGCTGGGCGGCGAGCACCATCCGGAACCCGGTGCGCAGCAGCACCTGGTCGTCGACGAGCATCACGCGGATCGGCATGGGGAGGTCCTCCGGTCGGTTCGTTGAACGTGCACGTGTCAGTGGGCGGACTTGAGCGGGAGCAGGGCGCTGATCCGGAAGCCGCCGCCCGGGCGGGGCCCCGCGTCCAGGGTGCCGCCGACCATGCCGACGCGCTCGCGCATCCCGATCAGGCCGTGTCCCCGGCCGTCGGCGCCGCCCTCCTCGTACAGCTCGTGCGGGGCGCCCTTGCCGTCGTCCTCGACGAGCAGGCCGAGGCCGTCGTCGAAGTAGACCAGGCGCACGCTCGCCCCCGCGTTCGGCCCCCCGTGCTTGCGGGTGTTGGTGAGGGCCTCCTGCACGATGCGGTACGCGGTCAGCTCCACGCCGCTGGGCAGCGGGCGCGGGGTGCCCTCGACCTTGAAGTCGACGGGCAGACCCGAGGTGCGGCACTGCTCGATGAGGTCGTCGAGCTGCTCGACGTCGGGCTGCGGCACATACTCGCCGGACTCCTGGTGCTCGCCGGTGCGCAGCACGCCGAGCAGGCGGCGCATCTCGGCGAGGGCCTGCCGGCCCGTTCCGGAGATGGTCTCCAGGGCCTTCTTGGCCTGGTCGGGGGCGCTGTCCAGAACGTACGCCGCGCCGTCGGCCTGGACGACCATCACCGAGACGTTGTGCGCGACCACGTCGTGCAGCTCGCGGGCGATGCGGGCACGCTCGGCGGCGACGGCGACCTTGGACTGGGCCTCGCGCTCCTTCTCCAGGCGGGCGGCACGCTCCTCCAGCTGGGCGAGGTAGGCGCGACGGGTGCGGATGGAGTCGCCGAGGACCCAGGCGAGCGCGAAGGGGACGGTCTGGAAGACAGCTATCAGGACGTTGGCCGCGGCGCTCTCGGAGTCCAACTGCCAGCGGAGTTGTGCGAGCATGCCCGCGCTCAGGCCGCCGATCAGTGCGAGCCGGGAGGCCCAGCCGGCGCCGTCCGCGGCCACGGTGTAGATGATCACCAGCATCGCGAAGTCGGCCGGCGTCTGCGACACATCGAAGGCCAGCTGTGCCAGGCCCACCGCCACGGCCAGCAGCAGCATCTTCTCCGGCATACGGCGGCGCAGGGCGACCACCAGGCAGAGCAGCAGCGTGATCGGGACAGTGGCGGCCGGAAGGTCGGAGCCCTGGGCCTCCTGATTCGCGGTTCCGCCCACGACAGAGATCCCGAGCAGGACGACGGCCCAGAAGCTGTCGACCCATGTCGGGTGCCTGCGGAGAAAGTCATAGAGGCGCTGCACGTAACCCAGCGTAGGGAAGCGTGCAGTGTGCAGGGGTCAACCGGAGGGTCGATCCGTGACCGGCGCTCGTACTCCCCAAGGTGGAGGCGGCCTCGACCTGGTACCCAGCCCGAGGCTTAGCCTGACGCGGTGAGGACGGCCCGGAGCAGTGGTGAGCGCAGTGAGGCATGAGGCGGCGGGCGAGCTGCTCGGGTGGCGCCGGGCGACCGAGGAGGCGCTGTACGGGCCCTCCGGTTTCTATCGCCGGCCAGAGGGGCCGGCGGCCCATTTCCGCACGTCGGTGCACGCGTCGCCGCTGTTCGCGTGGGCCGTTTCCCGACTGCTGGGCCTCGTCGACGAGGCTCTCGGCCGCCCCGCCGAACTCGCCTTCGTCGACATGGGAGCGGGCCGGGGTGAGCTGGTCACCGGCGTCCTGAAGGAACTCCCCGCCGAAGTGGCGTCCCGCGCGCGCGGATACGCGGTCGAACGCGCCGACCGCCCCAGTGATCTCGATCACCGCATCGAGTGGCTCGCGGAACCTCCCGCGGGAGTCACGGGGCTCCTCTTCGCCAACGAGTGGCTGGACAACGTACCGCTGGACGTCGCCGAGACGGACGCGGACGGGGTGGCGCGGCTGGTGCTCGTACGGGGGGACGGTACGGAGTCTCCGGGTGACCCGGTGACGGGGGCCGAGGCGGAGTGGCTGGAGCGGTGGTGGCCGCTCGGGAGGGGTGACGAGGGCCTCCGCGCCGAGATCGGGCTGCCCAGGGACACCGCCTGGGCCTCCGCCGTGGCCACGCTCGGCCGAGGGCTCGCCGTGGCGGTCGACTACGCGCACTTCGCGGACGCGCGGCCGCCCTTCGGGACGCTCACCGGCTTCCGAGAGGGCCGGGAGACGGCGCCCGTGCCGGACGGGTCCCGCGACATCACCGCCCATGTGGCGCTGGACGCGTGCGCGCTGCCCGGGGCGCGGCTGCTGACCCAGCGGGAGGCGCTGCGCGCGCTGGGCGTGAGCGGCGAGCGGCCGCCCCTGACCCTGGCCTCCACGGACCCGACGGCCTACGTACGGGCCCTCGCGGGCGCGGGCGAGGCCGCCGAGCTCACCGCTGCGGGCGGACTCGGCGACTTCGGCTGGCTCGTGCAGCCGGTCGGAATCCCGGACCCGCTGCCCGGCGAGCGGCCGGCGTGATGCCCAAGAACATCCGGGAAAACGGACATCCGGAAAACGGACATCCGGGAAAACGGCCCTCTACGTAGAGCCCCGCTTCCCCGATGGGCCCTGCTTGGCCTCCCCGACGAGGTCCTACTTGTCGATGTCCCCGACCACGAAGAACAGTGACCCCAGGATCGCCACCATGTCCGCGACGAGCGTGCCCGGCAGCAGTTCGGTGAGTGCCTGGATGTTGTTGTACGAGGCCGAGCGCAGCTTCAGCCGGTACGGGGTCTTGTCGCCCTTGCTGACGAGGTAGTAGCCGTTGATGCCGAGGGGATTCTCCGTCCACGCGTACGTGTGGCCCTCGGGAGCCTTCAAAACCTTCGGGAGCCGCTGGTTGATCGGTCCTGGCGGCAGCTCCGCGAGACGGTCCAGGCAGGCGTCGGCGAGGTCCAGGGCGTTGTACGTCTGCTCCAGGAGGACCTCGAAGCGGGCGAGACAGTCGCCCTCCTGCCGGGTGACCACCTTCAGAACGTCGCCCAGCTCCCCGTACGCCAGATACGGCTCGTCGCGGCGCAGATCGAAGTCGACTCCGGAGGCGCGGGCGATGGGACCGCTCACTCCGTAGGCGTGCACCGCCTCCGGGGACAGCACTCCGACGTCGCGCGTACGCCCCCGGAAGATCTCGTTGCCGAGCACCAGGTTGTCGTACACGTCCATGCGCGAGCGGACGTCGGCGACAGCGGCACGCGCGCGTGAGGCCCATCCGGCGGGGAGGTCCTCCTTGAGGCCGCCGACACGGTTGAACATGTAGTGCATGCGCCCGCCGGAGATCTCCTCCATGACGTGCTGGAGCTCCTCGCGCTCCCGGAAGGCGTAGAAGATCGGGGTGATTCCGCCGAGTTCGAGGGGATACGACCCCAGGAACATCAGGTGGTTCAGAACGCGGTTGAGCTCCGCGAGGAGCGTGCGCATCCACACCGCGCGCACGGGGACCTCCATGCCGAGCATCCGCTCCACGCCGAGGACCACGCCCAGCTCGTTCGAGAAGGCGGAGAGCCAGTCGTGGCGGTTGGCGAGCATGATGATCTGGCGGTAGTCGCGCGCCTCGAAGAGCTTCTCCGCGCCGCGGTGCATGTAGCCGATGACCGGTTCCGCGTGCTGGATCCGCTCGCCGTCCAGCACGAGCTTCAGCCGGAGCACGCCGTGCGTGGACGGGTGCTGGGGCCCGATGTTGAGCACCATGTCGGTGCTCTCCGCGGCGCCGCCGATTCCGACCATGGTCTCCGTCGTAGGAGTCATGGGAACAGTGTCTCGTACGTACGCTTGCCGAATGGAGACGGGGACCTTGGAAGACTCGGGGCACACGGAGGGCGAGCCGGTGTGGACCGGGCTGCCGCCCGGGCTGCTGAGGATGCGGCGACTGTTGCTGGTGGTGTGGCTGGGGCTGCTGACCGTCGGTACGGCCACGCTGCTCGGCCTGCTCGCCGGCCCCGGCTGGGCGGCCTTCGCGCTGCTGCCGCTCGGCCTGCTGCTGTGGGGCTGGTCGATGCTGGGGCGAAACTGGCGGTCCTGGCGGTACGCCGAGCGCGCGGACGACCTGCTGATCAGCAAGGGCGTGCTGTGGCAGGAGGAGACGGTCGTGCCGTACGGGCGCATGCAGCTGGTCGAGGTCACCTCCGGTCCCGTCGAGCGCCACTTCGGGCTGGCGAGCGTGCAGCTGCACACGGCCGCCGCGGCGACGGACGCGCGCATTCCGGGTCTCGACCCGGCTGAGGCGGAACGCCTGCGCGACCGGCTCACCGAGCTGGGCGAAGCCCGATCGGCGGGGCTGTGACCACGCCTCCGGGGCCTCCGCCGTCGGGGACGACGTCCAGGGACTTCGTGACGCCGCCGGGCGCCCACACGGGCGTACACGCCCGCGAGGACCTCCGCGACGAGACCGAAGCCGCACAGGACGCGACCGAGAACGTACGAGAAGCGACCGAGAACGCGCGGAAGAGCGAACCCGAGTTGCGGGAGCGGCGGCTGCACCCGGTGACGCCGCTGCGTCGCGCGTGGGCGCCGGTCGCCGTGATCGCCGGATGGGCCGTGCACGACCCCGACCAGGCGCAGCGGCAGCTGACCCGGCTGACGACGACCACGCTGCTGATCTCGCTCGCCGTGTCGGTTCTGGCGGCGACCCTCTACGGCTTGCTGAGCTGGTGGTTCACTCACTTCGCGGTGACCGACACCGAACTGCGCATCCGTACGGGCCTGGTGTTCCGCCGCACCGCCCACATCCGGCTCGAACGGCTCCAGGCCGTCGACGTCACCCAGCCGCTGCTGGCCCGCGTGGCCGGGGTCGCCAAGCTCAAACTCGACGTCGTCGGGACCGACAAGAAAGACGAACTGGCCTATCTGGGCCAGGAGGAGGCCCGAATACTGCGGGCCGAACTGCTCGCACGGGCCGCCGGTTTCGCGCCCGAGACAGCGCACGAGGTGGGCGAGGCGCCGGTCCGGCAGCTGCTGCACGTGCCGGCCGGCGTCCTCGCCGTCTCGCTCGTGCTGACCGGGGCCACCTGGGGCACACTGGCCGCCGCGCTCGTCGTACCGCCGCTGTTGTGGTTCGCCACCCACAGTGTGTGGACGGTTCTCGCGACAGGGCTGCCGCTGCTCGGCGCGGCGGGCGCGAGCAGCGTGGGGCGGTTCGTCGGCGAGTACGACTGGACCGTGGGCGAGTCCCCGGACGGGCTCCGCATCGACCACGGGCTGCTCGACCGTACGCACGAGACGGTGCCACCCGGGCGCGTGCAGACCGTACGCATCGTCGAACCCCTGCTCTGGCGGCGACGAGGCTGGGTCCGGGTCGAGCTGGACGTGGCGGGCTCGTCCAACTCCGTGCTCGTACCGGTCGCTCCGCGGGAGGTCGCGGAGTCGGTGATCGCGCGAGTGCTGCCGGGGGTGACGGTGCCGGCCCCACTCGCGCGGCCGCCGCGCCGGGCCGGGTGGTGCATGCCGTTCTGGTGGCGGGGGTACGGGCTCGCCGTCACCGACACCGTTTTCGCGTCCCGGCACGGGCTGCTGCGTCGCAGCCTCGCGCTCGTGCCGCACGCCAAGGTGCAGAGCGTGCGCCTGGAGCAAGGGCCGTGGATGCGCGTCAAGGGGCTCGCACACGTCCACGTCCACACCGGTGCCAACAAGACGGTGACGGCGCGGCTGCGGGACGCCTCGGAGGCGGCGGAGCTGCTGTACGGGCAGGCGGACCGGTCGCGTACGGGGCGGCGGGAGGCTCGGCCGGATCGCTGGATGGCATGACTCCGCGCAACTCCGGCCCGGTGGAACGACGTGAGGGCAGTGGCGCGGCGCCACTGCCCTCACGTACGGACGACCGGGTTCAGGAAACCGCGCTCCGCAGTTCCGCCAGGTCGATCTGTTCCGTCTCGTCGTGTGCGGTCAGGTCGATGACCTGGCCGACACCGCGGGATTCCTCGCCGGCGGGCTTGAACTCCGCCTCGGCCTCGGCCTTGTGCAGCGCGAGCGCCTCCTGGCCCACCACGTCGGCGAGGTCCTCGTTCTGTACGGCCTCCAGCGCTTCCGCGCCCTTCTGCGTACCGAAGAAGTCGAACCTGCCTTCCACGGAGGGGCGCCGCACGGGCGAACCCGGTACGACCGCCACGGCCGTCGGCACGGTGAAGTGCCCGGAGGGCTGCGGGGGCTTGGCCGGCTGCGAGGGCCTCGCGGCGGGGGTGAGCGCGGCGGCGCTCGTCGGGTCGGGAGTCGCTCCGGGCGCGGGGCGCTGAACCAGCGCCGTTTCTGTCACGCGGGGCCGGGCGAGAGCGGTGCTCGGCGACGGCTCCGGGGCGGCAGTGGTGGCCGGGGCAGCCATGGTCGGCGAGGCGTGGTCGGTGGATTGCGCGTGACCGGCGGATTGCGCGTGACCGGTGGGCTGC
Source organism: Streptomyces sp. 2A115 (assembly GCF_052245575.1). Lineage (NCBI taxonomy): Bacteria > Bacillati > Actinomycetota > Actinomycetes > Kitasatosporales > Streptomycetaceae > Streptomyces > Streptomyces sp. 2A115. Next base: position 25,335 of record NZ_JBQQCG010000050.1, on the reverse strand, counting down.
GCCTGGGTGGTGGACTGCGCGGGCGCGGTGCCGGTCATGGCGGACTGCGTGCGCGGGCGCGCCATCTCCGCGGACTGCGCGAGCGAGCGCACCGTCTCGGCGGAATGGGTGCGCGTCGGTGCGTTCGCGGCGGCCGTGCGCTCATGCCCGCCGACCGCCCCGGGCTTCCCCCGCGTCTCGCCCTCCTGCCCGGCCTCGCCCTTCGCGGGGGCGTTCCCGTTCCCCCGCGACCCGCCGTTCGCCGAACTCCCGGCCGGAGAGGCGGTGTTCGCGGAGGCACCGGTTACGGTCCCGCCCGCCGCGGAAGCGCCCTTCGGGGATCCGCCCGGCCGGGGCGCCCCCTTCCCGGGCCCTCCCGGCGAGGGCCAACCCTTCCGGGCACCGCCCTTCCCGGAGGCCCGCTTGACGGACCCGCCCTTCGCAGCCGCGGCCTGCGCGGAGTCATCGGTCGCCGGGCCATCCTGGCCGGAGCCGTCCGCCACCGCATCGCCCTGCGCGGAAGTACCCGTCACCGCGTCTGCCTCCGCTGAACCAGCCTCGGCGGACGCGCCGTTCGCCGAACCGTCCTCCACGGACACGGAGTCACCCGTCTCAGGGCCGTCGGCAACAGAACCGTCGGCATCCGCCGCAGAGCCGTCCGCAACGGAGCCGTCCGACTCGGACGCGTCCTCCGTCGCGTCACTCGCCGAAGCCGCATCCTTGACCGGACCCGCGCTCTCGCCCGCGCTCGCATCCGCACCGGCCGCGCCCGCGGCACCGGCCCGCGCGAACCGGTCCAGCGCGGCGTTGGCCTTCACGTAGAGAACCGAGGCCGCGGCCGAGGCCGCGAGGGCGGCCTGAACCGTCGCCGCGGTCGGCTCCGGAACCGCCGCCTCGGGCGCCGCCTCGGGTGCCGCCTCGACAAGTCCGGCAGGACCCGTCTCCTCAGCCGCCAGGGCCTCCGACGCCTCGGAAGCGGCCGCGGGCAACGCACGGGTCGGAGCCGTCGCCTCTATCGCGAGCAGCCGGCGCCCTTCCAGGGCGGTGGCCCGCTCGGTCTCCGCGGTGGCGTACCGCCGCAGCAGCGCGGCGTGCTCGTTGCGCAGCCCCGCCAGCTCCGACCGCTTCGCGCGGAGCCTTTGCTCCAACTTGGTGCGCAGCTCACGCGATTCGTCGAGGTCGGTCTCGAGCTCGGCGACCCGCTCCTCGTGGCGCCACTCGTCGCTCGCCCGCGCGCGCGTGAGATCCGCGACGCGCTTGCCCGCCGCCGTGTCCCAGCGGCGCATGACGACCGCGCCCACGACAGCCGTAGCCGCGGCACCGGCGGCCAGCCCGCGGAGCACCAACGGTTCCGCGAACAGCCATGGCCCGACGGCGCAGACGAGAGAGACGCCTGCGATCGCCGAGGGGGGCAGCAGCCGGTGCAGAGGTGGGGAATGACGGTGACGTCCACGTGGCATGGCCAGAAACTTACCGCGCGTAGGCGAATCGTGGTGCCCCGCCCGGTAAAAACCCAGCCACACCGAAGCGTTCTCACCACCTCATCACTCCGCAATCCCCGCCACGACCGCTCCCCGCCCACTTCCCGAGCGCGTCGGCCAACTCCTCGCCGCCCGCTCCAGCGTCGCGTCGGTGGTGGTCGTCGGCACCAATTCCGGTGACGTCAATGCCGTACGTCTTCTCCGGGCCCGGCGTGCGGAAGGGCCGCTCCTCGCATTCGCCACTGGCCGCGGTCCTGGCTTGAGGCCCGGCTTTCCCCGATCCGAAAGAGACTTGAAAAGCGAAGGCCGCTTCCTTCGTCGGACACCCATGTCCGACACCGCCCCCGCGCCGCCAACACCAGCGAAGACACCGCCCCACTCCCCCAACCGCCAATCTCCCGGAGGCCCAGTCAGCGGTCGCTGAGCCGCCCGCTGAGCCACTGCAGAGTCGCCGGAATCTCGCGTCGCCAGGTGTTGAAGTTGTGGCCGCCGCTGTCGAGAATGATCGACGAGATCCGTGTCGGCTTCTTCGCCTTGACCAAGTCGATGAACCTCAGCGTCTCCTTGTAATTGGTCTCGCCCTGCTTGCTGCTGCTGACCAACAGCGACGTATCGGGCGCGGGCCTGTGCTTCATGTACCAGATGAGGTCGGCGCTGCTGCGCAACTCCTTGTCACCGTGGAAGAGATCGCCGGTCGTAGGGTCGATCGGCGCCCTGTAGTACGGCGACAGGCCGGCACCCGCCGCGTACGTCTCCGGGTGGTGGATCGCGAGTTTCAGTGCGCAGTAACCACCCGTGGAATCACCGACGATGCCCCAGCTCCCGGGTTTCCCGTCCACCCTGTAGTGGGCCGTTATGGCCTCGGGCAGGTCCTTGGCGAAGAACGACTCGGTCTGCGGACCACGGGGAATGTCCACGCACTCGGTGTCGCGCGGCGGCGCGACGGTCGGCCGCAGCATGACCAGGATCATTGGCTGCATCCGGCCGTTCTTCGCCAACTCGTGGGCGGTCCGCGGGTAGTGCAGACCGTGGATGAGTGACTCGGCGGTGCCCGGATAGCCGGTGAGCACGGCCGCGGCCGGGAACGTACGGGTGCGGTACTGCGGCTGGAAATACTCCGGCGGCAGATAGACGTACGCGGGGGTCGCGATGTGGGTCCGCCGGCCCACGATGTCGACCTTCTGGATCTGGCCGCCGATCTCCGGCCTCGCCCCGCCCCCGCCCGAGACGTCCACCTGTCGCGTGTCGACCACCTGGAGCGGGCCGCCGGCGTCGTGGTCGACCACCACGCCCTGGCCGGACTCCTGGCCGAAGAGGTCGGCCCAGCTGGCGTAGAAGCCGAAGGCCTGGTTGGCACCGAGGCCGATCGACGCGAAGACCACGACCTGAGTGGCCAGCAGCAGACCGATCCGCCCTGCCACGGCACGCCAGCCGCGGCGGGCGAGCCGTGGCCAGAACCACACCGTGCCGACGAACAGCAGCACCGCGAAGAGAACCGCCAGTGCCAGCACCTTGTTGCTAGTGAGACCCATGGGCTGTGCCGCCTGCGCTTTCCGGCCGGTGCCCGGCGCCGCGTCCCGCACGGCGCTTCGCCCCTGGCCTTTCCCAGTCTTTTGGAACGGATTTCCAGAGGCGAGTGAACCTGCCTCCTCAAGACACCGTCCTAGAGGGCGCAATGTGACCGGATGCCGGATTGGCACCGGATTCAAGGTCTCTCGCAGAACCACGGGATGCGATGTCTGTCAGGATAGATGGGGAAATGTCGGGCGGGGTTCCGGACCGAACGGGCCGACTGCGGGGCGTACTCCGCGGTCCGCGTCCCGAGGCCGTCCCCGCCCTGGTCGCCAGGGCCTGCACGCTCGTCGGGCTCCTGGACATCGCCGCGGGCGTCTTCCCGCGCTTCCGCCACAGCCGGATGCACACGCTCGCCGAGGTGCTGCCCGGCGCGCTCGGCCCCTTCGCCGCCGCCCTGTCGCTCAGTACGGGCGTCCTGCTGCTCCTGCTCGCCCACGGTCTGCGCCGACGCAAGCGGAGGGCGTGGCGGGCAGCCGTCGTGCTGCTGCCGCTCGGCGCCCTCGCTCAGTTCACGTACCGCCACTCGCTCATCGGCGTCCTCATCTCGCTGGCCCTGCTCGCGCCGCTGCTGCGCCACCGCGGCGAGTTCTCGGCGCTGCCCGACCCGCGCAGCCGCTGGCGCGCACTCGCCAACTTCGTTCTCATGGGGGCCGGTTCCCTCGCCCTCGGCCTGGTCATTGTCAGCGTCCACCCGGACCGCATGCTCGGTAGTCCGAGCCTCGCGGACCGCATCAGCCACGTCCTGTACGGCCTGTTCGGCTTCGAGGGCCCCGTCGACTACAAGGGCGCCACGTCCTGGACGGTGGCCGTCTCCCTCGGCGCGCTCGGCCTGCTGACCGCCGTGACCACGATCTACCTGGCGTTCCGCCCCGAACACCCCGCCGCGCGCCTGACGGAGGACGACGAGACACGGCTGCGCGCCCTCCTGGAGAAGCACGGCGCCCGCGACTCGCTCGGCTGCTTCGCGCTCCGCCGTGACAAGGCGGTCGTCTTCTCACCGAGCGGCAAGGCCGCCGTCACCTACCGCGTCGTCTCCGGAGTGATGCTCGCCAGCGGCGACCCGATCGGCGACGTCGAGGCCTGGCCCGGCGCGATCGAGCGCTTCATGGACGAGGCGAAGGCCCACTCCTGGACGCCCGCCGTCATGGGCTGCTCCGAGACGGGCGGCGAGGTCTGGACGCGGGAAACCGGCCTCGACGCCCTCGAACTGGGCGACGAGGCGGTGGTGGACGTCGCGGATTTCTCCCTGGCGGGGCGCGCCATGCGGAATGTGCGCCAGATGGTGAAGCGCATCGAGCGGACCGGTTACGAGACCCGGGTACGGCACATCCGTGACGTGGGCGAGGGCGAGCTGGACCGGATCCGGCGTGCCGCGGAGGACTGGCGCGGCACCGACACCGAGCGCGGCTTCTCCATGGCACTTGGCCGCATCGGCGACCCGTCGGACGGGGACTGCCTCATCGCGACGGCCCACAAAGCCGACCCCGAACCCGGCCCGTACGGCGACCTCAAGGCCGTACTCCACTTCGTCCCCTGGGGCACCGACGGGGTCTCCCTGGACCTCATGCGCCGCGACCGCTCGGCGGACCCCGGCATGAACGAACTCCTCATCGTGGCGGCCCTCCAGGCCGCTCCCCGCCTGGGCATCACCCGCGTCTCCCTGAACTTCGCGATGTTCCGCTCGGCCCTGGCGCGCGGCGAGAAGATCGGCGCGGGCCCGGTCCTGCGCGCCTGGCGCGGCCTGCTGGTGTTCCTCTCCCGCTGGTTCCAGATCGAGTCGCTCTACAAGTTCAACGCGAAGTTCCGCCCCCGCTGGGAGCCACGCTTCGTCGTCTACCGCTCCTCCCGCGACCTCCTCCGCATCGGCTTCGCCGCCATGCAGGCCGAGGGCTTCGTCAACCTCGCCCTCCCCCGCGTCCTGCGCCGCCGCGCGACGACTCCGCGCCCGTGCCCACACGGAGTGACGGAACGGGACGTACGAGCGGCGTAACCGCCCCCGCCTCCCCGGCACCGCCTCCCGGCCGCACGAAGACCCCGGCCGCCTCGTGACGCACTCCCCCGTGCCGCGGGGCGGTCGGCTGACTCCCGGGGTCCCGGGCCACGGGTGGGCTGGCGGGCGGGGGCCAGCGGACAGCGGACGAGCGGGCGGGAAGGCAAGCCGCGAAGCGGCAAGACGCCCCAGCCACCGACGACGAACAGCCGCCGACAGCCGCCGAACAAGACGAGCCCGCACCCACCAAGGGCGACCAACCGCCTTACCGCCGGGGGCCTACGCTGGACGCATGAGCAAGAAGAGCGGGCGAGGCCAAGTCGCGGGGCTTCCGGAGTGGGACCGGTGCGCGGTCATGGGGGTCGTGAACGTGACCCCCGATTCCTTCTCGGACGGCGGTCGCTGGTTCGACACGACGGCCGCCGTCAAGCGCGGCCTCGAACTGGTCGCGGAGGGCGCGGACCTGGTCGACGTCGGCGGCGAGTCCACCCGCCCGGGCGCCACCCGCGTCGACGAGGCCGAGGAGCTCAAGCGCGTCATCCCGGTCGTCCGCGGCCTCGCCTCCGAAGGCGTCACCGTCTCCGTCGACACGATGCGCGCCTCGGTCGCCGAGCAGTCGCTCGCCGCGGGCGCCGCACTCGTCAACGACGTCAGCGGCGGCCTCGCCGATCCGGCGATGATCCCCGTCGTCGCCGCGGCCGGCGCCCCCTTCGTGGTCATGCACTGGCGCGGCTTCCTGCAGGGCGGCAACATACAGGGGCGGTACGAGGACGTCGTCTCCGAAGTCGTCGACGAGCTCCACGCGCGCGTGGAGGCCGTTCTGGCGGGCGGCATCGCCGCGGACCGCATCGTCGTCGACCCGGGCCTCGGCTTCTCCAAGCAGATCGAGCACGACCTGGCCCTGCTCGCCCACGTCGACCGCCTCCGGGAGATCGGCCACCCCTTGCTGGTGGCGGCCTCCCGCAAGCGGTTCCTCGGCCGTGTACTGGCGGGCCCGGAAGGCGCCCCGCCGCCGGCCCGGGAACGCGACGCGGCCACCGCCGCCGTCTCCGCGCTCGCCGCCCATCAGGGCGCGTGGGCCGTCCGCGTCCACGAGGTGCGGGCCACCGCCGACGCCGTCCGGGTCGCCCGGGCAGTGGAAGGCGCCCTGGCCGCAGAAGGAGACCGGTGAGCGCGCCCCACACGGACGTCGAGCAGGTAGAACTCGCCAACACCGCCTTTTACGAGGCGATGGAGCGGGGCGACTTCGAGGAGTTGTCGTCGCTCTGGCTGACCCCGTCCGACCTGGGCCAGGACGAGGAGTACCACGACCCCGCGCAGGCCGGTGAGGTCTCCTGCGTCCACCCCGGGTGGCCGGTGCTCAACGGCCGCGGCGAGGTCCTGCGGTCGTACGCGCTGATCATGGCGAACACCGAGTACATCCAGTTCTTCCTGACCGACGTGCGCGTTTCGGTCACCGGCGACACCGCCCTGGTGACCTGTACCGAGAACATTCTCAGCGGCGGCCCCTCGCCCGAGGACAGCGACGAACTCGGGCCGCTCGTTGGTCAGCTCGTGGTCGCCACGAATGTGTTCCGCCGCACACCCGAGGGCTGGAAACTCTGGTCGCACCACGCCTCCCCGGTACTGGCCGAATCCGGCGAGGAAGAGGACGACGAGTCCCCCGCTTGAGTGGGTAGGGGCCAAGTAGGGATTGAGATCACCGGCCCCTGGGTATGGGCGGCTACCAGCCCGTGAGCCGCCGCGTTCCCCCAGGAAAACACTCGATGAACCTCCTGGTCCCCACCTGGGCCGAGCCCTCTGTGGGCGAGCACTGTCAGTGCTCGCAGGTAGATTCCATTGAGGCATGGGGGTCTCCCCCGCTCATGGGGGTCCCCCCGCTCGAGCGAAGTCGAGAGTGGGGAGGAGCCGAGAGTGGGGAGAGTGCCGATGGCACTCGGACGAGCCAGCCGTTACCGACGATTGCAGGAGTGATTCGCGTGGATCGTGTCGCGCTGCGCGGCCTCAAGGCCCGCGGGCACCACGGTGTCTTTCCCAAGGAACGCGAAGAGGGCCAGACCTTCATCGTGGACCTCAGGCTGGGCCTGGACACCCGGCCGGCCGCGGCCGACGACGACCTGGCGAAGACCGTGCACTACGGCATCGTGGCGGAGGAGGTCGTGGCCGTCGTCGAGGGCGAGCCGGTGAACCTCATCGAGACGCTCGCCGAGCGCATCGCCCAGGCGTGCCTGAAGCACGACGGGGTCCAGGAGGTCGAGGTGTGCGTCCACAAACCGGACGCCCCGATCACGGTCCCCTTCGACGACGTGACCGTCACCATCACCCGGAGCCGAGTATGAACGCGTTCACCGAGGGCCAGAGCGACCCGACCGTACAGCCGGTGCCCGCCTCCGTGGTGGAGCGCGTGGACGCCGCCGACACGACCCTGCAGAACCCGAGGCGTGCCGTGCTCTCCCTGGGCTCGAACCTCGGCAACCGCCTGGAGACCCTCCAGGGAGCCATCGACGCCCTGGAGGACACACCGGGCGTCCGCGTCAAGGCGGTCTCTCCGGTGTACGAGACGGAGCCGTGGGGCGTCGAACCCGGCAGCCAGCCGACGTACTTCAACGCGGTGGTCGTACTCAGGACCACCCTCCCGCCCTCCTCGCTCCTGGAGCGGGCGCACGCGGTCGAGGAGGCCTTCCACCGCGTACGGGACCAGCGCTGGGGCCCGCGCACGATCGACGTGGACATCGTGGCGTACGCGGATGTCGTCTCCGACGACCCGGACCTGACCCTCCCCCACCCGCGCGCCCACGAGCGCGCCTTCGTCCTCGCCCCTTGGTACGACGTGGATCCCGAGGCGCAGCTGCCCGGCCGCGGCCCCGTGGCGGGGCTGCTCGCCGCCGTCCCCCGGGAAGGTGTCGCGCCCCGCGCCGACCTGGAACTCCAGCTGCCCGAGTAGTCGTTAAGGTCGAGACCACCACAGGCGGTTGGCCGAAGGGCAGAGTCAGAGTGGCTGCGTCCTCCCGGGGACGCCGCATCCGACAGCGGCTGCGCCGCGGACCGGACCGCCGGCCGGACCGCCGTGGCCGGGACATGCAATCACGAGGGGAACTGAGTGAAAGAGCTGCGCATCAGGACGCTGGCCGCGGTGTTCGTCATCGCCGGGGTGCTGTCCTGGGCGGGTGCCCGCCTGTGGAACTCGGTGGGCACGCTTCCCCGGGTCCCCCTGGCCGCCCCCATCGTCCTCGCTCTGATCGCCGCAGTCCTGCTGGCCACGGCACTCTCCCTACGAGCCCGTCTCAAGGCCCAGCGAGAGCGTCGCCCGGGTGCCAAGGGCGTCGACCCCCTGATGGCCGCCCGCGCGGTCGTCTTCGGCCAGGCCAGCGCCCTGGTGGCGGCCCTCGTCGCCGGTATGTACGGCGGCACGGGCGCCTTCCTCCTGGAGTCCCTCGACGTCCCGGCCCGCCGCGACCAGGCCATCTACGCCGGCTTCTCCGTCCTGGCAGGAATCGCCGTCATAGCGGCCGCCTTCTTCCTGGAGCGCGTCTGCAAGCTCCCGGAGGACGACGACACGAACGGGGGGACGGCGGCTCCGGCGGCGTAACGCGACCCTGCCGGGAGCGCGGCCCTTACGGGGCGCGCCCGTAAGGGGCGCGGGGCTGTGACATTTGCGGCTCCGCCGCGTGGGCGCGCCCAGCCACAACCAACCCGCACCTACCGACGCGCCGTACTCCCCCGCACCTCAGCGGAGCGTCACCGCGCCATGATGAGACTCATAGCCTCATTACGAGTCGCGGCATCCCGCAACTGCCCCCGCACCGCCGACGTTATGGTCTTCGCTCCCGGCTTGCGGATGCCGCGCATCGACATGCACATGTGCTCGCACTCCACCACGACGATCACGCCGCGCGGCTCCAGGATCTCCATCAGCGAGTCGGCGATCTGCGTGGTGAGTCGTTCCTGCACCTGTGGCCGACGGGCATAGACGTCCACGAGCCGGGCCAGCTTGGACAGCCCCGTGATCTTGCCGGTGGTGGCCGGAATGTAGCCGACGTGCGCGACGCCCCTGAACGGCACCAGATGATGCTCGCAGGTCGAGAACACCTCGATGTCCTTCACCAAGACCATCTCGTCGTGGCCGAGGTCGAACGTCGTCGTCAGGACCTCCTCGGGCGTCTGCCACAGCCCCGCGAAGATCTCCTTGTACGCGCGCGCCACGCGGCCGGGCGTCTCCCGCAGCCCCTCGCGGTCCGGATCCTCCCCCACCGCGATCAGCAGCTCTCGTATGGCGTTCTCGGCGCGCTTCTCGTCGAACTCGCCGATAGTGCCCTCGCCGTCCAGCGTCACGGGGTCGGTCATCTGGTGCCTCGTTTCTGTGCCGCTCACGCGTACGGACCACGCGCGTCGCCGCCGGCATACCGAAATGCCGCGTCCCCCAGGCTAGAACCTGGGGGACGCGGCAGTCATTCCGGGCCTGGTGAGGCCTCCGGGGTCAGCTCTCGGAGCGGTCCTCGGGGGCCGGCTCGGTCACCGGGAGCGCCTGCGCCTCGGCGGAGACGTTCGCGTTCGCGGTGATCGCCGGGGTCGCGCCGTTCGCCCCGTTCGTCAGTGACAGCTCCTTGGGGGAGAGCACCGGCGGGCGGGTGGACGGCGTGCGCCGGGAGGAGCCGGTCCACGCGGGACGGGCCGGGCGCTTGACGATGGGAGCGAAGATCTCAGCGATCTGCTCCTTGCTCAGCGTCTCCTTCTCCAGCAGCTGTAGCACCAGCGCGTCGAGGACGTCGCGGTTCTCGACCAGGATTTCCCAGGCCTCGTTGTGCGCGTTCTCGATGAGCTTCTTGACCTCTTCGTCGACGAGCGCGGCGACCTCTTCCGAGTAGTCGCGCGGGTGACCCATCTCACGGCCGAGGAACGGCTCGGTGTTGTCACCACCGAACTTGATCGCGCCGAGCCGCTCGGTCATGCCGTACTGCGTGACCATCGAGCGGGCCGTTGCGGTGGCCTTCTCGATGTCGTTCGCAGCGCCCGTGGTCGGGTCGTGGAAGACGAGCTCCTCGGCCGCGCGCCCGCCCAGCATGTACGCCAGCTGGTCGAGCATCTCGTTGCGCGTCGTGGAGTACCTGTCCTCGTCGGGCAGGACCATCGTGTAGCCCAGAGCACGTCCTCTGGAGAGAATCGTGATCTTGTGGACCGGATCGGAGTTCGGTGAAGCCGCCGCGACCAGGGCGTGACCGCCCTCGTGGTACGCGGTGATCTTCTTCTCCTTGTCCGACATGATCCGGGTCCGCTTCTGCGGGCCCGCGACCACACGGTCGATCGCCTCGTCCAGCATGTGGTTGTCGATCAGCTTCAGATTGCCGCGCGCGGTGAGCAGCGCCGCTTCGTTCAGCACGTTCGACAGGTCGGCGCCGGTGAAGCCCGGCGTGCGACGCGCCACTGCGGACAGGTCGACGTCCGGAGCGACCGGCTTGCCCTTCTGGTGGACCTTGAGGATCTCCAGACGGCCCTGCATGTCCGGACGGTCGACCGCGATCTGGCGGTCGAAGCGGCCGGGGCGCAGCAGAGCCGGGTCCAGGATGTCGGGCCGGTTCGTGGCGGCGATCAGGATGACGCCGCCCTTCACGTCGAAGCCGTCCATCTCGACGAGCAGCTGGTTCAGCGTCTGCTCGCGCTCGTCGTGACCGCCGCCCATACCGGCGCCGCGGTGCCGGCCGACGGCGTCGATCTCGTCGACGAAGACGATCGCCGGAGCGTTCGCCTTGGCCTGCTCGAACAGGTCACGGACTCGGGAGGCACCGACACCGACGAACATCTCGACGAAGTCGGACCCGGAGATCGAGTAGAAGGGGACCCCGGCCTCGCCCGCGACAGCACGCGCGAGCAGCGTCTTGCCCGTACCGGGAGGCCCGTACAGGAGCACGCCCTTGGGGATCTTCGCCCCGACGGCCTGGAACTTCGCCGGCTCCTGGAGGAACTCCTTGATCTCGTGGAGCTCCTCGACCGCCTCGTCCGAGCCCGCGACGTCCGCGAACGTCGTCTTCGGGGTGTCCTTGGTGATGAGCTTCGCCTTGGACTTCCCGAAGTTCATGACCCGGGAGCCGCCGCCCTGCATCTGATTCATCAGGAACAGGAAGACGACGACGATGAGGACGAAGGGGAGCAGGGACAGCAGGATGCCGACGAAAGCGTTCTGCTTGGTCGGCGAAACCGTGTAGCCGTCCGTGATCTGCTTGTCCTGGTACTTGGTCTGGAGGGTGTTGGCCAGGGCAACGCCCTGGTCGCCGATGTAGCTCGCCTGGATCTTCGAGCTGCCCTCGATCTTTTCGCCGTCCTTGAGCTCGACCTTGATGGTCGCCTCGTCGCCGGTGGTGAGCTTGGCCTGCTGGACCTTGTTGTCATTGATCGCCTGGACGACCTGGCCGGTGTCCACCGTCTTGTAGCCGCCGGACGAGCCGACGACCTGCATCAACACGACCACGGCAAGGACGGCCAGCACGATCCACATGACCGGCCCACGGAAGTATCGCTTCACGTCCATCCATACGGAGCGGTGCCGCCCCGTCCCTCCTGCCATAGTGAGTTTGATAAGACTGTTCTTCGGACGGTACCCCAGCATTGTCACCCGAAGCCGCACGGTCCGGCTGACAAACCCGTCTACGCATGCTCCAACGGCGCGAAACCCGCTGGGGTTCCCGGTGGCCCGTGAGGGCTGCGTCACCTGTCGGCGAGCGCTGCCCTCTCAGGGTGCCTCAGCCGCCGTAGACGTGGGGCGCGAGCGTACCGACGAACGGGAGGTTCCGGTACTTCTCCGCGTAGTCGAGGCCGTACCCGATGACGAACTCGTTCGGGATGTCGAAGCCGACCCACTCCACGTCGATCGCGACCTTCGCCGCCTCCGGCTTGCGCAGCAGCGTGCACACCTTGAGGGAGGCCGGTTCACGCGAGCCGAGGTTGGAGATCAGCCAGGACAGCGTCAGCCCCGAGTCGATGATGTCCTCGACGATCAGGACGTGCTTGCCCTTGATGTCGGTGTCGAGGTCCTTGAGGATCCGCACCACGCCGGAGGACTGGGTGCCCGCGCCGTACGAGGACACCGCCATCCAGTCCATGGTGACCGGGGTGGACAGGGCACGCGCCAGGTCCGCCATGACCATCACGGCGCCCTTGAGGACTCCGACGATCAGCAGGTCCTTGCCCTCGTACTCCGCGTCGATCTTCGCTGCCAGCTCGGCCAGCTTCGCGTCGATCTCTTCCTTGGTGATGAGCACCGACTTGAGGTCGGTACTCATGTCTTTCGCGTCCACCCGCATCACTTTCGGTCGTCCCACCGGCTGCTTCCCGACCCTCCTCGGAGAGGAGCCGCTCCCGAAGGGGTTGCCCTTTCGGGAGAGTCACTCCCCTAAGGGGGACCCTTTTTCAGCCTTGCCGAATCACCAGTCTGCCACCCTGCCGCTGGGCGACGACTTTGCCCGGCAGATTGATGGCTCCCTGGCCGCGCCAGCCGGTGATGAGCCGGTCCATCTCCTCGATGTGCCGGGCGAACAGCGAACCGGCGGGCGCCCCGGCCTCGATGGCGGCGCGGCGCAGGATGCGGCGCCGCACGGCGGGCGGCAGAGCGTACAGCTTGGCGCACTCCAGGAGGCCGGCCGCGTCGCGCACGGTGGCCTCGGCCTGGCCGGCCCAGGCGTCGAGGGCGTCGGCGTCGTCTCGGGACAGCTGGGCCGTACGGGCCAGGGCTTCGACGACACCCTTGCCGAGTGCCTTCTCCAGGGCGGGCAGTCCCTCGTGGCGCAGGCGGGAGCGGGTGTAGGCCGGGTCGGCGTTGTGGGGGTCGTCCCAGACGGGCAGGGACTGGACCATGCAGGCCTTGCGGGCGGTCTGCCGGTCGAGGTGGAGGAAGGGGCGGCGGTATCGGCGGGTGGCGCCCGGTCCCCCGGAGACGGCTGCCATTCCGGAGAGGGAGCGGATGCCGGAGCCGCGGGCGAGGCCGAGCAGGACGGTTTCGGCCTGGTCGTCGCGGGTGTGGCCGAGGAGGATCGCGGCGGCGCCATGGCTCTCCGCGGCGGCGTCCAGGGCCGAATACCGGGCGTCGCGGGCGGCGGCCTCGGGTCCGCCGTCGCGGCCGACGCTGACGGTGACGGCCTCGGCCGGGGCCAGCCCGAGCTCGGTGAGACGCAGCACCACCTCGGCGGCGCGCACGTCGGAACCGGACTGCAGACCGTGGTCGACGGTGACGCCACCGGCGCGAATGCCGAGTTTGGGAGCCTCGAAGGCGAGGGCGGAGGCCAGGGCCATGGAGTCGGCGCCGCCGGAGCACGCGACGAGCACGAGCGGCGGGGGCGGCGGCTCGTGCGAGGTCTGGTCAGGGGCGTGGTCGGTGAGGACGTCGTGGAGGACGCGGCGGACCGCCAGGCGTATCGCCGCGACCGCAGGATGGGGACCCATGTCCGGTTCCCTTCATGAAATTGTCGGGGGGTGAGCCCGAAGTTCGGTCACTCAGAGTGTGTAGATGGTGACAGAACAGGGCCGTTCCCCGAGCATTGCACGCCTACCCATCGCCAACGGTCCCTCGGACGGGTGATTGAAGGGGCGTTCATCTGCCGTCGGCCGGATTCAATTCACGACTCTGCCTTACGGTGCACCCGCGCGACCCAGTCCGCCGGTTTGGCGATCTCCGACTTGGTCGGGAGCGTGTTCGGCGAGGTCCACACGCGGTTGAACCCGTCCATGCCGACCTCGTCCACGACGGCGCGTACGAAACGCTCCCCGTCCCGGTACTGGCGCAGCTTGGCGTCCAGGCCGAGCAGCTTGCGCAGCGCCAGGTCGAGGCGGGAGGCCCCGCGGGCGCGTCGTTGCTGGAACTTCTCGCGGATCTCGGCGACGGACGCGACCACCTCGGGGCCGACTCCGTCCATCACGAAGTCGGCGTGGCCCTCCAGGAGGGACATCACGGCGGTCAGACGGCCGAGGATCTCCCGCTGGGCAGGGGTCTGCACGATCTCCACGATGGACCGGCCGTCGTCGCCCTCCTCGCCCTCGGGGCGGCCGCCGGCGAGCGACTGGGCGGCCTCGCGGATGCGCTCCAGGACGGTCATGGGGTCGACCTCGGTCTCGCCCAGGAAAGACTGGATTTCGCCCTCGAGGTGGTCGCGCAGCCAGGGCACGGCCGTGAACTGCGTCCGGTGGGTCTCCTCGTGCAGGCAGACCCAGAGCCGGAAGTCGTGGGGCTGGACGTCGAGTTCGCGCTCCACGTGCACGATGTTCGGCGCCACCAGGAGGAGCCTGCCTCCGCCGTTCTCACCGGCCGGGAGGTCCCGGGTGGCCGGGGCGAAGGTCTCGTACTGCCCGAGGACCCTGGAGGCCAGGAAGGACAGCAGCATGCCCAGCTCGACGCCGGTGACCTTGCCGCCGACGGCGCCGAGGACGGCTCCGCCGGGGGTGCTGCCGCGCCGCTCCTGCATCTTGTCGAGCAGCGGCTTGAGGATTTCCCGGAACCCCGCGACGTTCGCCCGGACCCAGCCCGGGCGGTCGACGACGAGGATGGGGGTGTCGCGGAGGTCGTCGCCGCCCATCCGCGTGAAACCGCGGACGTGCTCCTCCGAGGCCTTGGCATGCTTGCGCAGTTCGGCGACGACGGCTCGGGCGTCGTCGCGGCTCACTTCTGGGCCCGGCCGTACGAGCCGGGTCGCGGTCGCCACCGCGAGATTCCAGTCGACCATCTCCGCACCACCGATGCTCGTCATGCGTCAACCGTACGTGAGCGCTGCCGCTGGGGGCAGGGAGTACGGGCCGGGGGAAGTGCCGTGGTCCTCAAAGTGCGGGTCGGCTGTGGCCGGGCGCGCGGTTCCGCGCGCCCCTTTTGGGGGCGCGGCCTGACAAGGCCCCCTGACGGAGCGCGCCCCAATGCTCAATCGCAGCCGCAGCCCGCCAGGGTCGACGCCAGGCGGTCCAGGGCCGCCTGGGTGGCCGTCGGGTCCATGGGCCGGTCCGAAGACGTCAGGAAGGCGAACGCGAGGAGGCGGCCGTCGCTGTCGACCACCGTGCCCGCGAGGGTGTGTACGCCGGTGAGGGTGCCCGTCTTGGCGCGTACGACGCCGGTGCCGGGCTGGTCGGCGTAACGCTTGACGAGGGTGCCGGTGAATCCGGCCACCGGGAGGCCGGTGAGGACCGGGCGCAGGTCGGGGCGGGCCGGGTCGGCCGCCTCGGCCAACAGGGCGGTGAGCAGGTCGGCGGTGAGTTTGTCGGCGCGGTCCAGGCCGCTGCCGTCCGCGAACCGGGTTCCTTCGAGGGGCAGTCCGAGCTTCTTCAGCTGCTTACGGATCGCCGTGGCGCCGCCCTCGAAGCTCGCCGGTTCGCCGGAGGCGAGGGCGGTCTGGCGGGCCAGGGCCTCGGCGATGTCGTTGTCGCTGCTGGTCAGCATGCGCTCGACCAGGGCGGACAGGGGCGGGGACTCGACGGTGGCGAGGGCCTTGGCGCGGCCGGTCGCCTTGGAGGGGCCGGGGGCCTTGGTCTTGATGCCGCGGTCCTCGAGGAGGTCCGCGAACTTCCGGGCCGCGTCGGCCGCCGGGTCCCTGCTCCGGTCCGCGGGGCCGCTGGAGGAGTCGTCCAGGCGGGCCTCGTCGGTCATCAGGGCGCTGACCGCGGCGAGGTTGGCGTTGGGGCCGATGGGGTGCACGGTGGGGCCCGCATACAGCGAGGTGTCGAAGGAGACGGTCACCTCGCCCAGCTTGCGGGCCTTGAGGGCGCGGGCGGTGTCGTCGGCCAGGGTGCGCAGGCTCGCGTTGCCGGCCGTCTCCTCGCGGGCGGTCAGCGTGGGGTCGCCGCCGCCGACGAGGACGACCTCTTGGGTGTCCGGTTCGAGGACCGCACGGGTCGCGATGCGGTGGTCGGCGCCTGCCGCGGTGAGCGCCGCGACGGCCGTGGCGATCTTCGTGGTGGAGGCCGGGGTCAGCGCGTCGTCTTCGCCCTTGCCGTACAGGCGCTTGCCGGTGGTCATGTCGACGACGGCGGCCGAGCGTTCGGAGCCCAGCGAGGCGTCGTCGAGGAGCGGGCCGAGGATGTCGGCGAGGGCCTTCTCGGTGGGAGACGGTACGGAGCCGACGGAGCCGCCCAGTCCGGTGAGCACAGCTGCGGCACTGGGCGCGGGCTGCGGCAACTTTCCGGACGTACCGGACACATGGCCGTGATCTGCGCCACCTGCGCGCTCCCGCGATGCGGCCCAGTCGCGCTCCGCCGTACGCTGACCGGTGGAGTCCCAGGGCCCGGCCGCGGTGACCACGGTGATCGCGAGGGCGAGTCCGAGGGTGGCGGCGCCCGCCGTGAACTGCGCGGTCGATGGCCGCGTCACCAGCGGTCGCACGGCTCCCGCGGCCCGGACGAGTGGTGGTTTCACGGCTCCGAGGGCCCGTACGAGTTGCGGCTTCACGGATCGCGCGACCCGCACCACATGCGGTCTCGCGGCCCGCCAAGCTTTCAGCTCTGGCACGACCACCAGCCCCTTTCGCGATCACACACCTGCGTGAGGGACACTTAACCACCAGAACTATGTGCTGATCATGGAGGAGCCACCGGTGGAGTTCGACGTCACGATCGAGATTCCGAAGGGTTCACGGAACAAGTACGAGGTGGACCACGAGACCGGTCGGATCCGCCTGGACCGTCGCCTGTTCACGTCGACCAGCTATCCGGCCGACTACGGCTTCGTCGAGAACACCCTCGGCGAGGACGGCGACCCGCTGGACGCCCTCGTCATCCTGGACGAGCCGACTTTCCCCGGCTGCCTCATCCAGTGCCGCACCATCGGCATGTTCCGCATGACGGACGAGGCCGGCGGCGACGACAAGCTGCTCTGCGTTCCGGCGCACGACCCGCGCGTCGAGCACCTGCGGGACATCCACCACGTGTCGGAGTTCGACCGTCTGGAGATCCAGCACTTCTTCGAGGTCTACAAGGACCTGGAGCCCGGCAAGTCCGTCGAGGGCGCCAACTGGGTGGGGCGCACGGACGCCGAGGCCGAGATCGAGCGGTCGTACAAGCGCTTCAAGGAGACGGGCGGTCACTGAGCGCCCCCTCTAGGTCGTCGGCTTCTTGATCGCCGGCTTCTTTGAAGAAGGCCGCTGTTACGGGCCGTACGCCGGGTGCGCGCGGCCCGTTCGCATGCCTGTGCTCATACTGGGGCCTACTGGAGGTGCGAGTCGGGAGTCGTGGGGTGACGGAGCCGGAGGCGGAAGACCGCAAGCCGCAGTCGGACGAGGCGAGGAGTGCGTTCACGCAACCGCCCGGTGTGGCCCCGGCGATCGAGGACGAGTCGCACACGACGTCGGAGTTCGCGATTCCGGTGGGGCTCGCGCCGCCCGAGCCGCCGACCACCGAGCCGGAGGGCTCGGCTTTCAACACGCCCCGTACGTACCGGGCCCCCGCCTTCACGCCGCCCCTGGGCATCCCCCGGGTCGACCTGACCAAGGACATCCCCTGGCAGGACCGGATGCGCACGATGCTGCGTATGCCGGTCGCCGAGCGGCCCGTGCCCGAGATCGTGCAGAAGGCGGAGGACGAGGGCCCTGCGGTTCCGCGCGTGCTCGACCTGACGCTGCGCATCGGCGAGTTGCTGCTCGCGGGCGGGGAGGGCGCCGAGGACGTGGAGGCGGCGATGTTCGCCGTCTGCCGCTCGTACGGCCTGGACCGCTGCGAGCCGAACGTCACGTTCACGCTGCTGTCCATCTCGTACCAGCCGTCGCTGGTGGACGATCCGGTGACGGCGTCACGGACGGTACGCCGCCGGGGCACCGACTACACGCGGCTCGCGGCGGTGTTCCAGCTGGTCGACGACATCAGCGACGACGAGACCGAGATCTCCCTGGAGGAGGCCTACCGGCGCCTCGCGGAGATACGCCGAAACCGTCACCCGTACAACGGCTGGGCGCTGACCGGGGCCTCCGGCCTCCTCGCGGGCGCGGCCTCCATGCTCGTCGGCGGTGGCCTGGTCGTCTTCGTGGCGGCCACTCTCGGCGCGGTGCTGGGCGACCGGCTCGCGTGGCTGTGCTCGGGGCGCGGGCTGCCGGAGTTCTACCAGTTCACGGTGGCCGCGATGCCGCCCGCCGCGATCGGGATCGCGCTCACGCTCGCGAATGTCGAGGTGCGCGCCTCCGCGGTGATCACCGGTGGTCTCTTCGCGCTGATGCCCGGGCGGGCACTGGTGGCGGGCGTGCAGGATGGCCTGACCGGCTACTACATCACCGCGGCGGCCCGCCTCCTTGAGGTCATGTACCTCTTCGTGGGTGTCGTCATCGGTGTCCTGGTCGTCCTGTATTTCGGTGTGAAGCTGGGCGTCGAGCTGAATCCGGACGCGGCGCTGCTGTTCGCCGAGCGGCCGGTGGCGCAGATCGCCGCGTCGATGCTGTTGTCGCTCGCCTTCGCGGTGCTGCTGCAGCAGGAACGATCCACCGTGCTACTGGTGTCGCTCAACGGCGGCGTGGCCTGGAGCGTGTACGGCGCGATGCACTACGCGGGCGAGATCTCACCGGTCGCCTCGACGGCCGTCGCCGCCGGCGTGGTCGGCCTGTTCGGGCAGCTCCTGTCGCGCTACCGGTTCGCGTCCGCGCTCCCGTACACGACCGCCGCGATCGGGCCGCTGCTGCCCGGTTCCGCCACGTACTTCGGGCTCCTCGCGATCGCCCAGAACAACGTCGACGCGGGGCTGGTGTCCCTCACCAAGGCCGCCGCCCTCGCGATGGCCATCGCGATCGGCGTGAACCTGGGCTCCGAGATCTCCCGGCTGTTCCTGCGGGTGCCGGGAGCGGCCAGCTCGGCGGGGCGCCGCGCGGCCAAGCGGACGCGCGGGTTCTAGTTTTCGTACGTCTCCGTCGAGTTTTCGTACGTCTCCGTAGTGGGCGTTTTCCGTTTTCGTACGTCTACGGAGTTTTCATGCGCCTACGGAGTGGGCGATCAGCGCTTGGCGTGCCGTCCGCGCTGCGGCTGCGTCGGAGGGGTTGCCGGATTCGTCGGGTCCACGGGGCCCTCGGCCGCCGCCTTCTTGGACTTACTCCGGGCCCGCATGAACTCGATGATGATCGGCACCACCGAGATGAGGACGATCAGGAGCAGGATCGGCTCGATGTTCTTCTCGACGAACTCGATCTTGCCCAGCCAGGAGCCGAGCAGGGTGACGCCCGCGCCCCAGAGCACCCCGCCGATGATGTTGAACGTGAGGAACGAGCGGTACCGCATGCCGCTGACGCCCGCGATGATCGGCGTGAACGTGCGAACGATGGGCACGAACCGGGCCAGGACCAGCGACTTCGGGCCGTACTTCTCGAAGAACTCGTGGGCCTTGACCACGTTCTCCTGTTTGAAGAGACGGGAGTCCGGGCGGGTGAACAGCGAAGGGCCGACCTTCTTGCCGAACATGTAGCCCGCCTGGTCGCCGAGGATCGCGGCGAGGCAGATCAGGAGAATGGCGGCCCACAGCGGGAAGTCCAGCTGGTCCGAGGTGATCAGCAGACCCGCTGTGAACAGCAGGGAGTCACCCGGCAGGAAGAAGCCGATGAGCAGGCCGGACTCGGCGAAGACGATCAGGAGCAAGCCCCAGATGCCGAACGAGTCGAGCAGGTAGTCCGGGTCCAACCAGCTTGGTCCGAGGGCAAGCGTCGTCACGGTTCCGGGCTCCTGAAGGGTGGTGGAAGGTGCGGGGCGTCAAGCTGTAGCCGACCCAAAGCTATCAACGCAGGACGACGGAACCAGGTTCCCCCGGCATACCCGGCATGCACTGTGAGCGAACTGGGACAAAACCGTGAGCCCTCAGCCGCGCAGGCTCCGGCCCGGGAGTGAGCCCGGGCCGGGCCCCGTTCACGCGTGGCGCGCGGCGTTCGCGGCGATCGCGTCCCTCAGGTGTTCGGCGAGCCCCGGGCGCATGGAGTCGTAGAACTCCTTGAACCGCTCGTCGGACACGTACATCTCGCCGAGGCCCTGGTGCATCCCGTACGAGCACTCGTAGAACCACTGACCAATGTGCTGCCGGTGCTCCTCGGCCATGGCCATGGCCCGCTCCCCCGTGGCGGGCTCACCGGCCTCCATGAGGGCGTCGTAGCGCCCGCCCCAGGAGGCCACCTCGGCCTGCATCCGCTTCCAGTCGTCCTTGGTGTAACCGGCGGCGCGACGCTGCGATTCGGCGTACGCCTCCGTGCCTCCCCAGCGGCGCTCGGCCTCCTCGGCATGTTCGTCGGGGTCCTTGTCCCCGAAGACCTCGAACTTCTCCTCGGGCGTGAGATTGATGCCCATCTTGCGTGCCTCCATGGCGTGCTCCACGGCCGCGGCCATCTTCTGCAGCTTCTCGATCCGGGCGGTCAACAGCTCGTGCTGTCGGCGCAGATGCGCGCGCGGGTCCGCCTCCGGGTCGTCGAGCAGGGCCGCGACCTCGTCCAGCGGAAAGCCCAGCTCCCGGTAGAACAGGATCTGCTGCAGCCGGTCGAGGTCGGCGTCGCTGTAACGCCGGTGGCCCGCGTGGCTGCGCCCGCTCGGTACGAGCAGCCCGATCTCGTCGTAGTGGTGCAGCGTCCGCACCGTCACCCCGGCGAAACCGGCGACCTGTCCCACGGAATAGCTCATCGCCTCCGCTCCCTCCTTTTCGGTACGCACCTCAGCCTGCGCCCTGACGCCGCGTGAGGTGCAAGCCCGAATCCACCGGGCGCCATGCCGACAATCCACCGGACGCTATGCCAGCTTTACCCGCTTATGACGGATGGTGGCTCACCATGGAATCCAGCCCGGCCCCACCCATCGACCCACCGGAGGCACCATGCCGCTCCACACCGGCCCCGAGAAGCCCGACGAGCGCCCTCTGGCCGTCAACCCGTTCTACGGGGAGGCGAATCCGGTCGGCGGCATGACGCAGGCCCCACCCAAGCACCGGCTGCCGGACGGGCCGCTGCCACCGACTACCGCGTATCAGCTCGTGCGCGACGAGCTGATGCTCGACGGCAACTCCCGTCTCAACCTCGCCACCTTCGTCACCACCTGGATGGAACCGCAGGCCGGGGTGCTGATGGGCGAGTGCCGGGACAAGAACATGATCGACAAGGACGAGTATCCGCGCACGGCCGAGCTGGAGCGGCGGTGCGTGGCGATGCTCGCCGACCTGTGGAACGCGCCGGATCCGGCCGCCGCCGTGGGCTGTTCGACGACAGGGTCCAGCGAGGCCTGCATGCTCGCGGGCATGGCCCTCAAGCGCCGCTGGGCCCACCGCAACGCCGACCGGTATCCGGGGGCCCGCCCGAATCTCGTCATGGGTGTCAACGTGCAGGTCTGCTGGGAGAAGTTCTGCAATTTCTGGGAGGTCGAGGCCCGCCAAGTCCCCATGGAGGGCGACCGCTTCCACCTCGACCCGGGGGCCGCCGCCGAACTGTGCGACGAGAACACCATCGGGGTCGTCGGCATCCTCGGCTCCACCTTCGACGGGTCTTACGAGCCGATCGCCGAACTCTGCGCCGCTCTGGACGCGTTGCAGACGCGCACGGGTCTGGACATCCCCGTCCACGTGGACGGCGCGTCCGGTGCGATGGTCGCCCCCTTCCTCGACGAGGACCTGGTCTGGGACTTCCGGCTGCCGCGTGTCGCCTCCATCAACACCTCCGGGCACAAGTACGGACTGGTCTACCCGGGCGTCGGCTGGGCGCTGTGGCGCTCGGCCGCCGAACTGCCGGACGAACTGGTCTTCCACGTCAACTACTTGGGTGGCGACATGCCGACCTTCGCGCTCAACTTCTCCCGGCCGGGGGCGCAGGTGGTGGCCCAGTACTACACGTTCCTTCGGCTGGGCCGTGAGGGCTACCGGGCCGTGCAGCAGACGACACGGGACGTCGCCCAGGGACTCGCCGAGCGGGTCGAGTCGCTCGGCGATTTCCAACTCCTCACCCGGGGTGATCAGTTGCCCGTATTTTCCTTCACAACCGGCTCGGACGTCACCGCGTACGACGTCTTCGACGTGTCCAGGCGCATGCGTGAGCGTGGCTGGCTGCTGCCCGCGTACACCTTCCCCGCGAACCGTGAAGACCTCTCCGTGCTGCGTGTGGTGTGCCGCAACGGCTTCTCGTCCGACCTCGCCGAGCTGTTCACCGAGGACCTGGGCCGCCTGCTGCCCGAGCTGCGCCGACAGCCGCATCCGTCGACTCGGGACAAGGAGGCGGCGACCGGGTTCCATCACTGAGGGGGCCCAGCTGCCGCCTCGGGGCTTTCCACCACTGGGCTTTCCACCACTGGTCGGTGTGTGCCTGGTCAGCGTCCGGCCCCCAGCTCGAACGCGTCCCAGTGGACGCCGTCGGCGGATATGCGGTAACTCCCGACGCCGAAGCTGTCGGCCCACACATAGCCCAGCGGAGTCGCGGTGACCGAGCCCGCGGGGCCTCGCGAGCCGTTGACCCGCTGGAAAGTGCGGCCGCCATCGGTACTGCGCCAGACGCCGTCTTCGCCGTAGACAGTGAGGCCCCCGTCGGTGGCGGACACCAGGTCCCCGAGGTTGGAGCGCGGCTCCACCCCCTTACGGTGCTTCCAGATCCGCTGCCAGGTGTGGCCGCCGTCGGTGCTGCGGTGGATGGCCAGGAGCCCGTTCTTCACATCGGGCTCGTCGAGCAGCTGGCCCGGCTGCGCCGCGTACAGCACGCCTTCCATAGTGACGACGCTCATGCCCCATCCCCCTTTCTCGGTCCCAGGCATCCGAGTCGTCCGCCAGGTGCGCCCGCGGTCCTCGCTGACAGCCAGCGCGGACAGGCCGGAGTCCGGGTCGGCGCCGGAGGCGAAGAGCAGTTTCTCGGCCGGCTCGCCCGTCGGCCGCACGGGGACGTTCCCCAAGTGGGCCTGCTCCCCCGCCGGACTCACCACACCCTCCAGTGGTGGCTGCGCGGCCAGCACCCGGAACTCACCGGTGGCCGGCAGGACGGCGAGCAACCGGGACCGCGCGCACCCGTTTCCGTCGTCCTCCAGCTCCACGCAGTCCTGGACCAGAGCGCCTCCCTCAGGTACCGCGGGAATCGTCCCCGAGGGCTTCTCGGAACCGGTGCGCCAGCTGCGCCCGCCGTCGCGCGTGAACCAGGTCCGGTACGTCGGCGGCCACCGCCCCTCGGTGATCAGCGCCCGGCCGGGGCCCAGCACCGTCAGCCCCACCGTTATCCCCAGGTCGCCCGTCGCGTCAGGCAGTGGTGAGCGCACGAGCCGCCATGCGTCAGCGCCCTTGTCCAGCACGGCTACGCTCTGCCGGCAGCGCTTCTCACCGCACTGCGCGAGGAGCGCGAACCCGCCGCCGTCCGCCGAGAAGCCGACGCCGGAGGGGCTGCCGGGTAGTCGGAGTGCCGACGGGACCCTGGGCGGCGTCGCCCCGTCCTGAGCGGGATCGGGCGCCGACCGTAAGGGCCCCGAGGGCCGTGCGCCCCGTGACGCACGGTCCCCTCCCCGCTCCGCGTCGGCGCATGCCCCCAACACCGCCGAAACCCCCAGCACGGCGGCGAGAACCGCCACCGCCTTCCTCTTCGCCCACGCCTTCACCGACTCCATGCAAACCCCCGACCAGCGACGAACCGATGCCCCCGCCGCGCTCACCGCGCAGCGTCTATTTCTGGTACACCGCTCGCCGCGACCGGGTTCCCACTTCCCGCCGACGACTTTCCCGCGCCCGCTGTCCGCCCCGCGTCCGCTGTCTGCCCCGCGTCCGCTGTCTGCCCCGCGTCCGCTGTCTGCCCAGGCTCGCTCAGGCCTGCCCGGCCGGCGCCTACTTGCTCAGCGCCGCGAACCTCCGTACCGCCAGCGGGAAGAACACAGCGAGCAGCGCGATCGGCCACGCCACCGCCAGCAGCTCGGCGTGCTCGGCCGGCCAGGACGTGCTCACCGCGCCGCCCTTGTTCCCGAACAGCTCACGCACCGCGGTCGCCGTCGCCGACATGGGGTTCCACTCGACGGTCGCCCCCAGCCAGCCCGGCATGGACTCGGGTGTGGCGAAGGCGTTGGACAGGAAGCCCACCGGCCAGACCAGGATCTGCACGGCGACCACCAGCTCCGGCCTGCCCGCGACCATGGCCAGGTAGATGCCCATCCACAGCATCGCGAACCGCAGCAGGAGCAGCAGGCCGAGCGCGCCCAGGAAGGCGGCGAACGAACCGTGCCAGGTCCAGCCGACCGCGAGCCCGACAGCGACCAGCACCACCAGTGAGATGACGGACTGCAGCATGTCCGCGGCCGAGCGGCCCACGAGTACGGTGCCGCTGACCATCGGCATCGACCGGAACCGGTCGATCACCCCTTTGTTCAGGTCCTGCGTGACCGCGACCATGGTGGCGTCCAGGCCGAAGGTCATCGTCAGCGCGAACATGCCGGGTACCAGGTACTCGCGGTAGTCGCCTTCGATACCGCTGCCGCCGCCTATCAGATAGCCGAACATCAGCAGCAGCATCACGGGGAACACCAGCCCCACGACGACCTGCACGGGTTGCCGTACCCAGTGGGCGAGTTCACGCCGGGTCATGGTCCAGGAGTCGGTGACGGCCCAGTTCAACGATGTACTCACGCGGCCTCCTCAGGCTTGCCGGTCAGGTGCAGGAAGACCTCGTCCAGCGTCGGCCGTCGCAGCGCGATGTCCTCCGCCTCGATTCCGGCCTCCTCCAGGGCGCGTACCGCCCCGGCGAGCGCCGCCATTCGGTCAGTGACCGGAGCACTGAGGAGGCGGCGGTCGGTGTCCACGGAGATGTCGGTCTTCTCGAAGGGCAACAAGGCGACGGCCGCACCCAGTTGGCCAGCGTCGCGCAGCACCACGTCGATCCGGTCGCCGCCCGTCTTCGCCTTGAGCTCGTCCGCCGTGCCGTCCGCGATGACCCGGCCGTGGTCGACGACCGAGATGCGATGGGCGAGCTGGTCCGCCTCCTCCAGGTACTGCGTGGTGAGCAGCACGGTGGTGCCGCCGCCGACCAGGGAACGCACCGCGTTCCACACCTCCGCTCGGCCGCGCGGGTCGAGTCCCGTCGTCGGTTCGTCCAGGAAGAGCACCTCCGGTTCGGTGATGAGTGAAGCGGCGAGGTCCAGGCGGCGCCGCATGCCGCCGCTGTACTGCTTCACCGCCTTGCGCGCCGTGTCCGCGAGGCCGAAGCGCTCCAGGAGCTCATCGGCCCGCACGCGCGCGCGGCGGGCGCCCAGGTGGTGGAGACGCCCGAACATCTCCAGGTTCTGCCATCCGCCGAGCTCCTCGTCGAGCGCCGCGTGCTGGCCGAGCAGGCCGATGCGCTGCCGTACCCGGCCGGCCTCGCGCACCACGTCGTGTCCTGCGACCCCCGCGCGCCCCTCGTCCGGCAG